>CAZHIE010000166.1:0-9455 GCA_964532435.1 uncultured Planctomycetales bacterium
GAACAAGGAGGTCGAGCAGGCCCGCCGCGCCCTCGAGGAGAAGGCGGCCGAGCTGGCGCTGACCTCCAAGTACAAGTCCGAGTTCCTCGCGAACATGTCGCACGAGCTGCGCACGCCGCTGAACAGCCTGCTCATCCTCTCGAAGCAGCTTGGCGACAACCCGGAGGGCAACCTGCTCCCGCGGCAGGTCGAATTCGCCCGCACGATCTACTCGTCCGGCAGCGACCTGCTCGCGCTGATCAACGACATTCTCGACCTGTCGAAGATCGAGTCGGGAACCGTCACCATCGACGTCGGCGAAGCGCTCTTCAGCGAGATCACCGACCAGCTCGAACGCACCTTCCGCCCCGTCGCCGACGGCAAGGATCTCGCCTTCGACATCGAGCTCGAATCCGACCTGCCGAGCGCCATCTACACCGACGCCAAGCGACTGCTGCAGGTGCTCAAGAATCTCCTCTCCAACGCCTTCAAGTTCACGCCGGCCGGACAGGTCCAGCTCCGCATCAGCACAGCCACCACCGGCTGGAGCCCGCAGCACCCGATCCTCAGCCGCGCCAACATGGTGATCGCCTTCTCCGTCCGCGACACAGGCATCGGCATCGCGATCGAGAAGCAGCGCGTCATCTTCGAGGCTTTCCAGCAGGCCGACGGCAGCACCAGCCGCAAGTACGGCGGCACCGGCCTGGGCCTCTCGATCAGTCGCGAGCTGACGCGCCTGCTGGGCGGCGAGATCGTGCTCGAAAGCGCTCCGCAGCAGGGCAGCACGTTTACGCTGTACGTTCCGCGCATTCACGTGGCGCCCAAGCGCGCCCGCCCCGACGTGCCGCCGGACCGCTTGCTCGGCGATTCGTTCGCCGAAGACTCGACCCGCGCCATTCCGGGCGCCGGGCGGCTGCGCCGCCTGCTCGACGAGGCCGACGACGACCGCACGCTCGTGCAATCGTCGGAGCCGGTCGTGCTGATCGTCGAAGACGACATCGACTTCGCCCGCGTGCTCATGCATACCGTCCACGAGCACGGTTTCAAGGCGGTGATCGCGACGACCGGCGAGGCGGCTCTCACGCTGGCGCGCCAATTCCGCCCCATCGCCATCACGCTCGACCTGCACCTGCCCGACATGGACGGCTGGACGCTGCTCGAACAGCTTCGCGACGACGCCTCGACGCGCCACGTGCCGGTACACGTGATTTCCGGCGACGAGACGCTGCCCGACGCGGGCCGCGACGACCTCACCATCCTGCGCAAGCCCGTCAGCCGCGAGAGTCTCGACAGCGCGTTCTCGGCCGTTCGGGCCGGCGCGCCGGCGTTGAAGAATCTCCTGCTGGTCGAGGACGACCACGTGCAGCGCGACGCGCTGGTGCAGATGATCGACCAGAACGGCATTCGCACCACCGCGGTCGGCACCGCCGCCGAAGCGCTCGAAGCGCTGCGCGGCGGCCAGTTCGACTGCATGGTCGTCGACCTGAAGCTGCCGGACATGACCGGCGCCAAGCTGATCGAGGCCGTCCGCCGCGAGCCGGGGTTGGGCGACCTGCCGATCGTCGTGCATACATCTAAGGATCTGACGCGCCGCGAGAAATCGCGCCTGATGAAATCGGCCCAGTCGGTCATTGTGAAGGACGCCCGCGCGCCGCGCCGCCTGCTCGACGAGGTCACGCTCTTCCTCCACCGTCTCGACGTCCGCCGGCCCAAGCCCGTAATGGAGCTCGGCGGCGACGGCGCCGCCGACCAGTCGCTCGCCCAGAAGCGCGTCCTGGTCGTCGACGACGACATCCGCAACATCTTCGCCCTTACCGGTCTCCTCGAACGGCAGGGCATGAGCGTTCTCTCGGCCGAGAACGGCCGCGACGGCATTTCCGTTCTTCAGCAGAGCGAGGGAATCGACATCGTCCTGATGGACGTGATGATGCCCGAGATGGACGGCTACGAGACCATGCGGGCGATCCGCAACATTCCGACTTTCCGCGACCTGCCGATCATCGCCGTCACCGCCAAGGCCATGCGCGGCGACCGCGAAAAGTGCATCGACGCGGGCGCGTCGGATTACGTCTCCAAGCCCGTGGATTCGGAACAACTGCTCGCGCTGATGCGCGCGTGGATGAAGCGCTGAGGCGTCGAGTGACGATGTGTGCCCAAGCTCGGAGCGCCGGATGACGTCCCCCAATCCGATCGCAACGTCCATCGGAGGCGCGCCCCCCGCCGCGCCGCCGCTCGCCGACGCCGAAAAGGCCAACATCCTGCTGGTCGACGACAGCCCGGCCAAGCTCCTTACGCTCGAAACGATCCTCGCCGACCTGGGGCAGAATCTCGTCCAGGCGTCGTCCGGCCGCGAAGCCCTGCGAAAGCTGCTGAATCAGGATTTCGCCGTCATCCTGCTCGACGTGAACATGCCCGACATCGACGGCTTCGAGACCGCCAAGCTCATCCGCGAGCGGCAGCGCTCCGAGCGCACGCCGATCATCTTCGTTTCGGCGATCAGCCGGACCGACACGCACGCTTCGATGGGCTATTCGCTCGGCGCGGTCGATTACATCTTCACGCCGATCGTGCCGGAGGTTCTGCGCACCAAGGTCGGCGTCTTCGTCGAGCTGTTCCTGCAAGCGCGCGAGATCCGGCGCAACGCCGAGCAATTGCGCATCATGGAGCAGCGCGAGCACGAGGCCCGTCTGCACGAAAACCGCGAGCGCATCAGCGCCATCTTCCGCCAGAGCGCCGTCGGCGTCGCGCAAACCGACCTGGCGGGCCGCATCCTGCTCGCCAACGACCGCTTCTGCCGCATGATGGGCCGCGCCGCCAGCGATCTCCTCGACCGGCGTCTCGCCGAGTTGACCCACCCCGACGACCGCCCGCGCGAGTCGAATCTGCTCGAACGGATGGCGGCCGGCGAAGGCGGCGACTGCGTGCTCGAAAAGCGCTGCCTCCGCCCCGACGGCTCGACCGTCTGGCTCAATACCAGCATCGTCTGCATCCGCGACCTCGACGGCCGGCCGCAGGCCGTGCTCGTCATCGCCCAGGACATCGGCGAGCGCAAAGTCGCCGAACAGCAGTTGATCCGCCACCGCGACCACCTCGAAGAAGTGGTCGCCGAACGCACCGAGCTGCTGCGCCGCTCCGAGCGGCTCGCGTCGCTCGGCACGCTCGCGGCCGGCATCGCGCACGAGATCAACAACCCGTTGAACGCGATCATGGCCACGGCGCAATACGCGCTGCGCTACGACGACGCGAACCCCAAGCAGTCCTTTGAGACGATCACGCGCGAGGTGCAGCGAGCCGCCCAGATCATCAAGAACGTGCTCAAGTTCGCGCGCGACGAGGCCACGCCCAAGACCGCCGGCCAGCTCAACGAGGTGATTCGCCACGCCGCCGACCTGGCCCGGCTGTACATCAGCTCCCCGGGCCTCTCGATCCAGCTCGGCTTGGCGCAGCAGCTACCCCCCGTCCGCATGAACACCACCGAAATGGAGCAGGTGCTCGTCAACCTGATCTCCAACGCAGCGGAGGCGGCCGGCGGCGACGTGATCGTCACGCTGAACAGCGAGTGCGTCGGCGACGAGATTCAGCTTGTCGTAAGCGATAACGGCCCGGGCATCTCGCCCGAAATCCGCTCGCGCATCTTTGACCCGTTCTTCTCGACCAACCGGCGCAACGGCGGGTGCGGCCTGGGCTTGAGCATTACGCACAGCATCATCGCCGATCACGGCGGACGCATCACGGTCGAGGGCCGGCCCGACCGCGGCACCAATTTCGTGATCCGGCTCCCTGCGCAAACAACTTCAACGGACTAACATGTCAGACATGGCCAAGGTACTGATCGTCGATGACGACGCCGTCTTCTGCGATCTGCTAAAGCGAGTGCTGACGCACGAGGGGCATTCCGTCCACAACTCGTGCAAGGCCGACGAAGCGCTCGCCATCGGCGCGTCGTTCAAGCCGGACGTGCTGATCGCCGACTGGCTGTTGCAGGACGACCTCGGCGGCCTCGACGTGGCTCTCGCGCTGCAAAAGCAGCGTCCCGGCCTGCGGGTCATGTTCATGACCGGACTGCCGATCCAGGTGATCAACCAGTCCATCGCAGGCCTGGACGTGCTTCGCGTTTACGAGAAGCCGCTCGACGTCGGCGTCGTCGTGGACGACCTCAAAGCGCATTTCTCCAGCGCCGCGCATCCCCCGCCCGACGCCGAACGCTGAAGCCGCGCGACGGCCTGCCGTTTCTCAGACCGCCCGCGCCGCCTGCGGGTTGACGATCTCCTCGGCCAGCGTGTTGAGCTTCTCGTCGGCCGCCTTTTCCTCGTTCAGCGACGTCTCCAGCGACTCGGCCGCCTGCGCGTCGCCCAGCAGCTCCGCGTACGTCCGCGCGCAACCGTATGCCGCGATCTCGTAGTGTTCGACCCGCTGCGCAGCGCCGATCAGCCCGGCGTCGATCACCGCCGGATCGCCGCGTTTCTTGGCCATCTCGGCCCCCTCGTCGATCAGCCCGTGCATGGCCTTGCACGTCTTCGACGGCTTGTGCGCCGTCCGGGCCAGGATCGAATTCAGCCGTTCGAGCTGCGTCTCCGTCTCGCGCAGGTGCTCGAGAAACGTGCTGCGCAGCCGCGCGTCGTTGGCCGCGTTGGCCATCTTCGGCAGCGCTTTGACCAGTTGCGTCTCGGCGCTGTGCAGGTCCGCCAGCTCTTCGAGAAACAGGTCGTTCAGGGATTCGAGTTTCATCGCATGGCCTCGCTTCGCAAGCGTTGTTTGGAAAACAGGGGCCGGCTCGCCCGTCGGGGAGCCGGCCCCGCACTAACCCCCAAAGCTCTCCCGGCCGCCACTACGGCCGCCGCGTCTCTTCGACCTCGACGATCCAGTACGGCTGCACGTGATAGTGCGTGTGGATCTCGCCGGCCCAGCGCGGATCGGTCATGTTCGGCCACTTGTCGCTCGTGAACGACACCGAGTCCTTGAGCGCCTCCTTGTCGACGTTCAGCGTGAACTGCTTGCCGTCGTTCGACAGGTTCAGCGCGTTCCAAGGAACCGCGAACAGCTTCCCGCGAAACGAGAGAATGCCATAGAGCACCCGCCCGCTGTCGGGGTCGATCGCCAGGTCATTCATCTTGCCGAGGTCTTCGTTCTGAAGGTTGCGAACGTCCTTGCGGCTCAGGTCGGTCGCCTTCTGCCAGACCGTCGGCCGCTCGCGCCAGCGCTCGCGGTAGTTCACGTCGGACGCCTGCCGGGCGCCGTCGCCGCGCGCTTCGCTGCGAATCTCGGTGCGCCAATACGGCGTCTGGTTGTAGTACTTGTACGTCTCGGTCGCCCACTGCTCGTCGGCGAAGTTCGGCCACTGGCCCTTGTCGAACCCGCTGGCGGTCTTGAGGCGGTCCTTGTCGATGTCCAGAACGAACGACTTGTAGTCGCTCGTCAGCGACAGCGACGACCACGGAATCGCGAACAGCTTGTCCCCCACGCCCAGCACGCCGCCGAACGACAGCACGCCGTAAAGAATGCGGCCGGAGTTCGCGTCGACCACGATCTCCTCCAGCTTGCCGAGGTCTTCGCCGCTGGGGTTGGTGATCTTCTTGCCGGTCAGGTCGCTGGACTTCTGCCAGCGCCGCGCCATGGCGAAGTCGTTCATACGTATCGAGACCGTCGTCTCGCCGCTCCCGGCCGAGGCGTGATACGTCATGCGGTCAAGATCGCGCTGGTTCGACACTTCGCCGGATTCGGGGTTGACCGTCGCCTCCACCAGGCGGTTGTCGCCTACGACCACGACGACCTTGCCGACGATGCCCGAGCTGGCGCCGTCCTTGCGACAGAACTCGGCGTGAATCGCGCGCCCGCCGCAGTGGCGCTCCGCGGCCGCGATGGCCTCGGCCAGCGATCGCTTGGTCTCCTTTACGAGGGACGCCGCCTGCTGCGGCGTGTACGAATCGCCGCTGTGCTTTCCTTCCTGCGCGAATGCCGGACGGCCTTGCCATGCGGCGACGGCTGCGAGGATTGCCAGTGCATGCCAACGCTTCATACGGAATACTCCTTCCGGACGCCGTTTCGCGCGGCGCCGAGCCGCTCGTGTTTACGCGCCCATCTTTGCTTGTGCAGAGCGTTGCGCGCGCGTCTGAGCCGTCGCTGAAATGAACGTTAAATCGCACTCATGCAGATCGCGTGATCCGCCTCTCACTTCGGTTTCAGAGCAGATTCATTCCGGCGCGCCAGACTCGCATCGGCGCTCGCGCCGCGCATGAGCCACGTGCCATCCATGCGCCGCGCCCGCCGTGGAGGATCGACTGTGGTAATCAGTGCGGGAACCATTCTCATCATCGTTCTGATTCTGCTCCTGATCGGCGCGCTGCCCGCCTGGCCGTACAGCCGAGGCTGGGGCTATTACCCGACCGGCGGGCTCGGACTGCTCCTGTTGATACTCATTGTGCTGGTGTTGCTCGGACGCATCTGACGCGCTGCGGACAACGCCGTAGCGCTCGGCCCTCTGCGGCCGACGCCGTCTTTTGGCGGAATGCTCCTACTGCGGACCGCCGAGCGCTGCGCATTTCACGGAACTGCTGAACGAGGAGGCCGAAATCATGGCGACCGTACGGACGATTTCCAAGGAAGACCTGGCGGACCGGCTAACCCGCAACGACGGCGTGCAGCTTGTCAACGTGCTCGAGCCGGAACACTACGACCTCGGCATGATCCGCGGATCGATGCGCATCCCCGTTTCCCAGATCGATCAGCGCATGAGCGAGCTGGACCAGTCGGTGGACGTGATCACGTACTGCGCGAACCGAAACTGCCCCGCGTCGCGCCAGGCCGCCGAACGCCTGGCGCAGAGCGGCTACAACGTCCGCGCGTACGAAGGCGGCATTCAGGAGTGGACCGCCGCCGGGCTGCCGACCGAGCCGTGGGCCGGCATGGCGAACGTCACACCGTGATCACTCCGACATCCGGAAAGCGCGCCGCGGCGGCGGCACGCTCGATCGGCAGGTAGCACCGGCTTCCAGCCGGTGGGCCGCGCCCAACCGAAAATTCCAGTATGCTCGCAGGGCAATGCTCCAGCACTCGCCCGCGTATTGGCTCGCGCTCGCCCTGCTCGGCCTGCTGATCGGCGTCTTTGGCACGCTGATCGGCACCGGCGGCGGCTTCGTGCTGATGCCCGTCCTCGTGCTGCTCTATCCGACCGACGACCCCGCCCTGCTCGCCAGCATCTCGCTCGCCGTCGTCTTTTTCAACGCGCTCAGCGGATCGGTCGGCTACGCCTTCCAGCACCGCATCGATTATCGTGCCGGAGTCCTCTTCTCCGCCGCGGCCGCCCCCGGCGCCGTCGTCGGCGCACTGATCACCGGCTTGCTCCCGCGCCGCACGTTCGACGTGCTGCTTGGCGCATTCCTGGTGGCCGCGTCGCTCTTCGTGGCGATCTCGGCCGCGCGCAAAGCCGGGCGCACCGGCCGATTGCGAGACCAGGACGCCGGCCCCGAGGGCGGCGCCGAAACGGTCCCCGAATCCGCGCCGACCGACGACTCGGCCTCGACGCGCAGGTCGCCGCGCGTCGCGTTCGACCGGCCGCGCGGCGTCGGGCTTTCGTTCGCGGTCGGCTTTGTTTCCAGCCTGCTCGGAATCGGCGGCGGGATCATCCACGTCCCCGCGTTGGTGCTTCTGCTGCGTTTCCCGGTCCACGTCGCGACGGCGACCTCGCACTTTGTCCTGGCGATCACCGCACTGGCGGGCACACTCGTCCACGTGGCGTCGAATTCGTTTCAGCACGGCCTGCGGCGAACGACGGCGCTGGGGCTGGGCGTCGTCATCGGCGCGCAGTTTGGCGCTCGGCTGGCGCGCCGCACGCATCCCTCGCTGATCATTCGGGCGATCTCTCTGGCGCTGGCGCTGGTCGGCGTCCGCATCATCTATGCGGCGCTGGTCGGCGTCTGAATCCCGCCCATTCACCGCATCAGACCCCTACGACACCGGCCCAAACGCACGCTACCATTCATCTGCCCACGCGGCGCCAGCCGCGGGTCGGGCATTCGGGCCGTTCGGAGCTCATCGCGTGAAACTGCCATACCGTCCGCGACGGTCCTACGCGCGCCCCGCGCGCGCGGCGGCGGCGGCGCTCCTGGCCCTGGCCGCCGGGGCCGGGTGCAAACCACCTGCGCCGCCGCAGCTCCCGCCGCCGGCCGTGACGGTCGCGCACCCGGTGCGTGCGAGCGTGATGGACTGGGATGAATACACCGGGCGGATGGACGCCGTCGAATTCGTCGACGTCCGCGCGCGCGTCAGCGGAATGGTCGAGTCCGTTCCATTTTCCGAAGGCACGAACATCAAGGCCGGCGACCTGCTCGTCGAACTCGACGCGCGCCCGTTCGCCGCCGAGCTCGCCCGCGCCGTTGCCGAAGAGGCCCGCGCCGCCGCGCGCGTCGAGCTGGCGCAGGTCGAGTTTAATCGCCTGAGCAGCATTCGGCCCGAAGCCCGCAGCACGACGGAATTCGACACCGCGACGGCGGCGCTCAAGGAGGCGAAAGCGGCACAGGACGCCGCAAATGCCGATATCGACGCGGCCAAGCTGCGCGTCGAGTGGTGCCGCGTCGCCGCGCCGATCTCCGGCCGCATCAGCCGCAAATACGTCACGCCCGGCAACCTGATCACCGGCGGCGGACAGGAAGCGACGCTGCTGACGACGATCGCCTCGACCGACCCGATCTACTGCTACGTGGACGCCGACGAGCAGTCCGTGCTGCGATACGTGCGCCTGTCTCAATACGGCCAACGCGCCAGCGCCCGCGACGTGCAGATCCCCTGTTACCTGCAACTCGCCGACGAAACCGGCTTCCCGCACGAGGGCGTCGTTGACTTCGTCGACAATCGCCTCGACCCTGGCACGGGCACGATTCGCGCCCGCGGCGTCTTTCCGAATCCGCAGAACACCCTGATCCCCGGCTTCTTCGCGCGCGTCCGCGTCCCGGGCAGCGGCCTGTACGAAACGCTGCTCGTGCCCGACGCGGCGGTCGTCTCGGACCAGGACATGAAGATTCTGCTCGTCGCCGGCGCGGACGGCGTCGTGCAGGCCCGCCCGGTCAAGCTCGGCACGCAGCACGGCACGCTGCGCGCGATCGAATCGGGCATCGAGCCGACCGACCGCGTTATTGTCAACGGCCTGCTGCACGCCCGCCCGGGCGTCCGCGTCGCCGCGACCGAGACGACGCTCTCCGTCGACGCCGCGGCGCTGGTCCAGGCCTCGCATTCGACGCAGTCGGCGCCCGCGTCCGCGCCTCAAACGTCCGATTCGCAGGCCGCCCCATGAAATTCGCGCACTTCTTCATCGACCGGCCGGTCTTCGCGGCGGTGCTGTCGATCGTCATCGTCGTCGTCGGCGCGATCGCGATCTTCACGCTGCCGATCGAGCAATATCCGGAGCTTGCGCCCCCCACCGTCACCGTCAGCGCGACATACCCCGGCGCCAGCGCCAAGGTCGTCGCCGAGACCGTCGCGAC
>CAZHIE010000167.1:0-4935 GCA_964532435.1 uncultured Planctomycetales bacterium
GCCCGTGCGCTGCACGTTTACGTCGTAAAACGGCTTGCCGAATTGCGCCAGAATGACGAAGTCGCTGAACCCGTCGCCATCGATGTCGCGGATGCTGCTAACAAAGCTGCCCGCGTTGTCGCGCGGGTTGAAGCCTTCGAAGATCGCGCCCGAGACGCCCCCGGTCGGCAGGTTCAGGTTTCGCAGGTCGATCGGACCTGCCAGGCGCGAACGCAGCCGGATCGACCCCGGCGCGTAAAACGGAATCTCGGTCGAGCCGTCGCCGACCAGCGCCAGAATGCGGTACAGACCCGCCTCGAAGCTGCTCGTGGGCAGGTCGAACGAGAAGCTGTCGCCCGTCTGCGAATTGCTCTCGCGCAGCAGAATCTCGTTGCCGTTCGGCGCATCGTCCGGGTCGAGCAGAATCTGGACCGTCACGATCGAGTCGGGATCGTCCAGCGACCACGCCACGTCGAACGTCGGCACGATGCGGTCGGTGCGATCAAACGAGAAATTGTCCCGCGGCGACGTGAAAAACAGCGTCGGACGCTGGTCCACCGTGATCTGCCCGCCGGCATAGGCCGAAGCGGCGATGTCGCTCGCTTCGATCACCAGCACGCCGATCAGGTAGTTCCCCGCCGTGAGCTGCGTCGTGTTGATCGTCGTGCTGGTCGTGTTGAGCGGAAGGTTGTTGGCGACGACGGTCTCGTTGCCGTTGTTCGGATTCGTGTCGCGATCGAGGATGATGCGGATGCTGGCCGAGCGCGTCGTCGCGACGGCGGTCCAGATCACCTCGACCGGCGTGCCGCCCGTGATCGACAGGTCATTCTGCGGGGCGAGCACGGTGACCGACGCGTTGTCGCCGATCTGCGTCTGATTGCCGCCGCCGCCGCCCGCGATGAACTCCGTCGGCGCGACGCCCGGGCACCCGCCCAGCGTCAGCACTCCGACGAATCCGGCGAGCGCCGCACAAACGATCCGCTTCGATTGCATTGCACATACCTCGGAATCCGCGGCCTGGCGGATGGCCGCAAAAAACTTCTGCATGATCGTCGCATCGCCGGGGCGCGAGTCCGCCGCGACCGCCGGCCGCCCCCGTTACTGCGCCCGCTGGATGAACGCGATCGTCTGATAGCCGGACACGGTGCCGCCCGAAGGCTGAACGACGAACGTCACGGCGTCGCCGCAATCGAAATTCACGCCGTCGCGCAGGATCGTACCGAACGGCTCTACCTCGATGAACGGATCGTCTTGCGTTCCGTTGCCCAGGCGGATGACCACGCCCGGCGCGCTCGGGTCGGCGATGTCGCCGAGCGTCAGCTCGCTCACTTTGCAGAGCAGGGCCTGCCCGCTCGAATCGCCCGCCGTCACCAGCTTGAGAAACTGCTGAACGTTGTCGTCGGCGTCGCGGTACGACACGACCATCTCCGCGACGCGGCTCGTCCGATTCTCCACCGAAACCAGCACCGCGGGCGCATCCCCCGGCAGGTTGGCCACGTCCGTGCCGCCGCCCACCGCGGAGAGAAACTCCGGACTGAGCAGCGACGTGACGTCCGCGCAGCCGCTGGCCGCGATCAGCACGGCCAGCGCGGCCGACTTCCACAATTGCGTACGAATCCTGAGCATCCTTGGGCACCTCGGCGCAGATCGCCTAGCTTCCGCGAAACACCCGAATCTGGAACGTAAACCCGTTGTCGGTCCCCAGATCGGGGAGGATCGTCACGTCGATCACGTCGCCGCATTGAAAGTCGCGGTTGAGAATCAGCGGAGCGCCGGCGTACGCAACCTGATCGTCCGGAATCACGATCGCGCCGGTCGCGTCCACCGCGAAGTCGGCATCCACCGTTCCGAGCGACACCAGCCCCACCGGACAGGAGATCACTTCGTTTGTCGTCTCGCCGGGATTCACCGAAACCGAGAAGTTCCGCGTGTCCTGCGTCAGGTCCTGCGAATCGGCCGATTCGTAGGCGAGGAAGACGACCGGCACGCCCACCTGGTTGTGGAAGTTGACGATGATCGTGCCCGGCGCCGGCTGGAACCGGTTAACGTCCAACCCCAGCGCACCGAACAGGTCGGACGAGAAAACGTCGCTCACAAAAGCGCACCCGGCCAGCGGAAAAACCGCGGCGCCGAGCAGGGCCACAGACAGCGGACGCGACCAGAACCGCCGCATACTGATCTCCCGTCACGCCGCGCTGCGGCGCTCGTCCAGAACTCGCCGACCAAGCCGCAATCGCCGACCGCTCGCCCGCTGATGCGATCCCGACGCTTCGGAACCGCTCACGGAGCCGACGCGGCCACGCGAGCCGCCTGGCCGATTCTCCTGTCATTGTCCGCGACGCGCCAAACTTCCAGAGTGTCTGAGCATGTCGGACACGCGGCCGCGGAACACACGTAACCATCGGGGAGCATTGGTTTTGCGGCCAAAGACGCCGCTTCGCCAAGCTCAGTATCGCAGAACGCTGAACACCGGAACGCCCTGAATCTGCGAGCGCCCGCGCAACGACTCAATCTCGATCAGCACCGCCACGGCGCGGACTTCGGCCCCTAGCAGCTTCACCAGCGCCAGGCACGCCGCCAGCGTACCGCCCGTCGCGAGCACGTCGTCCACGATCACGACGCTCTGCCCCTCGTGCAGCGCATCCGCGTGAATCTCCAGGGCATCGCTGCCGTATTCCAGCGCATATTCGTGCCGCCGGCGCTCGCCCGGCAGCTTGCCCGGCTTGCGCACCGGGATAAACCCGACCGAAAGCGCCTTGGCCACCGCGGTTCCGAAAATAAATCCTCGCGACTCCGCGCCGACGACCGCGTCGATCTTCAGCCCGCGAAGCGGCTGCGCCATCAACTCCACCGACAGCGCCAACCCCGACGGGTCCGCCAGCAGCGGCGTGATGTCCTTGAACCGCACGCCCGGTTTGGGAAAGTCCGGAATATCGCGGATCAGACGGCGGAGATTCGCGGCCTCCGACACCTGATGCCACGTTTCCTGTGTACCCATGCCGATGCGGGCCTCCAAAATCGGGCTGCATGGTAGTCAGGCCTCTGCGCGCCCGCAACTGCCGAACGCCGAAATCGCGCATCCGCCGCGCCTCCGCGCGCTACTGGAGCGCCACCCCTGCTGCGCCGATACGTCCGACGACGCACGGCAGTCGGGAGCCGATACGAAATGAGCCTCTGGCCGATCCTTCTGCTCGCCGCCGGCCTCGCCGCACTCGCGGTCTGGAACGCGGCCGCCAAGTGCAATGGCACGAGCGAAGCCGTGCTGAAGGAGTACGCGAACCTGCTGGAAGAGGCGCGACGGGCGAAGGCCCAGAGCCTCGCAAGGGCGCGCGAGGCGGAGCAGGAGAGCTAGCGCCGCCGCCGCCGCCGGAGATGGAACGTGCAACGCATGGAACGGTACGCCATACCGCAGCGCGAGATCCGCGACGACAGCTCGTATCGATACCTGGAACGGCGGCGCTTCGTGCGCGTGCCGGTCTCCGGGCCCATGCACTGGCGCTCCGGAGCGGATCGCGGGCTGTGCGAGGCGATCGACATCTCTCCCGGCGGAGCGTCCTTCCGCCTGCCCATTCGCCAGGCCGCCCAGATCGGCCCGACCGTGTCGCTCGACGTGGACCTCGGCGTGGGGCTCGAATGGGACGTCACGCGCGACGCGCGCGTCGTGCGCCGAACCACCTCGGCCAACGGCCAGTGCATCCTCGGCGTCGAGTTTCCGCCGCACGAGTGGCAGGACGTGGCGGCGCCGCAGGCGTGAGGCCGCGCGGGACGCGCCGCTACGGAATGAACGCGGCCGCACGCGCGAGCGACTTCATGTTTTCCAGAATCTCCAGATCGACGCCGCCGGCCGGCGCCGGCGTCGACAGCGGCCCCGACAGCACGACGTACGCGAAATCCCCCGCCACGGTCAGCGACGCCGAGCCGTCGCCCAGGCCGTTCGAGCGAACGGGAATCTGTCCGGCGCGAACGCAATATGCGCGGTGCTTCTCCGCCAGAAACAGCCCCGGCTGCTTGTGCAGCGCGAACGTCCCGCCCGCGGCCGGCGCGGAAGCGACGCCATCCGGCGGGACCTCGACCGATGAGATCGTGACCCACGGCGAATCGACCCGCGGCCACTGATCCGACCCCATCACCCAGCCCGAGTGCAGCAGGAAGATCGAGACCCCGCTGACCACGCTGTAATCCATCTGAAATTCCGCCGCGTTCGCATCGGCGTGCGACTCGCGGCCGACCATCAACGTGCGCGTCCGTCCGTCCGCCCAGCGCAGCCGCACAAGGTAGGCGTGCTCGGCGCCGCTGATCGCGTACGTCGTGCCGAGCGAGAGCGCCACAGGCGAGACGTGCGGGTTATAGATCGGATCGGCATTGCCGAACTTGGTCACGACGCCGAGCAGTTCCAGCGCCGGAGCGCTGAGCGCCTGCGCCAGCGCCGGGTTTTCGTTCAGCAGCTTCGTACACTTGTAGCAATCGCGCCCCGCGCATCCCGAAACAGCCGACGCGATCGCGATGGCGCACACAAGGCCGATGACTCGCAGCATGGGAGCCTCCCAGGCTTCGCGGCGAAGCGCCGCGTGTCCGCTAGGGCTATGGTTTGCAGTTGATCTGTCCCCAGAGATACTCCATCCGGTCGTATATTATTTTTTCCAGACTGTCGGCGGGAATCGCGACAGGGTCGGTTAACGTGCCCCCGAACCCTTCGACAGCATATTGGTCTTTGCTCAAAAGCTTCTCGTTCGCACCGATGTCCAGGGACTTCGCTGGGACTGGCTCTGCATCCATTCCGAAGACGCGATCCTTCTCCAGACTGAGAATCGTCGGTGATTGGACGTGCAGCCCGAACTTCGCGCCGGCCAGCGGCCCCACGTTGATTCGTTCCGAGATCGTCACCCAAGGCGAGTTCGTGCGCGGCCACTGATCCGATCCCATTACCCAGCCGGTGTGCAGGATGAACATCGGGTC
>CAZHIE010000167.1:5035-9395 GCA_964532435.1 uncultured Planctomycetales bacterium
CGCGCCGCTTCGTCGTCCGCGCCGACTCAGCCACGCGCCTTCGCCAACGACAGCCGGTCTCGCTCGACCCACGCGGCCAGCTCGCTCGCCACGACAAACGCACAAACCGGCATAAACGGGTAAAGGACAAGCGATATGTACACGTACAGCACCGTCGCGCCAAGCAACACCACGGTCGCCAGCGCCAGCGCCGCGCCGGCCCGCCGCAGAATCGAGCGCGCCAGCGCCGTGCCCGTCCACACGCCCAGCAGCCCGACGCCGAACAGAATGGCGTACAGCTCGCCGATGCGCGGCAGCCGGTAGCATTCGCCGCGCAGCAGCATCTCGATGGCGATCGCCGTCGCCGCATAGCTCGGCGTCGCCCTGCCGTCAGGTCCGACATGCAGACTCATTGCTTCGAAAGTGTTCGGAAGTGCAGCAGCCAGCGCCTGCGACGTTGGGAATCGTCGCGCCGCAATCCGCTCCAGCGTAGCCGTGTCGCCCCCATCGGCGCCCAGCACGACCACCTGTCCCCCGAAGCGCTTCGCCAGCTCCGCCTCGGGCATCTCAAGCACGTCCGCCAGCGGCGTGTGTGCGCCGGGCAGCACGCCCGGCGCGGGCGTTTGCAGACTCGTGCTCGCCACGCGGTCGCCGATCTTCAGCCCGTGCTTCTCCAGATCTTCCCGCAGCGCGCCGATCGCCGACAACCGTACGAACCACGCGTCCTCCCGCGCTCCGCCGCCGGGCGAATCCCCCGCCGGTTTCGAGTACAGCACCGCCAGCGTATTGTTGCCGTCGAACCGGAATTGCAGGTCCTCTCCGAATCGCCCGCGCAGCGCCGCCGCCATCACCGCCAGCGACGGGCGAACAAGCCCCGCCCCCTGCTGCACGGCCAGTTGCATCTCCCATTGGTCGTATGGATCCAGTTGGCCGGTCGTGTGGCCCCAACGGGCGTTCTCGCGCACATCCTTGCACACCTTTGGGGTGCCGTCGTCTTCGCGCGACCAGTCTCCCGCACTCGTCACCACTTCGATCTTGGCGTCGCGCATCGCGCGCAAGCCCCGCACGAGCGCATCGTCCACTCCAGGGGATTTGTTCGGATCGTAAAACTGCGCTTCGAGCGCGACCGCCGCCGGGCGAGCCGGCGCCAGCCGCTCCAGCGCGCGACCGATCAACCCGCGCGGCGAAGGCAGCGAACCCGGATCCCCAATCGGAATGTCCAGCGCCGACGCCATCTCCCACAGCCTGTCCCGATCGCGAATGCCCACCATCTGCACGTAGCGCATGGGGCCAAACGTGCCCACACGCCGCTCCACCGCGCCGGCCAGACGACGAAACGCGGCGTCCATCCGGCCGATCTCGAAAACCAGCGGCGCGACCACACCCTGCGCAAACAGCATCGCGAAAGTCGCGACGGCGACCGCCGCCACCGTCCGGTTCCCGCGCATCAGCCGCCGCGCGCCGGCTACGCCGCGCCGCAGCACCGACGGCCGGCGCGCGAGCACCGGCCGGCCGTCGAGGAAGCGCTCCAGATCGTCCGCCATGTCGCCCGCGTCGGCATAGCGCCGCGCGCGATCCGTCTCGAGCGCCTTGAGCACCACGACCGCCAGCTCGCGCGGAATCCGCCGCCACGGCGGGGCCGTGTCGCGACGCGCCGCCCGCGCGCGGCGCAACGCCGTCTGCGGCGGAATCGGCGTCCGCTCGCGCGCCAGGCGAATGGCGTCGTCGAGCACGTCGGCGGCAAACGGCGCCGCGCCGCATAGCGCCTCGTAGAGCATCACGCCGAGCGAATACACGTCCGTCCGCGCATCGACGCCGTCGGCGCCTCCGCCCGCCTGCTCGGGCGACATGTAGCGCGGCGTGCCGCACACGTCCCCAATCTGCGTCAGCGCGTCGCTGCCGTCGTCGGAGTCGAGTTGCCGCGCCAGGCCGAAGTCGAGCACCTGCGGCTCGCCCGCTTCCACCATCACGTTTCCAGGCTTCAGGTCGCGGTGAATGATCCCCGCGCCGTGCGCGTGATGCACCGCCCGGCACACCCGCGCGAAGAGCCGAACCGCCTCGAACAGGTCCAGCCGCTGCTCGCGAACGAATTCGTCGATCCGCACGCCCCGCACCAGCCGCATCACGCAAAACGGCAGGCCGCTGCTCGTCCGACCGGCCGCAAACACCGGCACGATGTTCGGGTGGTGCAGCGCCGCCGACAGACGCACCTCGCGCTCAAAGCGCAGCAGCGCGTCGCGCGACGCAAGCTCCCCGCCGCGCAAAAGCTTGATCGCCACCTCGCGCTGCGTGGCTTCCTGAATCGCGGAGAAAACGGCGCCCTGTCCGCCGGCGCGCAGCCGCGCGAGCAGGCGATACCCCGGAAAGCTGCCCTGCGGCAGCGCGCCGACGTCGGAACTGCCGCCGTCGGCCGTCCGCGTGGCGTCGATCTGCAAACCCGACCACGCAGCGTCGAGCAGCTCCGCCTCGCGCAGCGCCTGCTCCAGCTCCGGCATCAGCTCCGGCCGGCTGCGGACGAAGTCGTCGCGCGCGGGAAGCTCGCCGGCGCTACGGCCGGCGCGAAAGGCGCGTACCGCGGCCCGGATTTGCTCGTTACGAGTTGCGGACGATTCCGAGGAGGCCATGCCCGGCGGGCCTCTAGACTTTTCACGTGGATCGAAACGAAACGCGGCCGCGCGCGGCGCGCCGCATCGGCTCGCCGCGGATGGCGGCGACGGGCGCAGTGTATCGCGCCGCGCGGGGCCGCTCGACCCCCCGGCGCGCGGATTCCGTAAGCGCAGCGGGCACGCTCGAACTGCGCGGACAGCGCGGTCCGCGTGCCGCCGGTCGATCTGTATCAGGCGAGTGAAATGGGACGGGCCCTCGCGGCGGCTCGGCCAGCGCCGCACCGCCTCGACTGATTGCTTCTCGGGCAGTCCGCCCGTTCCCTCGGAGAACACCGTGGCGAAGGCTCGTCGGCGATCTGCCATGCAACCGGCGCGCCGCAGTGGGCCGCTGCTCGTCCTGGATGCCTCATTGATGTTAACTGTTTTCTGCGAAGTGTCTTATGGAGCCTGGCGGCCGCGTGTAAGGCCGTGTAAACGATCCGTGATGTTGCATTCTGGCAACATCTCAAACGCTACATCGCGTCAATTTTTCCCGCGCAGTATCGTGAAACGGCGCATTCCCGGCCGATTCGCGGACGTGTTGCCAATCGGCAACATCTTTGCCCCAGGTGTTCACCTGAGTCCACGCGCCGCAGCTCCCTCCCCGCTACTCGTACGCATCGCCGAAGCGAGCCGTCCGCGCGGCGGTCAGCTCGCGAATCCGCTCGACATCCGCCCGCCGGCAGATCAGCGTCGCGTCCGGACTGTGAACGATCACCAGATCGCTGACGCCCAGCGTCGCAATGAGATGCTCGCCTTCGCCCACAATGATGTTGCGCTCTCCGTCCAGGCTGATGACCCGCGCGGCCAGCGCCACGTTGCCAGCCGCGTCCGGCGGCTGCGTCGCGGCGATCGCCGTCCACGACCCGAGGTCCATCCAGCGACAGCGCATCTCCACAAGCAGCACGTCGGCCGCCTTCTCCATCACGCCAAAATCGATCGAGACCTTCGGCAACGCGGCGAAAGCGCTGTCGCGCGCCGAGCCTGCGGCCGGGTCGTGCCAGCTCGCCGCCAACTCGCGCAGCCGGCGCGAGTTGTCCGGCAGATGCTGCTCAAAGGCACGGCCGATCGCATCGAGCGACCAGACGAACATGCCGCTGTTCCAGAGATACTCGCCGCTGCGGACGTACGCTTCGGCCGTCGCCAGCGGCGGCTTTTCCTTGAATTCCGCCACGCGGTACACGCCCGGCGCGACCGCCGGCCCGCGACGCAGATATCCATACCCCGGGTTTGCGTGGTCGGGGACGATGCCGAACGTGATCAGGCTCGAAGCGTGTTGCCGCGCCGTCGCCAGTCCGCTTCGCACCGCCGCAGCGAACTCCGCCTGCGGCTCGATCAAATGGTCGGCGGTGAAGACGGCCATGATCGCGGCCGGATCGCGCCGCCGCAGCAGCTCGACCGCCAGACCGATCGCGTTCGCCGTGTCGCGGCCGATCGGCTCTCCGATCAGATTCTCGCGCGGCAGATCGGGCAGTTCGGCGGCGACGAGGTCGAGATGGTCCGCCGACGTGACGACCCAGGTGCGGTCCGGCGGAAACAGGTCGGCAAGGCGCCGCCGCGCGAGCTGGATCAGCGAGGCGCCGCCGAAAATGCGCATCAATTGCTTGGGGCGCTGCCGGCGACTGAGCGGCCAGAGCCGCGTGCCCGATCCGCCGGCCAGGATAACGGCGTGTTCCATGCGGGGCATTGCACGCGCCCGCCCGCACGAACGCAAGGCGGGCGGGCGCGGCCGCCGA
>CAZHIE010000168.1:0-1071 GCA_964532435.1 uncultured Planctomycetales bacterium
CCGCCCGCTATTCCTGCGGTGCGGCGTCGTACGTCCAGATGCCGGAGAGAAACGACTCCGCGGCAAACACGTACCGATCCGTGTCGAAGTATTGCCCGCGCGCGTGATTCAGGCTCGGAAAGCTCACCAGCGTCTTCGGCGCCGGCGCCAGGTCGAACAGCAGTTTCACCGTCGTGGTCGGCGTGATGTCGTCGCGCTCATGCATGAAGATCAACGACGGCACACGCATGTCGCCGATGATCCGCTCGCTCACCAGCTCATCCGGCAGCGCCGCCAGCACACGCCCGTCCTGCCCGCCGACCAGCAGCCGAAACCGCTCGATCTCCGCGCGCAGCGCCACCGGAGAGTCGAGCATCACGCCGTTCACCTTCTCCGGCGACTCCGCCGCCACCGCCACCGTCGGGATCGTCCCCAGCGAAATGCCCAGCAGCGTCACCCGCTCGAAACCCGTGTAGCCGATTGTCCAATCCACCACGGCCTGTAAATCCGGCCGCAGCGACAGCAGCGACGGCGTCCCCGTGCTCAGCCCGAACCCTTCGTATTCATAACTGACCACCGACCAGCCGTTCTGCGTCAGCAGTCGCGTCGTGAACAGGTAACACGGCAGCGAACCGACCGCCCCCAGCGAGATCACTACAACGCCGCGATTCAGCTTGGCCGGCGCGTACCACATCCGCACGGCCTGCCCGGTCTGGGGGACCGCGACCCAGTGCTCCTCATAGGCGATGCCGGCCTGATCCGGCGTGTCGACCAGCGCTAAGTGCTCCAAACCAAAGCTCTTGCGCAATTCCTCGCACGTGACGGCCGGATTCATGATGACGCTGGAAAGCCCCTTCTCGACCTCGTCGGGCAGCAGTTCCGCATTCGGAACGCACGCCGAAACGGCGAGCAACAGGACGAGAACGCCGTAGCGCAGCTTGGTTGTGCAAAGCTTCGACACTGTGTTCTTTCCGTAATCAGTCAGCGTTGGCTGCTTCCATGATACCCCAGGCCGCCTGTCCTTTTGCAACCCCTTTTCCCCAAGTGGCACCATCCAACAGCGTGGCGCCGGCGAACAGTGTGGCACGGGCC
>CAZHIE010000168.1:1171-9316 GCA_964532435.1 uncultured Planctomycetales bacterium
CCCCCCTTTCAACCCAGCCCAAAGATCGCAAATATGGCGGCCCGGCCCGCGAATAGTATTCTGAGTCAGGCCGGCACGGCGAAATCGCCCCCGCGGCCGAGTCAGGAGGTCTGGACCATGCAGACGCAGCCGTCCGTAATCGTACGCAAGTCGAGTTTCCTGGCCGCGACTGCCAGCGGGATCTTCGGCACATTGATGACGCTCATCGTCTGCGGAACCGGCCTCGGCGGTTATGCCATCCACATCGCCGACAAGCGCTTCGGCCAGGCGTTCGAGCAGCTTTCGTCCGATCCGCAGAAATGGCGCGACGCCCTGCCCGCAGCGCTCAGCGAGTCGCTCGACGACCGCCGCGAGCCGGGCTATCGCGACGCGCTCAAGATCACCACGCGCCTCGTGGAATCGCCCGATCGCGAAGGACCGGCCGCGTTCGTCGAGGTGCGCAACAACGGCCCGGAGACCGTCACGCTGCTGTCCCTGCATGGGACGGTCGAAAGCGCCGATGGCGTGCCCGCATACGAGTTCAACGCTTCCGCCGCAACCCCGTTCGCATTTGCCGGATGCCGCTCGAATTGCGGAACGGCCGGCGCGGGCGACTGGCGCGGGCCGCTCCTGCCGGGCGCCACGCGTAAGCTGCTCATCCGCGTCGACGCGCCGGCCGGCGCGGCGGTCGCGTGCGAAGTAGCGGACGTTCGCGTCTGGAACCGGAAAGCCGTATCGAATTAGCAGCGCCGCCGAAAGGGGAGCGTCGGCGCCTCGCCGATGCTACCCCCCTGTCCCGACGCCCCCTCTCCGCCATCTACGCTCGCTCAACGCGCTGGTCGAATCCGACGCCCTCGCGTACGCTCGCAGCGCCGCTCCACACGATCTTGCGCGATTCCGTCGTTCAGCGAGATCGTCACCGGGCGCAGCTGCGCGGAGCACGGACAGATGCTCGACATCCACTTCGGGGACAACCTGGAGATCGTCCGCGGCTTCGCGGACGCCTCGTTCGACCTGATCTACATCGACCCGCCGTTCAACACCGGCCGGCCGCAATCCCGCACGCAGATTCGCACGGTTCGCGACGACGCCGGCGACCGCACCGGCTTCGCAGGCCGCCGCTACCGCACGATCCGCGTCGGCACGCGGGCGTTCGCCGACGCTTTCGACGATTACCTCGCGTTCCTCGAACCGCGCTTCGTAGAGGCCCGCCGCCTGCTCAAGCCGCACGGCTCGTTCTTCCTGCACATCGACTGTCGCGAGGTGCATTACGCCAAGGTGCTGCTCGATTCGATCTTCGGGCGCGACTCCTTCCTCAACGAGATCATCTGGGCCTACGACTATGGCGCGCGGGCGACCCGCCGCTGGTCCGCCAAGCACGACAACATCCTCTGGTACGCGAAAAACCCGCAGAACTACACGTATCGCTACGACGACATCGACCGCATCCCCTACATGGCCCCCGGTCTGGTCGGGCCGGAGAAGGCCGCCCGCGGCAAGACGCCGACCGACACGTGGTGGAACACGATCGTCAGCCCCAGCGGCAAGGAGAAAACCGGCTATCCCACGCAGAAGCCGCTCGCGATCCTCGAGCGCATCATCCGCGTACACACCAACCCCGGCGATCGCGTGCTCGACTTCTTCGCCGGCAGCGGAACCGCGGGCGAGGCGGCGGCCCGCCTCGGCCGATCGGCCACGCTCGTGGACAACAATCCCGAGGCAATCGAGGTGATGCGCCGGCGCTTTGCCGGCCGCTGGCCCGTGCAGGAAATCGCCGGCGGCTTGCGGGTCGCAGGCCCGTAAAGGAAGTCGCCGGCTATTGTCGCGACGCCGTCTGATCGACCCGCGCGCGTCGCGCGCACAGGTCGATCCCTTGGGGGGCTTGGAGGCTCGCGGCTTTGGGGGCTCGGGGCTATGGGGGCCGGACTCCGACCGGTCTCTTTTCCAGGCCCACCTCCGGCCGGTCTCATTCCAGGCCCGCGCAGCCTTCGGTCCCGGCGAAGACCCCCCTGAGCACGGGCGGGCTCTCGCACCGGCTCATCACCCCATCATCTCGATCATCTTGTTGCCGAACTCGCTGCACTTCACCTGCTTGGCGCCTTCCATCAGCCGCGCAAAGTCGTACGTCACGTGCTTGCTGCCGATCGCGCCGTCGAGACCCTTGATAATCAGGTCGGCCACCTCGTTCCAGCCCAGGTGGCGGAACATCATCTCGCCCGAAAGAATCACCGAGCCCGGATTCACCTGGTCCTTGTTCGCGTACTTCGGCGCGGTGCCGTGCGTGGCCTCGAACACCGCGTGCCCCGTGACATAATTGATGTTGCCGCCCGGAGCGATGCCGATCCCGCCGACCTGCGCAGCCAGCGCGTCGGACAGATAATCGCCGTTCAGATTCAGCGTGGCGACGACGTCGAAGTCCTTCGGGCGGGTCAGCACCTGCTGGAGCGTGATGTCGGCGATGCTGTCGCGGATCATCAGCTTCGTCTTCCATTTCCCATCGCCGTGCGTGGGCCACAGCCGCAGCGCCGCCTCCACCTCGCTGCGAATCGCCTTCTGCTGATCGGGCGTCATCATCTCGTAGCCGGGGTCGATCTGTTGCGCGTTGGCCTCGACGCTGATCGAAGCGTTCGCCTCGCGATTGCCGAGAATCCAGCTCTCGCGCTCCGTCACGACCTGCCCGCGGAAGTGCTCGACGGCGATCTTGTAGCCCCAGTCGCGGAAGGCGCCTTCCGTGAACTTCATGATGTTGCCCTTATGCACGAGCGTCACGCTGCGGCGCTTCTCCTTGAGCGCGTAGGCGATCGCGCTATGCACCAGCCGCTCGGTGCCGAGAAAGCTGACCGGCTTGAAGCCGATGCCGACCTCGACGCCCACCGCGCGTTTCGGCGCGCCGATCGTTTCGAGCTGGCTTTGCCAGCTCTGCGCAGCGTCCCGGGTCCCGAAGCGCACTTTCTTGAAATCCTTGGGGAACTCGCGGGCCAGGAAGTCGAGCACTTTCTGCGACTCGGGCGTGCCCGCGGCGCACTCGATGCCCGCGTAGATGTCCTCCGTGTTCTCCCGGAAGATCACCACGTTGACATCTTCCGGCCGCCGCACCGGGCTCGGCACGCCCTTGAAGTAGCGCACCGGACGCAGGCACACGTACAGGTCGAGCTGCTGCCGCAGCGCCACGTTGAGCGAGCGAATTCCGCCCCCGATCGGTGTCGTCAGCGGCCCCTTGATGCCGATGAGAAACTCGCGGAAGGCGCTAACCGTGTCCTCGGGCAGCCACTCCTGAAAGCGGTTGAACGCCATCTCGCCGGCGAAGACCTCCATCCACGCGACCTTGCGCTTGCCGCCGTAGGCCTTCGCAACCGCCGCGTCGAAGACCGCCTGCGAAGCGCGCCAGATGTCCGGCCCGGTGCCGTCGCCGCGGATGAACGGGAGGATCGGCTGGTCGGGTACGTTGAGGCGGCCGGCGCTCATGGTGATGCGGTCGCCCTTTGGAACGGTCGTCGTCTTGTAGCTCATCGGAGGAACTCCTTGCGTTTTCGTCCGCGGGGCGCACCGCGCAGGCCGGTCGCTCAGCGCCGCCCGGCTTTGACTGATCCAGCGCCGCTCCCTATCCTTACGGTGCGCGTCGGGTTTCGCAAGTCGCGTAGGTTGTGTGGCTTGCGCCCATCGGGAAGGGCCGGGATGCGAATACAGCCGATAGAGCCGACGCGCCGCCGACGTAACCTGCGCGGATTGCCGATCTGATGTCGCAGATTCTCTCACAAGTCCCGCGCCAGTCGCTCTCGCAGCAGCAGCGCCTCACGCCGCAGCTCATTCAGGCGATGGACATTCTCCAGCTCAACGCGATGGCGCTAGAATCGCGCATCGAGCAGGAGATCGACACCAACCCCGCCCTCGAGCTCGCCCCGCCCGACGACGAAGTCGCCCCGCCGCCCGACACATCCCCCGACGAGCCCGCCGACGGCGAGCAGATCATGAAGGTCGCCGACGGCGCGCCCGAGGAATTCGCCCGCCTCGATCGGCTGGTCAGCGAGTATGACTGGATCGAAGACGACGAATTCCGCCGCTCGCGCTCGCGGGCGCGCGGCGATGAGCAGAGCGACGCCAAGCACGACGCCCTCGCGAATACCGCCGCCCGCGGCGGAAGTCTTCAGGAAGCGCTCCTCGCCCAATGGAACCTCGCCGATCTCGGCGAGCCGACGCACCAGATCGGCATTCGCCTCATCGATTACGTCGACGAGAACGGCCGCATCACCACGCCGCTGTCCGAAATCGCCCGCGAGCTGCCCGGCCGACCGAGCGTCGACGACGTCGAGCTGGCGCTGATCGAGATGCAGGAGCGCTTCGAGCCGGCTGGCCTCTGCGCCCGCTCGCTTCAGGAATGCCTCTCGCTTCAGCTCGAACGCATGCCCGGCAACAACGCGCTGGAAAAGCGCATCGTCGCCGCCCATCTCGACGATCTCCAGAAAAACCGCCGCCCGCACATCGCCAAAGCGCTCAACGTTAGCCTCGAGGACGTCAACGCCGCCGTCGAAGTGATCGGCGCGCTTTCATTCAATCCGGCCGCGGAGGTCGTCGAGCGCACGGCGCCGACCATCACGCCCGACCTGATCGCCGAATACGACGCGGAAACTGGCGGATATGACGTTCGACTGACGCGCGCCAATCAGCGCGAACTCCGCATCAGCGCTGAGTTTCGCGAAGCCCTGGAAGGGATGCGCGGCGACCGCGGAGCCCGCGACTTCATCCGCCAGAAGCTCGACGCCGCGTCGCAGCTCATCGACGCCGTCCGCTTCCGGCGCGACCGGCTCCTCGAGGTCGGAAAGGCCGCCGTCGAAGCGCAGCGCGAGTTTCTGGAAAAGGGCGACACGCACCTGCGCGTGCTTCACATGAGCGATCTGGCCGAGCGGCTGCGCTGCGACCCGTCGACCATCAGCCGCACGGTGGATGAGAAGTACATTCAGACGCCGCGCGGCGCCATCGCGCTGCGCCGCTTCTTCACGACCGGCGCCGACTCGGACAACGGCGATTCGCTTGGCTGGGAGAGCGTCCGCGCGAAGGTCGAGGAGATCGTCGCGGGCGAAGACAAGACCGACCCGCTGAACGACGACGAGATCGTCGCGCGACTCCGCGAGCAGGGCATCGACGTGAAGCGCCGCACCATCGCAAAGTACCGCGCGCAGCTCAACATCCCGGCGTCAAAGCAGCGAAAGCAGTTCTGAGCGCGGCCGCGACGCCGTATCGCTGACGGAAGTTCGCCGAACGTTTCATCGGGTATTAATGTCGGATTTTCGTCTATTTTTGTACGTTCTCGCTCCCGGACAGCCCTGCCAGTTTGACAGTTTTGCCGTCTTCCCGTACGGTTCGCAACCGCTCCCGATAAGGCCGTCCGCAATATCTTGGATTCGACGAACCGCTCGCAACCTGTTTCCAGTAAAGGAAGTTAACACATCACTCCGGGGATTGGAATCATTCCCATGCGAGCTGGAACGGCGGTTGCTAAGCGTCCGAACGGAACTTCCGCGCCGTCAAAACGGCATTTGACGGCGGGCTGCTTTCAAGACAGAATTCATCTTTGATCGAAGGAGTGTTCATGAGCAAGGTCGGTCTGCGCCCCCTCGGTGACAAGGTAATCGTCAAGCGACTGGCGGCCGATGAGCGCACCGCGGGTGGCATCGTTCTGCCCGATTCGGCGAAGGAGAAGCCGAAGCGCGGGACCGTGATGAGCGTCGGAGATGGCAAGCTGCTCGACAACGGCAAGCGGCATGCGCCCACGCTCAAGAGTGGGGAGACGGTCCTGTTCACCAGCTATGCGGGCAGCGAGGTCAAGGTCAACGGCGAGGAATACCTCATCATGGACGAAAGCGACGTCCTCGCGATCCTGGAGTGATACGGATGAACGCTTCGCTCGGGCAAGTCGGCACAATCAATCGCGCCGTCGCGGATGCCGTGAACCTGGTCAATTCCCACTCGGGACAGGCCTGCGTCCATCTGCGATTCGCCGAATATGAGGAGCCGATCGACTTCGTCGCAAACGCGGGCTTTGTCCGCGGCGAACAGTTCGTTTTCACCGCCGGCTTCGAGAGCATCGAAGGCTCGATTCGCGAGCTGGCGGACATCCGCGCCGAATTGATCAACTGACCCAACGCCCACTGCGCCGCGCGCTCGCGCGACCGAGTGTTTGAGGGTGCTCGCGACTGGCCACTGCCCGTCGCGAGCACCCTCGTTGTTTACCGTCCCACGCGCCCAGCGCGATCCATGCGTCGACTCTCGCGCGGCGCGCCTGGCAGACCGGCGCGCCCCTCCTGTCTGCCAAAACTGCCAGTTTGACAACCCACGCTGTCGCCCCGACCATGAGTTCGCCAAGCCGGCCCGGAGCGCCGTCGCGCGCAAACCGTCCGGCCGGGCGAATTTAGAAGCGTTCCCGCGCCCCTGCGCGTCGTGGCACGCCGCGTGATGTGAGACCGTGCAGGTGGGCTGCGCGCCGGCGTCGTGCGCGCCGCGCGCATCGTCAAGACCGAGGTTCCCCGGGCTGACGCGAACAGCCCCGTCGGCGGCCGAGCAGCGCCGCCCCTATTCAGGAGTCACGTGAATGGCAGCCAAGCAGATTGCGTATGAAATGGAAGCCCGCGAGGCAATTCGGTCCGGCGTCCGCCAGCTTGCCCGCGCGGTCAAGGTCACGCTCGGCCCGCGCGGCCGCAACGTGGTCATCGAGAAATCGTTCGGCGCGCCGACCGTGACAAAGGACGGCGTCACCGTCGCCAAGGAGATCGAGCTCGAAGACGCCTACGAGAACATGGGCGCCCAGATGGTGAAGGAAGTCGCCCAGAAGACCTCCACCGTCGCCGGCGACGGCACGACCACCGCGACCATCTACGCCGAAGCCATTTTCGACGAGGGCCTGAAGAACCTGGCCGCCGGCGCGAATCCGATGGATCTGAAGCGCGGCATCGACCTGGCCGTCGAAGCCGCGGTCGAGGCGCTCAAGAAGCAGGCGGCGCCGGTGAAAGGCAAGGAGCAGATCGCACAGGTCGGCACGTGCGCCGCGAATCAGGACCGCGAGATCGGCGAGCAGATCGCCAGCGCGATGGACAAGGTCGGCAAGGACGGCGTCATCACGGTCGAAGAGGGCAAGAGCCTGGAGACGACCGTCGACCTGGTCGAAGGCATGCAGTTCGACAAGGGCTACATCTCGCCCCACTTCGTCAATAAGCCGGAGAGCATGCAGGTCGTGCTCGACGGTCCGTACATCCTCATCCACGAAAAGAAGCTGACGAGCGTGAAGGATCTGCTCCCGCTGCTGGAGAAGGTCGTCAAGGCCGGCAAGCCGCTGCTCGTCATCGCCGAAGAGCTGGAAGGCGAAGCCCTCGCGACGCTCGTTCTGAACAAGCTGCGCGGCATTCTCCAGTGCTGCGCGGTCAAGGCGCCGGGCTTCGGCGATCGCCGCAAGGCGATGCTCGAAGACATCAGCGTGCTGACCGGCGGAAAGCCCATCTTCGAAGACCTCGGCATCAGCCTGGAGAAGATCGGCCTGAACGACCTCGGCCGGGCCAAGCGCGTGATCGTGGAGAAGGAAACCTGCACGATCATCGAAGGCGCCGGCGACACCAAGCAGGTCAAGGGCCGCATCGACGCGCTGAAGAACGAGATCGAGCGCACCACCAGCGACTACGACCGCGAGAAGCTCGAAGAGCGGCTGGCCAAGCTCTCCGGCGGCGTGGCGCAGATCAACGTCGGCGCCGCGACCGAAGTCGAGATGAAGGAGAAGAAGGCGCGCGTCGAGGATGCGCTCCATGCCTGCCGCGCCGCGGTGGAAGAGGGCATCCTCCCCGGCGGCGGCGTCGCGGTGCTGCGCGTCGACGACGCGCTCGACGCGGCCGCGAAGAAGGCCCGCGGCGACCAGAAAACCGGCGTGGACATCATCCGCCGCGCCCTGCGCGCCCCGATCAAGCAGATCGCCGAGAACGCCGGCCTCGACGGCAGCATCGTTTGCCAGAAGGTGAGCGAGGGCAAGGGCACGTTCGGCTACAACGCGCTGACCGAAGAGTACGGCGACATGATCAAGATGGGCGTGATCGTCCCGCTCAAGGTCGAGCGCATCGCCCTCCAGAACGCGGCCAGCGTCGCCGGCCTGCTGCTCACGACCGACGCGGTGGTAAGCGAGATCAAGGA
>CAZHIE010000169.1:0-9305 GCA_964532435.1 uncultured Planctomycetales bacterium
CGCGCCGGCCAGGACCACCCCAGGCAGCCGAGCCGCATGCGCGCCGGCGGCGCGCCGAAGGCGTAACCGGTCGCCTCCTCGCACGCGCGCAAGGCCGCGCGCAGCCCCGTGTTGCTGTTCGGGCCGAATGTGCGATACGCGCCCGGCTCGCCCCAGAAGCGCGGCAGCCGCTCAAGAAAAAACGCTCCCACCGCCCGCGGCGCAGGCCGAAAAAGCGACGCAGTGTACACGCGCCCCTTCGGCGTTCGTAGCGGCGGCCAACCCTTGCCGCCGGGCGCGACCATCGCGGAGTAAAGGGCGATGCTGTGTCGATAGCGGGGGTTCGTGTCGTCGCCGGGCAGGCCGTAATCCACGTGTCGGAGCCGGAACTCCCCGTGCGAACCGTATGGGGCCTCGAGCGAGTAATCGATTCCGAGGTGTCCCCAGATGCCGAGCACCGGTTGAAACCGCCAGCGCCACCAGCACGTGTCGCCCGCGGCGCAGCCGGCCGCACGGCGCGAATCCATCTCGTAACCAGACGTTGAGTTCGGCATCGTTCCCTACGCAGCCGCTTTTCGCCCGCGTTCGCGCCGGCGCCGGTTCTCCGGCCGTCGACTCGATCGCGCGATCGGTCAGGCTGATCAGGTTCCAAGGGTTCCGGCCGCCGAACGTGCGGCCGATCTCATGCCCGCCGCGTGCGGGCCGCCCCTGCTTCGTTCGATTGTATCCCGCACATCTGCCCGGACACTACCGCCGCGATGGAAGAATTCGAGCTGACGCCGGCCGCCGGAATCGCCGCCCGGGCTGCAAGCGCTTCATCGCTCTCGACGCGCATCCGCCGCGTCGCGCCCGTGCGGCGGCCCCGGCGCGAGCTCGACGCGCACTTCCGTCTCATCGTCTGCGCCGGATCGCAGGACGGCATAAGAACCCGGAAGGATGATCCGCGGCGGAATGATCGGCCGAGCCACCTCAAGCATCCGCCTGGCGGATGGCCCGTACATGACGAAGCTGAACTCGCCCTGACCGATTTCGTTGCCGTCGTATTCGCCCGCGCCGGCGTCGGCGATGGCCTCCGCGATCGTGTCCTCCAGCGCGAACAGATATTCGCGCTCCTCCGGCGTTCCAAATGGCGCGGCGGAAAGCTTCAGCAGGATCATCAGTTGTTCCGTGGATTCGTCCATCTTTGCCTCACGCGCGAAACTCGGCCGGTGATTCGCCGAACGAACGCGTTCGCCGCATCCGGTTGCCGAAACGTTTCGCGGCGCCGCCATCCGCGAGATTTTCGGCTCACTCTTTGGCGCCCGCTTGCGGCGGCGAAGCCTCGTTCTGCGAGTTTTTGTCCTGTCCCTGCGACTCCAGGCTGATGTGAAAACGGTGAATCATCCGATGCGCCAGGGGCCCGAACAGCACGGCCGTCACCGTCAGAAACATCACTCCCGAGAACATCGCATATCCGCTGGCGAACAGCTTGCCGGCGGTTGTGTGCAGCGGCGTCGCCGGCCCCTCGCCGAAGAGAATCATCGACGCATTGAACAGCGAATCGACCCAGCTCATGCGCTCGGTTACGTGGTAGCCCACGACGCCAACAGCCAGGCTGCCCAGCACGACCAGCGCCGCGATGCCGGACGTGCGCAGAAACCGCAAGGCGAACTGCGGCGCGGGCAGGAGCGGCTTCGTGCGGTGCTCGAACAATTCCGATCACATCAGGGCAGCGCGAATGGAATGCCGGTCCATCGACGTGCCCTTCCCTACGCAGCCGGCCGTCGCGGTGCGATTGAGTCGCTGCCCGCCGAGCGGCGGCTCAATCGCACACCCACGTCCGCCCGTCGCTGATCAGGTTCAAAGGGTCTGCCGGCGTCCGCGCCGGCATCTCAGGCCCGCCGCAACGGACCGCCCCTGGGTTCGACGAATTGTAGTCGCGGTCCGTACGCGGCGCAAGCCGGCCGCGGCGCCCGCGCACCTCCCGTAATTCCCGCGCACACGGGAATCCAGGCGCCCGCGCCATTGAACGGTCAGCTTCGACGATGCCTCCGGCCCGCGAATCGACCGCTGCGGATCGCTCGGAGGCCACGCGGCGCAGAGTCTCTAACGACCCGGCTCCAGCACGTATCGCAGCGCCCGGATTCGGCGCGCGGAGTTGTCCGGCGGAAGCTCATGGTCGCTGCCGGCGACCAGCTCAAGCTGCGCGTCCGCGCCCGCCGCGCTCCAGGCGTCGAACGCCGCGCGGCTTTCCGGCGCCATGCGGTCGAGCTCATGCGCGAAGATCATGATCCGCGGCGCACCGTGAATCGTCACCCCCGCTGCAGGCGCGGCGCGCGGGCCAAAGGCGGTCGCCTGCACGACCGCTCCGCGGAATCGCGCCGGGTCCGCCGCCAGCAGCGCGAGGGCGACCGCGCCGCCCTGCGAATAGCCAGCCAGAATGAGCCGGCTCTCGTCGATCGTCGCGCACTCGGCCGCCCGCTTCCGCGCCAGGGCCAGGCTCTCCGTGCCGACGTCGCTCGACTCCGCGCTGTCGCGCGAAGCGCGCCACTCGTACGCCGCCGCGGAGCGGCTGAACCGACGCGGGCCGCGCGGCGCGACGACGACGAGGCCAAGCTGGTTGGCCGGCTCGCGCCACGAGGCCAGGTGGCGCCGCGGGTTCTCGCCACGGCCGTGAAACGCGATCAACAGCGGCGCGGCCGCGCGGCGATCGAGCTGCGGCGGCACATACACGGCGACCTCTTCCGCCGCGCAGCTCGCGCATGCATCCAGAATCACCCGGAACTCGGCGTCATCGGCGAGTGCTGCGAAGGACGAGTTCTGGCGAAGTGCGTCGGCGTCGTCCCAGCCGCCCTCGACGGCGGCCCGCAGCTCCGACGCCGCGTCTTTAGATCGATTCAGGCGCATCAGCGCGGCGGCGCGCTCGACGTGCAGCGTCGGATCGTACGGCGAGAGCGCGAGCGCCGCGCCAAGCGCGCGCTCGGCCCTGCGCCAGTTCTCGTTCTGCTTCGCCTCGTCGGCTTCGCGGATGGCGGCCCAGAAGTCGCGCTGCCAGGCGCTTTGGCGTGGCGCGGCGGGCGCCGGCTTGCAGCCGACCTGGATTGCCAGCGCACAGCCCAGCAGCGCCGCGAGCAGCGCGGCGCTGCACTTTGATGCGCAATCGCCCCTCATGCACGTTTTCCGCAGCGCGGCTATTTCCGCGGCGCGAGGATCCACTCGACCGCCTCCACCTGCCGGCGCGGGTTGTCCTCCGGCGGCTCGTGTCCGACTTTCGGCACGGTGTCGACGCGCACGTCCCAACCGGCTGCTTTCAGATCCGACACCGCGGACTCGGTCTGCGGACGGAGGCGATCCAGCTCGCCGGCAATCAGGTACACCCGCCGATTCTTCGCGAGCGCTGCCGGCCACGACGGCGCCGGCGGCTGATACAACGTCGCCTGCGCGAAGGCGCCGGCGTATCGCTCCGGCTGAGCGGCAAGCAGCTTCAGCGCCACCGCGCCGCCCTGCGAATAGCCCGCCAGCACGATGCGTTGCGGCTCGATGGCATGGCGCTTCTTCGCCAGTTCGATCGCCGTGTCTGCGAGTTTCGCGCAGGCGGGGAGGTCGACGTCCGCGGGTTTCGCGCCCTTCTGCTCCCAGAGATTCAGCAGCCCGTCGCCGGCTCGCCGCACGCCGCGCGGCAGCGCCACAACCGCACCCAGCTTGTCGGCCGCCTCTTTCCATTGCGAGAGAAAGTAGTGCGGATTCTCGCCGCGGCCGTGAAAGGCGATGATCAGCGGCGGGTGCGGGCCGGGTTTGAGCGCCGGCGGCACGTAGATCACGATTTCCTCGCGCTCCACTTCCGCGATCCGCACGATCAGCTTCTCAAACTCCGGCCGGTTGCGCAGATCCTCGAACGCCGGCTCGGTCCGCAGTTTCTCGACCTGGTTCCAACCATGCTCGACGGCCTCGGCCAGACAGCGCAGCGCCTCGTCGGGTTGATTCAAGCGCGCCCGGCAGCGCGCCAGGCTCGCGAGCGAAACGATCTCGTGCGGCCCAAGCCGCAGCACTTCTTCATAGAGCGCGGCGGCCCGGCTCCACTGCCCAGCGCCTTCGGCGGACTGCGCCTCTTCATACGCCTGGTTGAAGCGCGCCATCCGCTCGCTGGTTTGCGCAACGGCGCTGTTCGCGATCGCCATTGCGGCGACGACGACGAGCAGCAAGAAGACCGGGCGACTTGTCAGCGGGCCGGCCGGCCGAAGTCCATTCCCGCCGCGCGGCCTGTGTTCCTGTCGTTCAGCGCAGCTCACCGCCCGCTCCGCTCGCTTGACCATGCCGGTCTCCGTCGTGCCGCGGTCGCGCCGCAATTCCCGCGAGTGCTGCAATTCCGGCGCTTTGGAGTTCGCCCGTGCGGTGTGTATTCTACCCATCAGCGCTTCGCTTCAAGCAGCGAATCCACCTGGAGCGCCCCGTGAGTCCCGCCGATCCTGCGCGAATCAAGCTGCTCTGCCAATGCGGCGTGCGATTGGCGGTTCCCGCGACGGCGCAGGGTCGCCGGGTGCGCTGCCCGAAGTGCAAGACCGTGATCGTGGTCGGGGCGGTCGAGACCGCAGTCGCCGCCGAACCGGTCGGCCCGCCGCCGCCGGCCCCAGCGCCGAGCCCAAGCGGCATCGACGACTTGCTCGACGGCCTGAGCACGGGCGACGGCATTCTGCGCATCGCGCCGGCCGAGCCGCTCGCGCCGCGCGCGGGCCCGATCGCCCCGCAGGCAGCGCCGGCCGGCCCGGCGCGCGTGTGCCCATCCTGCCGTCAATCGCTGCCCTCGACGGCCAAGATATGCGTCGCATGCGGCATTGATCTGAAGAGCGGTCGCGCCATCGAGATGCACGACGATTCGCATCTCGATTCCGTTTACACGTACGCAGAAAGCATCATCCGGGTCATCAGCTTTCTGTTTTTCGCCGGCTTGTATCCGATTACGTCGGAGGCGTTCGGGCTGCGCAAGCCGTGGGTGGTGCGCGGCATCGCGATCCTCACGATCGCGGTCAGCGTCTGGTACATGGTCGCGTTCATTTACGCGTCCGACCCGGACCCCGCGCTGGCCAACCTGATGCAATGGAACGGCCGCGACGACCAGCTTCCCGAGGAACTCGCCGCGCTGCTGAGCAAGTTGAAGGACGGAAGCCGCGAGAAGGCCGAGCTTCTGGAGATGTGGAACGAAGCGCGCGGCTCGCTCGGCGAGTTTCACGCCTATCAGTGGCTTATCTCGGCGCTGCTGCACGCCGATCCGCTGCACCTGCTGGGAAACCTGCTCTTCCTCATGGTGTTCGGAACGCGCATCAACGCGCTGATCGGCAACGTGCTGACTCTGGTCGCCTATCCGCTATTGGCGATCGGCTCGGGCATCGCGCACGGAATCGCGACGGAAGACGGACCGCTCCATCCGTCGCTCGGCGCTTCGGGCGCGATCATGGGCCTGGCGGGCATGTATTTCGTGCTGCTGCCGATCAGCAAAGTACACATGGCGGCCTGGTGGCGCTGGGGATTGCTGGCGGGTTTCCGGCTGCACATGAACATCTTTCCGGTGCGCGGCCTGTGGGTCGTGCTGTTTTACATCGCGTTCGACGTGATCTACACGGCGTTCGGCATGAAGGACAACGTGGCGCACTGGGCGCACCTTGGCGGATTCATCTTCGGCGCCATCCTGGCGCTCGTGCTGCTCTTTGCCCGCCTGGTCAACGCCCGCGGCGGGGACATCCTGTCGACGCTGCTCGGACCGGCCGCCTGGGCCCTGATCGGTCCGCCGAATCGGCCGGCCCGCACGCTCTGGTAACGCCTCGCCGCTCAGCGTGACAGCCGAACCGGCTGATACACGAAATAGCTCGAACCCGATCCCGGCTCGGTCAGGGCCGCGTCATCGACGACGAACGCCGGTTGAATGATCACCTGTTTGTTCCGCATCGCGCCCGTCAGCCGCACATTCATGATCCGCACGCCGGCGAAGCCGATCACGCGGAACATCGAGTTGTTTCCGTTGCCGGTCACGCGGTTGAACAGCGGAATCGTGCGCGGCTGGCCCAGCACCGATTCGAGATCGTCCTTGATCGCGGCGCTCAGCCCCGTGTCGCCGTTGAGCTCCAGCTCGCCCGCGTCGTTCAGCCGGAATCCGCCCGGAAAGTACGCCAGGTCCGCCTCGCTCACGCCTTCGCGGATCTGTCGCGACAAGTCGGCCGTGCTGTTGTTCGGCGAGCCGATGTCCACCGTGCCGAAGTTGCCGGGCGGGAGCTGCGTTCCGCCCGAGCCGGGATACAGATTCAGCTCATTGATGCCGTCGCCGCCGCTGGACACGACGCCCGTTTCCTCGTTGTACGAATAGTTGTCGCCCACGGAATAGGTGCCCGCCAACAGCCGCGTCCAGTAATCGACGTGCAGCGCCAGCGGAAGAATCCCGGCGTTGCCGGTGCGATCGGTCACGCGGAAACCGACGACGCCGTCCTTGAACGTCGCCATCGCGTCGGCGCCGAGCCCGGCGTCCATGTTGCCGAAGATCGGCGCGAACAGATGGTGAATCAGGCCGTTGCGGATCGCGTTGCGCCGCACGCGCACCTGCACCGTGTTGAACTGCGCCGGGTTCGCCAGCGACAGCACCTCGCTGTGGTTCAACGGATTGCTCAGGTAGCCGATCACGATGTCGCCCGACGCGGTGTTGCCCGTGTTGCGATCGAGCAGCGGTGAGCCTTGCAGAACCGGGTTGCGGGCCGCCATCGCCACCGCCGCGTCCCGCGCGGCGAGGAATTCCTCGTCCGGGTGCGACGCCCCGCGCAGCCGGTCGCTGTCGAGCAGCTCCCACGCGCCCGCCAGGGCGGCCGCGTCGGCCGACGATTGCAGCTCGGTGCGGGCCATGTACAGCCGGCCGATGTCGATCGCCAGCGCGGCGGCGCCGAGCAGCGACGCGACCGACACCATCAGCAGCACCAGTACGTTGGCGCGCTTCCGCGCGGCCGGCGGTCCGGAGCGTCTCATTCCTCATCCTCCGGCAACTGATACACGACCCGCCGCGTGGTGTCGGTGCGAACCAGCCCGCTTTCGCTGTAGTAGCGGATCTCGCGGATGACGAGCGTGTCGACGCGATTCGATCCGTAGGTAATGCACGTCTGCGCCGCGGATACGTCCGGCGAATACGAGCCGAGATTGCTCAGGTTCGTCGCGCTGCTGATCTTCATGTCGCGGTCGAAGTGGCCCCACGTCACCGATTGACCATTTTCGACCGAGAAATTCAGCGTTCCGTTGCTCAGGTCGAGCACCTGCGACCAGGTGATCGTTTCGGCCTGCGTGCTCAGCGGAGTGTTCCGCACGGCCCGCGACGTGATCAGGGCGTCGTCGTTCCAGCCCTGAAGCTGAACGCCGCCGAACGCGAAATCCGGCGTCTCGCGATAATTCCACACCACCTGGGCATAGAACGAGTCCGCATTGCCCACCGGCGACATCACCGTGTGAAACTGCGGCGACTCGACGTTCTCGTTCGGCTCGTTCAGCACCAGCTCCCAGTCTTCTTCGACCCGCACAATGCTGTCGTCCACCTCTTCGGCCAGCAGAGCGCGGGCCGGCACTGCGCCCAGCGCCAACGCCGCGGCGACAACCGCGCGCAGCCCGCGCCGAACCAACTCGCCATCTCTCGCCATGCTCGCCATTTCGACTTCCCCTTCTCTGCGGCCGGAGGCGCGCGACCCGTCGCGCGGCCCCGTCGGCCATGCTTCCGTCTCCACTGCCCGGCGCGGCCATTTGCCGCCGAGCGAAGTCTGAAAAATGGGCGCGCTGCGGACAAGTCGCGCTGACAATTTGCCACTGCGGGGCGGCCGAATCCGATGGAAAACACGCGCGAGCAGGACTATTCTGAGACGCGCAGCGGCAGCGGGTCCGATACGCGGCCGCCGCCCAGGAGATTCTCATGCGCGGGTCATTCGGCTTTGCTCTCACACTGGTCGGCGCCCTGGCGTTCGCCGCGCCGCCGTTGCTGCACGCGCAGGACAAGCCGGCCCCGGCATCACGGCCGGTCGAGAAACGGAATACGCTGGCCGATCTTCAGGAGATGCGCGGCGAGAAGGCGGCCCGCGAGGCTCGCGAAAAGGGCGCGCGGTTTCTGCTGGCGACGCAGGAAGCCGACGGCGGCTGGCTCAGCCCGAGCGGCCCGGGAATCACCAGCCTCGCTCTCAAGGCGCTGATTCAGGAGCCGTCGATCGGCCCGCAGCACGCGGCCGTTCGCAAGGGCGTCGAATTCGTGCTCAAGTCGCAGCGCGACGATGGCGGGATCTACGCGGCCGAGGGGCTTCAGAAGAACTACGAAAGCAGCGTGGCGCTCTCGATGTTCTCGGTCATGCACGACAGCGCCAACGACAAGCGGATCGCGGCGCTTCGCAAGTTCCTGATCGATAATCAGTGGGACGAATCCGAGCAAAAGTCGATCGACGATCCGTGGTACGGCGGCGCCGGATATGGCAACGGAAAGCGCCCGGACCTCTCCAACACGCAGATGATGCTCGAAGCGCTGCGCGACAGCGGATTGTCGCAGGATGATCCGGCCTACAAGAGAGCGCTCGTGTTCATCGCGCGCTGCCAGATGCTCGGCGAGAGGAACGATCAGGCGTTTGCGAAGGGAGCGACGCAGGGCGGTTTCATTTACTCCCCGGCCAACGGCGGCGAAAGCAAGGCGGGCGTCGTCGAGGCGGACGGCAAGAAAGAGCTTCGCTGTTACGGTACGATGACGTATTCCGGCTACAAGAGCATGCTGTACTGCGGCCTGACGCTCGACGACCCGCGCATGCAGGCGGCGGCGCAGTGGATTCGCCGGAACTGGACGCTCGATCACAACCCGAACATGCCCGAGAAACAGTCGCAAGAGGGACTGTTCTATTACTACCACGTCTTCGGTCGCGCCCTCCAGGCGATGAACACGGACATCGTCATCGACGCCGCGGGTCGCGAGCACGTCTGGCGCGACGAGCTGGCGCGAAAGCTCCACAAGCTTCAAAAGGACGACGGAAGCTGGGTCAACGAGGCCGATCGCTGGATGGAGGGCCACCCGGCGCTCACCACCGCGTACGCCATGCTCGCGCTCCAGGCCGCTTTTCCCGAACCGCCGCCGGCGACGCGCCCGGCGCCGTAGTAGCAATCGGCGGTCCTCGCCGCCGCCCTGCCGCGAAGACGGGGCGGATTGATGGGTGGGGCGAATTGAGGGGTGGGGCGGATTGATGGGCGGGGCGGGTTTCCAACCCGCCTACGCGGGCACGATGCCCGCGCCACGTCGGACGAGATATCTGTTCCACCCGACCCGCCCTTTCGCCGCGACATGGAATCGCCCGCATCGATTA
>CAZHIE010000170.1:0-2742 GCA_964532435.1 uncultured Planctomycetales bacterium
GGGCGACAGTCGTTAGCCACGGGTGGAGCGGCCGCCGGCGCAGCCGGCGGCCGCGCAACCCGTGGACCCAACCCCCACCCCCTCTCTCTCAGCCCCAACGGGGCGGTACGGGCTCGCGTCGAAACCACCGGCTCCCATCGCAACGACCGCCCCTCGCGATCCGAGCCGCGAGCGCGCACGTCTTCGCGCTCTTCTTCCCGCAACCCACTCCGAACGCTTCGCTCGCTGACCCGCGCCCCGTTTGATTTCGCCCCCGCGCGCCGCTAAAACGCCGTTTCGCGCGGCCGCCTGTGCGACGATCGCCGCCCGCCGCGCCGTCCACCCAACTGGCGGGAGCATCCATGTTGCGTCTGATGATTGCGATTCTCGCGCTCGCGGCGTCGGCGCGCGCCATGGCGCAGAGCCTGACTGATGAGCAGAAAACCGAGCTGTCGCAGTATTTCGGCTTCGGCCCGATGCAGATCTACAAGATCAAGCCCGGCATCTACTCGCTCAAGCTCGCCGACCTCAACGCCGACGGCCGCACCGACATCGCCCTGTGGAACTCCCAGCGCAGCCGGATCGAACTCTTCTATCAGCGCTCCGAAAAGGATCCGCCCGCCGCGCCGGCCGCCGAGCTGGAGCGCAACGAGCTGCCCGATCGCGGCGACCTGCGCCGCGAAAACGTCCCCGTCGCCTATCGGCTCGCTTCGATGGAAATCGCCGAGCTCACCGGCGACAAGCGCGTCGACATCGTCTTCTTCGGCGAGCCGAAGGAAATCGTCATCCTTCCCGGCCGCGAAGACGGCGGCTTCGGCCCGGCCCAGGGCATCCGCGCGCCGGAGGGCGAGGCCCGCGGCGGAGCGCTGGCCGTCGGCGATTACAACCACGACGGCCGCACCGACGTCGCGCTGCTCGGCACGGAGCTGATCCAGATCTATCACCAAAAGCCCGAGGGCGGCCTCAGCAAACCCATTCGCCTGGCCCACAGCATCAAGCAGCCGCTTCTGATGATGACCAGCGATCTCAACGGCGACAGCCGCGACGACCTCATCATCACCGCCGACGACGACCAGTACGGCGCCTACGCATTCCTCCAGGAGGGCGACGGCCATCTCGGCCCCTTGCGCCGCGCCAAGATGCCGAAGGTCCGCAGCATGACCGTCGCCCACGGCGCCGGTGGAGACGACCTCTACCCGGTCGAGTACGCCACCGGCCGGCTCAAGCATTGCCGCTGGGAAGTCCCCAAAGACGTCGCCGGCACGCGCGACTGGCCGCAGAAGCTCTATTCCTATCCGCAGAAAACGACCAGCAAGCGCCGCCCCGTCGCCATCGGCGACCTCACCGGCGACGGAATCCCCGACGTCGTGGCCGGCGATCCCGACTCGGCCCAGGTTGTGCTCTATCGAGGCGGCGCAGACGGCCTCGAGCCGGCCGCCTCGTTTCCTGCCCTGACAAAAACGCTCGACCTGTTCATCGGCGATCTGGATGGCGACGGCAAAAGCGAACTGCTCAGCGCCAGCGCCGAAGAGAAAATGATCGGCGTCTCGCGCTACGCCGACGGCCGGTTGACGTTCCCCGCCGCCACCGAGTCGAAGGGCGAGCCGCTGACCATCGCTGTCGGCGCTCGCAAGGCCGCCGGCCCGGCCGACACGCTGGCCTACGCCACGCGGATCGACGACGAAATCAAGCTGTTCGTCCGGCCGGCCAAGGGCGGCGACCCGACCGAGGTTGTCGTCAAGGAGATCGACGACGACCCGGCGGCCATCCGCTTCGCCGACGTGAATCAGGACGGCCGCAACGACCTGCTCATGTTTGTGCGCTTCAACCCGCTGCTCACGTGGCTGCAGAAAGAGGACGGCTCGTTCGAGCCGTTCACCGGCGCAGACACCAAGGCCACGCTCGTCAAGGAAGCCTCGCCGGAGGGCTTCGCGCTGTCCGACGTCACCGGCGACGGCAAGCCGGAGATCATCCTTTCGCAGAAATCATTCGCCCGCGCGCTCGTCGTCCGCGATAACCAGTGGTCGGTGATCGACCAGTACAACCCCGAATCGGCCGGCGCGCAGGTCACGGGCGTGGCCGCGCTCCCCGGCGCTCCCGGCAGCCCCACGATTGTGCTCTACGACCGCAACGGTCGCGAGCTGCTCGTCCAGAAGCGGCGCGAAGACAAGACCTACGCGGTCACGAATTCGATCCCGATCGGAAACTTCGACCTCTCGGCGATGGACACGCTGACGCTCGGCAAGGCTGGCGCCGCCGCGCTGCTCATGGCCGATGCCGAGCGATTGGCGACGTTTACGCCGGACGAGGTCGCGCCGTCGCTGGTCGAGAAGCACACGTACGAGAGCGAAACAAAAGATGCGCACCTGGCCGACGCGGTCGTGGGCGACGTGAACGGCGACGGCGTTCGCGACGTGTCGGTGATCGACACGGGCAAGGCCCGCATCGAGGTGCTTACGCTGCTGCCCGACGGCGCGTTCGTCAAAGCGCTCGGGTTTCAGGTCTTCCAGGGCCGCCGGTTCAGCGACGACCCCGGCCGCACCGGCGAGCCGCACGAAGTGCTCTGCGGCGACGTGACGGGCGACAAGATCGACGACATCGTCCTCCTGGTGCATGACCGGATGATCGTGTACCCCGGCCAGTGAGCCGCGGGGCGGGGGGCCATGCTCGCGCTCTCGCGGGCATGTAGCGTCGGACCTCTGCGTCCGACGGGGCAGTGCCGCTCCGATCCGAGCCGCAAACGCAGCGGCCCGCGTGCGACGC
>CAZHIE010000170.1:2842-4701 GCA_964532435.1 uncultured Planctomycetales bacterium
GTAGCGTCGGACCTCTGCGTCCGACGCCGTGTCTCGCGCCGCCGCCGCCAGGGGGGGGCTGCTCCGGTCATAAATCGTCAGCCCGCGATTTCGACTTGCATCCGCCCCGATCCTGTTATAGGCTTATGGTCGTCCCTTCTCCGACAGGTCGTGTTGGTTCGGCGCTGGTTGATTTCGCACATCGCACCGGGTTTCTGGCGGCGCCGTTTTTGTAGGCACTGGCGCACGGAGGTACATCCGCATGTCCGTTCGGTTCACCGGAATCTGCCGGAGTCGCGCAGCCCTGCGCGCTTTCACCCTGATTGAGCTGCTGGTCGTCATCGTCATCATCGCGCTGCTGATCTCGCTCCTCTTGCCCGGCCTGAACCGGGCAAAAGAGGCCGCGCGCAGCGCAAAGTGCATGGCCAACGAGAGCGAGTTCGGCCGCTTTGCGCACTACAAGGCGCAAGAGGACAAGTACGAGCGCCTTCAGATTCCCCACCCGGTCAGCGGCGACGACCCACTGACGCACGTCGGCGCGCCGACCACCTTCGGCCCGATGAGCGTCGGGGACCACGACTGGGGCGGAGCGGATGGACAGGATGCGGTGCTCAAGTTCCGCAACACGAACCAGTTCATCGGCGACCGCGGGGCGAACGGCCGGTACATGAACAAGATGTACATGGCCAAGTTCGTCACGGGCTCGCAGGCCGACCAGAAGAACAAGGACTACCGCCTGTTCCTCTGCCCCAGCGACAAGGGAATTTACAAGGACGTGCATAGCGTCGGGCTGCGTGACGCTACCTGGTTCACCGCTCAGTACGGCTGGGATCAATCGGTCTTCAAAGCCGCCGGAAACAGCTACCAGGGCGACTTCTTCTTCGTAAAGACGCACAGCACCGGCGTTCCCGGTCGCGAGTATCGCCGCTGGGGCGCCTACAATCGCCCGCTGCGCAAGTTCCAGACGCCGAACCAGAACATCCTGTATTGGGAAACTCGCTTCATCCAGGCGCTCGCGAACACGTACGAAATGGGCACTTCGTCGCCGAGCAACGGCATGGGCGCACAGCCGAAGGACGTGCCCAGCTGGCATAGCCCGCAGCCGAAATTCAACGTCGTTTTTGTCGACGGCCACGTCTCGAAGATCACGCTCCGCAGCCGCGGCGACATGAACCGCCCGAGCGACTACCAGAGCGCGCAGAACCCCTACTACTGGAAGCTGTACTGGCGCGGCAAGAACTGGCGCTATGACGCCTTCCCGTTCGCCAACCAGTCGCGCGGCTGGACCGGCGACTACACGGTGCCGCGCCGCCTGGAGGTCACGATGCCCAGTGGCGACGGCGGTGACTTCGTGCTGACGCCAAACTACTAGTCCGCCAGCGCGCGGCGGCCTCGCGCCGCCGGCGCCAACGCAGCAAAACCATTCGAGCCGGTGCGCCCCAGCGCGCCGGCTCGTTTCGCGCGCGGGCGCTGGCGTCAGGCTCGCGCGCTCACGTAGCATGGCCGCCGTGAACAAGGAGACGGCCAGCACATTCGCGCACCTTACCGGCGCCGATTCCGCCGCCATCGGCGCCATTCGCGCCTCCGGACCGCGCCTCCCGGAGTGGCTCGCCAGGCACACCACCTTGCCCGCCGACGCGCTCTCCTCTCCGCCCGCGCTGCGCCGCGCCGCGCTGCTCGACGCCGACGGCCAGCCGATCGACGACGTGCTTGTCTGGATCGAATCGCCGGCGCCCGCCGCGCAGGCCGAGGCGCATGCGGCCGCCCCAACCGTCCGCATCCACACGCACGGAAACCCCTACCTGATTCGCCGCTGCGCCGAATTGCTCGCCCGCGCCGGCTTTCGCGAGGACGCCGCCGCGGCGACCAACCTCTGGCCG
>CAZHIE010000170.1:4801-9296 GCA_964532435.1 uncultured Planctomycetales bacterium
GCCAGCCTCGTTTCCGCCACGCCCGGCTCTACGCGGGACTATGTCGATGCCGGCGGAGAGGCGGCGGGCTACCCGCTGATCTGGATCGACACCGCCGGCTTGCGCCCCGCTTCGGACGAGTTGGAGCAGGCCGGCGTGGCGCGAACGCTGGCGGCGGCGCGCGGCGCCGATGCCGTCGTGGCGATAATCGACGGCAGCGCGGCCGGTGCGGCTGTTCAGTCGGCATTTCTCGCCGCGCACGAGTCGCTTCGCCCGGCGCTCGTGATCGCGAACAAGTCCGACCTGCCCGATTTCAACCTCGCCCGGCTGACGCATCTGCTTCCGGCGGGCTGGCCGCGGCCGGCGCTGCCGATCAGCGCCGCGCGTCAGGAATTCCCCCCGGATTTCGCCGACCGGATCTGCGCGGCCCTCGGAAGACCTCGCGGCGCGGGCGATCCGTCCGCCGCCGGCGAGCCGCCGCTGGCCGCGTTCTGTCCACTTCTCCGTCAGATTGCCGATCGCGCGTCCGACGCGGACCGTAAATCATTATGCGAACTATTGTTAGGCGTGCTCGCCTAGGTTCGCCGCCTTCGCGAAACCCAGTCGGCGGCTGTCCCCGCTCGCGCAGGCGTGATACAGTACCCTTGGTGAATTCGGCGAACGATTCCTCCGGCTCGATGCGGCTCGCGGGCCGCCGCGCGGCGGAATCCAGAGGATTGCGGCGTTGATATACGCGGTTGGGCTCGCCCTGCTCGGCCTGACACTCTATCTGTCCACGCTCAGCTCCGTGCTGCGGTCGTATTCGCGCGCCAAGCTGACGGAGCAATTGTCGGAAGCCGGCCGCGAACGCTGGCTGGCGTTCCTCGATCGGCATGATCTTGATTTGCAGGCACTTACGAGCCTGCTGCGAACCCTCACCAACATCGGCGTCCTGGCCGTCGCGTTCATCGCATTCATGGACGGCGTTTATCCAGATTTTCGGCCCAGCCTGCTGCTCTGGCCGTCGCTCACCGCCGCCGTGCTCCTGCTCGTGTTCAGCACGGCCATTCCGCACGCGCTCAGCCTGCACGCCGGGGAGGGCGTGCTGGCCCGCTCGCTGCCGCTGCTCGCGCCGCTGCGCTGGCTGATGGCGCCCGTGACGGCGGCGCTGCGCGGCATCGAGTTCGTCGTGCGGCGTCTGCTCGGCCGGCCGGACGTACAGGCCGAGTCGGAGGTGACGGAGCGGGTGGAGCAGGAGATCCTGGAGGCCGTGAGTGAGGGAGAGCAGCTCGGTGCGGTGGCCGAAGAGCAGAAGGAGATGATCCGTTCGGTTTTCGAGCTGGGTCAGACGACGGTTGCGGCGATCATGACGCCGCGGACCGAAGTGACCGCGGTTACGGCGGGCAGCACGTTCGACGAAGTTCGCGAGACGATCGTGAAGACGGGCCACTCGCGCGTTCCGGTCTACGAGCAGACGATCGACCACATCGTCGGCGTCGTGTATGCGAAAGATCTGCTGCGGCTGCGCAGTGCGGAGAATTTCGACGTTCGAAAGATCATGCGAACGGCGCCGTACGTGCCGGAGACCAAGACGATCGACGAGCTGTTGAACGAATTTCGCGCTGCCAAGGTGCAGATCGCGATTGTGCTCGACGAATACGGCGGCACGGCGGGGATCGCGACGATCGAGGACATTCTCGAAGAGCTGGTCGGCGAGATCGACGACGAATACGACCAGCCGCCGCCGCCGATGATCACGCGCGTCGACGACGACACGCTGGAGGTCGACGGGCGCGTGCATGTCTACGACATCAACCAGGAGCTGGGCATTTCGCTGCCGGAGGATGGCGAATACGAGACGATCGGCGGCTTCGTGTTCGCGACACTGGGGCGGATTCCGGGCGCGGGCGAGGAATTCACGCAGGACAGCCTGGTTTTCAAGGTGATGGAAGCAGAGCCGCGCCGCGTGAAGCGCCTGCGCCTTCGCGCCCTGCGCGAGGCCGAGGCGACGTAGCGGCGCGTAGCGGCCCGCGCGCATACCGGCCCGCGCGCGTAGCGGCCCGCGCCCTCGCGCGGCCGGAGCGGCGCCCGGCGCGCATACCGACCCGCGCCGACGCGGTCGCCCGAACTTCACTCCCTCCCATTAATCCTCTCCCGCGACTTGCCCCAGACACTCCCGCGCAGCAATTAATGCATCCGTGGCGCAGCTCTGTGCTCGATTCGCTACGAGCAGTCGATCCGCGCGGCCTCCGACTCGCCGTAGCTACGGTCATATCCATTTCGCGCACAGGGATGGCGGAGGTGCTGCGATGAACGACTGTTGCACACGCAGACTCGGCGTGCGGCCCCGCGCGCTCGCATGCTGCGCGCTTCTGGTTTGGGCGCTTTCGTCCGACACCACCAGCGCTCAACAGCCCGATTGTCTGGCCTGGGACGGACCGTTCATTCCTCCGGCATCGGCGGCCGGATTGTATGTGGATGCCGTGCTCGGGACGCCGCGCCTCGTAGACCGGCAATCGGTCTGGGATTGGGAATCCGATCGGTGGATTCAGTTGAACCCGCGGAACCCGTACGGCTTATCGTCGCTGATTTCGGCCGTGTGGGACGAAGCGCGTGGGATCGCGTGGGTGAACGCGTACGATAGCAACGAAGGACGCATCGTAGTCATCAGATTTGGGCCTTCCGGCGGCGAAGGAGGCTACTCGGCCAGCGGCGCGCAAAACGACTACCCGCTTGGCGGGGCCTATGCGTACGACTCGCGGCGCGGGCGCGTCCTGCGCTTCGGTGGGGTTCGATCGACCGGCGGAAGCACCGGCGACCTGTGGAGTTGGGATGGAGCAGCTTGGACGCGCCTGTCAACCACCGGGCCAGGCTCGCGCAGCTACGCCGCGCTGGCGTACGATCGCGATCGCGACGTGGCGGTGACATTCGGCGGTACTGGAGGAAACCCGGCTTTCACGTGGGAATGGGATGGCGCCGCCTGGAGCATTCGCAGCATACCGATTCCGCCCCCTCGTTACAGCCACGCAATGGTCTATGACGAAGCGCGACACGTCACGGTGCTTTTCGGCGGCCGCGATTTGACATCCATGTTCGCCGACACGTGGGAGTACGACGGGACCGAGTGGACTCAGCGGGCGGTGGACGGGCCGTCGCCGCGCTGGGATCACGCGATGACGTATGATCCGATCCGCGGCGGCGTACTGCTCTACGGCGGGCGATGCAGCGTTTCGGCAGATCCCGCCTACTGCTACCGCGACCTGTGGCGTTGGGACGGTGTCGCCTGGACGCGCTTGTATCAGGCGCCGCCCCCGACATACGGCGACCGGATCGGCCTGACGTGGGACACGAAGCGCGAGAGAGCCGTACTGAATCAGCTCGGCCGGCTGTACGAATGGGATGGGCGAAACTGGGAGGATCGCGGGCGCAGCCCACACTATGGCCCGCTTTCGTACGATGCGAGCCGCCGCGTCGTCGTTGCCGCGGACGACACCCAGCTTCGCGAATGGGACGGCGAAAGCTGGACGGTGCGCTCGGCGCCGGGCGGACCAACCACCGAAATCCATTCGCTCGCGTACGATCCGATCCGGCGGCTCACGTTCGTCCGCGCGCAGGGTAGCGAAGCCACCTGGGGATGGGACGGAGCGGCCTGGGCACTCCTGAACGCGAATGGGGCCGGACGCGCCGTTCATCCATCGCGCATGGCGTTCGACGCCAATAGCGGCGCTGTCATGCTGCGTCCATACGGCGGCGCCACGTATGAGTGGGATGGCGCAAGCTGGGCGCTGCGCGGTGGCTCGGACCAGGAGACCAGACACGTTGCGCTTGTCTACGACCCGGTGCTCGGCGCCATGTTGCGTCTTGTCGGTCGCGAGACGCGCCGCTGGGATGGCGCACGCTGGCTGAGTCCCGAATTTCCGGACCGACCGGACGCCGCCACATTCAGCGGAGGTGGTGCGGTGTTCGATCCCGTTCACCAATTCACCATATTCTACGACGGCGACAATCAATGGACGACTGCTTACGGAGACTGGTCGTTCGAGCGCAGCCCACAACCCCTCGTCGTGCTCGAAGGCGACAGCGCTACGTTCGTCGCCCGCATCCGTCCGACCGCGACTCCATCTTTGTTTTGGGCGCGGGACGACCGAACGCTTCCGCAATTCACGGCGAGATTGATCGGCGTCAACTACCGCATTCTCACGATTCGGCCGGTCGTGCCGGAAGACGGCGGTCAGTACCGCCTGCACGCGTATGGGAACAACTGCCAAACGCTGCTCAGCGATCCGGCGTTGCTCGTCGTCATCCGCCGCGGCGACGCCGACTGCGACGGCGCGGTTGACAATCGCGACATCGATGCCTTCGTTACGGCTCTCCTCTCGCCCGCCGAGTACGCCGACCTCTATCCGGATTGCCTGATCCGCGCCGCGGACGTCAACCGGGACGGCGCAATCGACGCGGCCGACATCGATTGGTTTGTGGAGTGTCTCGTCGAAGGGGCGTGCCGTTCGCCGTGATTGCGGGGACTGCCTGATCCGCG
>CAZHIE010000171.1:0-2351 GCA_964532435.1 uncultured Planctomycetales bacterium
AGGGGCTGAAGCCCCTGGCAACCATCGCGCGCCCTGACGGGCGAAGACAAGAAGATTGGACCGCAGCCGCCCTCGGCTGCATTGCTTCCGAATGGACCCCGGCCGCCCTCGGCTGCATTGCTGACGCCGATAGTTCGTGTTGTTGGTCAGAAGTGCTGCATCATGGGTGGTGCGGGCGTCGCGCTCGCACTCCTTTCTGACACAATGCGGTTCTCTCTTTCCGACTACAGTAGAACGCCGCGAGCCTCGCGCCGGCACGCGTTCGTCGCGAGTCCCTCTTCTCCCATCCGCATCCATCGATCATGATGCCCGCCATGCCGGCCACGCGCTACGCACTCGGCCTCGACTACGGAACCTCCAGCGTCCGCGCGCTCATCGTCGATGTCGCCACCGGCGAGGAAATCGCCGGCGGCGTCGCCAACTACCCCAGCGGCGACGAGGGCGTGCTCGGCGATCCGCGCGATCCCAACGTCGCCCGCCAAAATCCCGCCGATTACATTGCCTGCTTCCAGCAAGCCGTCGCCGCGGCTCTGCGCGCGGCCCCCGAAGGGCGCCCCGACTTCGCACCCGCGCAAGTCATCGGCATCGGCGTCGACGCGACCGGCTCCACGCCGATCCCGGTCGATGCAAGCAATACGCCGCTGGCGTTGCTCGACGAATTCCGCAATGAGCCCGCCGCGCAGGCGTGGCTGTGGAAAGACCACACCGCGCACGCCGAGGCCGCGGAAATCTCCGATCAGGCGCGCCGCTCCGGCTTGCCTTACCTGACCAAGTGCGGCGGCGCGTACTCGTCGGAATGGTTCTGGTCGAAAATATTGCACTGTCAGCGCACGGCGCCGCGCGTCGCGGCCGCGGCCGATGCCTGGATCGAGCAAAGCGATTGGATCCCCGCGTGGCTGACCGGCTGCCCCGACCCGCGCGAGGCCGCTCGCAACATCTGTGCCGCCGGGCACAAGGCCATGTATCACCCCGCTTGGGGCGGTCTGCCCAGCGCGGATTTTCTCGAAGCCCTCGCGCCCGGATTGGCGCGCTTCCGCGCGACGTATCGCGCTCCGGCCCGGACGGCCGGCACGTCCGTCGGCGGATTGACCGCGACCATCGCGGCGCGCGTCGGGCTGCCGGCGGGCATTCCCGTTTCGGTCGGCGTCATCGACGCGCATTGCGGCGCGATCGGCGCCGGCGCGGCGCCGGGCACGCTCGTCAAGATTCTCGGCACGAGCACCTGCGACTGCATGGTCGCGCCGCTCTCGCAGAACCTGCCCGACATCCCCGGCGTCTGCGGAATCGTGCCCGAGAGCATCGTCCCCGGAATGTACGGCATCGAAGCGGGACAATCGGCCGTCGGCGACATCTTTCACTGGTTCGTCCGCCGCATCGCGCCGGGCGGCTATTCCGGCGACCTGCACGCGGCGCTGACGGCTGCGGCGGCGCGGCTGCGCCCGGGGGAGAGCGGCCTGCTCGCGCTCGACTGGCACAACGGCAACCGCACGGTGCTGGTGGATCCGCGGCTGACGGGAATGATCGTCGGCGAAACGCTCGCCACGGCGCCGCACGAAATCTATCGCGCGCTGATCGAGGCCACCGCGCTCGGCGCGCGCAAGATCATCGAGCGGATCGAGCAATACGGCGTTCGTATCGAGCGCGTCGTCAATTGCGGCGGCATCGCCGACAAAAGCCCGCTGCTGCTGCAAATCTATGCCGACGTCTGCGGCCGGCCCATGCACCTTGCCCGCTCCGCAAATGCCTGCGCGCTGGGCGCGGCCGTGCTCGGCGCGGTCGCCGGCGGCGCGTACGAGTCCGTCTCCGCCGCGCAGCGCGCCATGACCGGCGTGCGCGACGAGGTCTATCGTCCGGCCGGGCCGGCCGTCGCGGTGTACGATCGCCTCTACGCGCTCTATACCATCTTGCACGACGCGTTCGGCGGCCAGACGCAGAGCGCGGATCTCGGCCGCGTGATGAAGGATTTGATCCACATTCGCGACGCGGCCCGCGGCGGGTGACGCCCGGGCCCGCGCCGGAGGTTCGCCTCGCATGCGCAACGCCCCACGAATCGGCCGGGCCGCGACCACGCTGTTGACGCTGGCGGTCGCCGGATTCGCGATTGCAGCCGCGGCTCGCGCTCAGGAGTGGAAACCCGTGGCCGGCAAGCTGATGACGCGCTGGGCGAAAGACGTGAATCCGGCCGCGCCGCTGCCCGAGTATCCGCGGCCGACGATGGTGCGCCCGCGCTGGCAGAATCTCAACGGCTTGTGGGATTGCTCGATCGCGGCGGCGGGCGCGGGCGCGTCGCCGTCGTGGAGCGGAAAGATCCTCGTGCCGTTTCCGGTGGAGTCGGCGCTGTCGGGCGTCGG
>CAZHIE010000171.1:2451-9165 GCA_964532435.1 uncultured Planctomycetales bacterium
ACGGACGAGGTGCGCTCCTATTTCGGCCTGCGCGACGTGCGCGTCGTCCCGCACGACGGCGGCGTGCCGCGCATCCTGCTCAACGGCAAGCCCGTGTTTCAATTCGGCCCGCTCGATCAGGGCTTCTGGCCCGACGGACTCTACACCGCCCCGACAGACGAGGCGCTGCGCTTCGACGTGGAGGCGGTGAAGAAGATGGGCGGCAACATGCTGCGCAAGCACGTAAAAGTTGAGCCGGAGCGATTCTATTATTGGTGCGATCGGCTCGGCGTGCTTGTCTGGCAGGACATGCCCAGCCCGTTTTTCGAGTCGGACAAGTGGGACGAGGACTTTCCGCTGATTTCGGAAGAGTGGAAGTCGAATTTCGAGGACGAGCTGAGGCGCATGATCGACGGCCGCGGGCTGCACCCGTCGATCGTGATGTGGGTTCCGTTCAACGAAGGCTGGGGGCAGAACGATCTGGAATGGGCGAAGTCGATTACGGCGAGCGTGAAGGAGCAGGATCCGACGCGCCTGGTCAACAACGCCAGCGGCTGGACGGACATGCGCGTCGGCGACGTTTGCGACATTCACGTCTATCCCGGCCCTGGCGTGCCGGCGGCGGAGGAACGCCGCGCCGCCGTGCTCGGCGAATTCGGCGGACTGGGCCTGCCCGTCGACGGCCACACCTGGGCGTCGAAGGACAATTGGGGATATGTGAAATATCCCGACCGCGCTGCGCTGACGGCGGCCTATCTGAATTTGCTGCAACAGATCCCGCCGCTCATCGCCGACGGGCTGTGTGCGGCTGTGTATACACAGACGACCGACGTCGAAATTGAGGTGAACGGCTGGCTGACGTACGACCGCGAAGTCTGGAAGATCGACCCGGCTCGTTGCGAGGCGGCCACGAAGGCCCTGTACGCCCCGCCGCCGCGCGTCGTCGCGCTGTTGCCTAGCGCGCGGCAGGGCGAACCCGGCGTCTGGCATTATCGCGTCACCCCGCCGCCCGAGGGGTGGGCGAAGCCGGGCTATTTTCCCGACGAATCCTGGAAGCGGGGCCGGGCCGGATTCGGAACGGAAGGCACGCCGGGCGCGATCGTCGGTACGTCGTGGGCGGAACCGGATATCTGGCTACGTCGCGAGGCGGAATTCGCGCGCGGCGCGATTGTTCCGCCCCGCGACGCCGCCACGCTCATGCTGTCGATTCACCACGACGAGGACGCCGAGGTATATCTCAACGGCGACCTGGCTGCGGAGTTGAAAGGCTACACGACCGGCTATGCGCTGGCGCCGATCCTGCCGGCCGCGGCGCGCCATCTCGAGAAAGAGGGCAAGATCACGATCGCCGTCCACTGCCGCCAGACGACCGGCGGGCAGTACATCGACGTGGGGATCGTTGAGGTGATTCCGTCGCAGACCGTCGGCAAGCCATAGCATTCGGCCCGGACCGCAGCCGCCCCCGGCTGCATGCCTTCGACCTTACCGGCGTCGCCAATTCTCCCCAATTCGTTCTTCGCAATTCGCTATTCGCAATTCCCTCATTGCGGTTTCGCCAGCTTCTGCTCGACCTGCGTCAGCGCCGAACGGGCCGCTTCCAATAGCTGCAGCGCGAAGTGCTTGTTGTGCATGCCGCCGCCGGTGTCGACCAGGTGGATGTTCTGCCGCGCCTGCTCGATGACCAGCATCAGCTCGTCCGAAGGCGGCGTGTTCTGCTCGCCGAGCCGCTTGACGAGTGCGTCGACGCGCGCGAGCTGCGTCTTGGCCTCGTTGAGGTATTCCTCGATCTCGTGCTGCCACTGCGCGAAGAGGGTCGCGTAATCGTTGCTATGGCAGGCGATGCACGACTTTTCCGTCGCGCGGATCAGCGAATCGCCCTTGGTGTCCGCGCCGGAGAGCGTGTGGCAGGCGCGGCAGTTCAGCCGCGACCCCAGCATCGCGTTCGGTGTGCTGCGCGCCAGTCCCGCGCCGCCCACGCCCGCCAGCAGTTGCACCTGCTCGGTGTGGTGTCCGGGATGGCAGTGTTGACAGTCGTTAATGACGGGTTCGAGAAAGCCCGTCGAGGTAAGGCGCATGGGGTCGAGCAGCGCGTGCGTGATCGTCTTGTGACAATCGTCGCAGCGGGCTCGCTGCTTGGCGACGTGCGCGGCGTGATATTCCTCGACCGTCGCGGTCGTGCGCGTCGCGAAGCCCTCCAGAAATGCGTCGCGGTCGTGGCAGTGCCGGCATTCGCGCTCCGTCACCGGCGCCGCGCCGCGCACCACGTCCAGGTGGCAGCTCGCACAATCCACCCCGCGCGCCACGATGTCGCGGTGATCCATCAGAACCGCGCCGCGCGCCAGCGCCGACGGCCCGTGAACGAAAATCGCCCGCGCCGGCGCCTCGTGGCACTTCAGGCATTCGCCCGTGCCGTGGTTGAACGCTTCGTTCGTGAAGTGGCACGTGAAGCAGTTGTTGACGTTGACCGCCAGGTGACCCTTGCCGGATGGGTCGTAGCTGTGGCAGCCGGCGCAGGCGATGCCCTCCAACTGCCGCAGCCGCGTGTGGCGATGCTCCAGGTCCATCAGCCCGCGCGCGTCGGCGCGCACGTCGTCGCTGGCGCCGAGCTCGGTCAGCAGCCCGCGCAACGCTTCGTTGCGCTGCTCGGCCGGCGCCACCGAGCGTGCCATCTCGAACACGCGCGCCGCCGCGGCGCCGCCCAGCGAAGACGCCAGGCGCTCCTGCCGCGCGGCGATGTCCGCCGTGTTGGCGGCGAGCTTTTCGTCGACGTCCAGGTGTTTTTCGTGATAGAAATGCACGGACGGCGTGCGCGGCACTTCCACCTCGCGATCGTCCACCATGCGCACTTCCGTGCGCGGCTGGCCGATCAGAAGCTGCTTGCCGCGAAACGCGCCGTCGCCGTGGCAGCCGCTGCGAAGGCAGCTTTCGTCGTTGACGTGGGCACGTGGCCGGCCGGCGCCGTAGCGCCCGCTGAAATAGCTGGCGACCTGCGAAAGGCCCTTGAATTTGGCCTTGATCGTGAAGCGCTCGCCCGGGGCATAGTGGCAATCCACGCAGCGGACGCCCAGCTTGGAGCCGTGCAGGTCGTGGCTCCAGCTTTCGTAATACGGCTCCATCACGTGGCACGAGGCGCAAAACTGCGGGCGCGACGTGTGATACTCCGCGCCGGCCAGGCCGGCCGCGCCGACGACCGCCAGCGTGCCCAGGGCGATGCCGAGGGTTCGCAGGGCGGCCCGCCAGCGCGAGCGCTTCGGCGGCACGGCGGGCGGCGTCTTGGCCGCTTCGGCGGGAGGGTTGGGGGCGGACGGACCGGTCGGTTTGCTCTCGGACGACATCGGCACCTCGCTGGCATTGGGCAGAACATTGCGACGCGCGTTCCGCCGATCGAGCGCCGCGGCCATACTATACGCCCGGACGCTTTGCGGACAGTGGAGGTGCGTCGCAGATGCTCAAGCCGGCCGGACGTTGGATGCGGGCGCGCGACTGGGGCGGCGCAGGGTCGCGCGTCGTGGCGATCGTTGCGGCGCTGATGCTGAGCGCGCTTTCCGCGCGGGCGCAGAATCCGCCCGCGCCGTTCGTCGGCGAGATTGCGCGGCGGATCGAGGCGGCCGCAGCCGAGCCGCCGATGCGCATGCCGACTTCGGTCGCGGTGGATGGGAGCGGCGCGATCTGGGTCTGTGACGGATCGCACGACCGCGTGCTGGTCTTCGGGCCGGACGGAGCGCTGCGACGGCAGATCTCGCGAGCGGGGCAGCAGCCCTTCAAAAGTCCGCAGGGCATGCACGCCGACGGGGCCGGAAACGTGTGGATCGCCGACACCGGCGGAAGGCGCGTCGTCGCGCTGAATGCGGCCGGCGAGCTAGTCCGCGAGATCCGCGCTCCCGAGGACGCGGGAGCTCACGAGGCCGATTTCACCGATGCGATCGCCAGCCGCGACGGGTCGGCCGTCTGGATCGTCGACAACGACGGGCAGCGTCTGCTGCGTTTCGACCTGGGCGCCGAATCGTGGCTGACGGTCGGAGCGCGCGGCGAAGCGCCGGGGCAGTTTCAATATCCGTATCAGATCGCGATGGGCGCCGGCGGCGAGCTGTTCGTCAGCGACGTCGTCAACGCCCGCGTGCAGGCGTTCGACGGCAACGGCCGCTATTCGGGCGCGCTCGGCTCGTTCGGCGTGGAACGCGGGCAGCTCTATCGTCCGAAGGGGTTGGCGGTCGATGCGGCCGGGCGCGTCTGGGTGGCCGACAGCGTCGTCGGCGTTGTGCAGGTGTTTCGCGCGGAGGGCGCGGGTCTGGACGTGCTGCGCGACGCGGCCGGCTCCCCGCTGCGTTTCGACGCACCGACCGGGCTGGCGTTTGACGCGAGCGGGAACCTGTATGTGGTGGAGCTGGCGGCGCATCGCGTCGCGGTGGTGCGAATCGCCGCCAGCGACGTGCCGATTCTGCCGCTGCCGTCGCCGCGGCCGTCGGTGGCGGGCGGCAGCGCGCGTGCCTGCGCGGTCTGCCACATCGAGATGACGCAGCCGCTGTCGGAAGGGCGCAGCACCTCGCTGATGAGCCCGCCGTCGAATCCGCCCGACGATCCCGTCGTCGCGCGCGACCGGACCTGCCTTTCGTGCCACGATGGATCGGTCGTGGATTCGCGGCACCGTGTCTGGGAGCAGCACGGCCACCAGACCGGCATCACGCCGCCGTCGACGATGACCGTGCCGGACAACCTGCCGCTGATCGACGGCAAGATCGCGTGCCGCACATGTCACTCGGCGCATGCGACCGGCGCGCCGACCGCCGACATCAGCAAATCCGTCTTTCTGCGCGTGCCGAACACCGCCAGCGAACTGTGCATGAGCTGCCACACCGACAAGACGCGCGGCCCCACGTTCGGCACACATCCCACCGGCGGCATGCCGTGGGCGATCCCCGACGCGCTCGTCGCGGCCGGCGCGAAGGTCGGCCCGAATCCGCGTGAGCTGACCTGCCAGGTGTGCCACACGCCGCACGGCGCGCAATACGACCACCTGCTCGTGTTGGGAACCAGCACGAACCAGCTTTGCGTGACCTGCCACGACCAGATGCGCCCCGGCATGTTCCGCGAAGGCGGCGAAAAGGAGCATCCGCTCAGCCCGAAAGCCAACGCCGAGCAAGTCGCGGCCGTCTCACAGCTCGGCACGAAGCTCAGCCCGGACGGCAACCTGATCTGCCTCTCGTGCCACAAGCTGCACCACGGCAAGGGCGAGCGCTTCCTGCTGGCCGACGACCTGAACAACGGGCAGATGTGCCTGCATTGCCACTCGCAACGATCCGCAATGCTGGGCTCGCCCCACGATCTCCGCACGAATCACCCACAGGAGCGGAATCGCCTGGGCCTCACGCCCGAGGCCGGCGGGCCATGCAGCGCCTGCCACCTTTTCCACCGTTTCGCGCGCACGGCCGCGCCCGGACCGCACGACGCCAGCGGCGAGTGCCTGACGTGTCACTCGACCGGGCGATGCGCGGAGAGAAAGGGCATCGGCGAGCGTCCGCACCCTGGCGAGCGCTGCATCGACTGCCACAATCCGCACGAGATGCGGTTCGGCTCGTTTCTCGCGGCGCCGAGCGAGCAGCTTTGCACGACTTGCCACGCCGACCAGGCGCGCGTCGCCGGCTCGCCGCACGATTCGACGGCCAACGCGACCGGCTGGCGCGACGCGCCCACCACGCGCACCGACACCTGCCTCGCCTGCCACAGGCCGCATGGCGACTCGCTGCGCGGCTACTCGCGCGTCCTTCCAGCCGTCGCCGAGTCGTCGAACGACGGCGCGTGCCTCGCGTGCCACGGCGACGCTCGCGCCCGCGGCGGGGGAGCACACGCGCTGGCGCATCCGGCTGAGAGCGAAAAAGTCCCGCACGACTCGCCGCTTCCGCTCGTATGCGCCGACGAGAGCTTCGACGCGCGCATCGGCTGCCGCACGTGCCACGATCCGCACGGCGGCGGCGCGGCGAAGTTCGTGCGAAACCCGGGCGCCGCGCCCGGCGCGCCCGCGCCCCGCGACAGCGCGGCGCTGTGCGTCACGTGTCACAGCGACATGGCGTCGATCGCGCAATCGGCCCACGCCCCGTCTCGACTGCTTCGCGCAGGGCAGGACGCCGACTCCTGCGGACCCTGCCACGATATCCACGGGCCGTCTGCCGCGCTCGCCGAAGAGCTCCTCTGGCCGAAGCGCCTGCTGGCCGAACGCCCCGCCGACGACGCGCGCGTGCGCGACGCGGGCATGTTGAGCGCGTTCGACGCGTACTGCGTGAGCTGTCACGCCGCCGGCGGCGTGGCGGCCGCGCCGGTCGTCGCGACCCATCCGGATCTTCCGCTGATCGGTCTGGCCGGATTCGCCGTCGCCGGCGCGGGCGACGCGGGCGATCTGCCGCTGTTCGATGAATATGGCCGGCGCAGCGCGACCGGTCGAATCGCGTGCCGGACTTGCCACCTGCCGCATGGCCGCGACGTCGACGAGCACGCGCTCGCGCCGCGGACCGACGCCGAGCGCCGCGCGCTGCGGACGCAGCTTCGGCCGTTCGTCGCGCCGAATGCGTGTACGGCCTGTCACGGCGCGGACGGCGCGCGGCGGTACCTGTACTTTCACGATCCGGTGCGGCGCGAGCGATCTTGGGCGGAGGGGCGCGAGTAGGATGGTCGCCGTGGTTCGGAACGCGGGGAATGCGGCCGGGGGCGGCTTGGAATTCAGAAGTGGGAATGAAGAATTCA
>CAZHIE010000172.1:0-9150 GCA_964532435.1 uncultured Planctomycetales bacterium
TCACCCGTTCGCATCCCACGCGCCAGCGCGGGCTGTGGATTTCTCTGTTCTTCGTCCTCGCGTCACTCTCCTGGCGCCAGTGCATTTCCGAGCCGCGACCGTCAGGGAGCGCGACGCCGCGCATTTCAGAGCCGCGACCGTCAGGGAGCGCGACACACAAACCGGAGTTGCGGGCAACTTGGCGCACAAACCTCGCTCCAAAGAATCTCGACCGCGAGTCAACCGCCGAATCTCACCCGCAACCAGATCCGCACGCCGCGCTCCCTGACGGTCGCGGCTCGGATCGCTTGCCCCGCCCCGGCCGTCGCGGCTCGAATCGGGCCAGTCCCCGGGCGGTCGGAATTCGGATTTCACTCGCTACTCGCTATCTGTCACTCGCTACTCGCCATTCGACACTCGCTACTCTCCGCTGGCCCCTCCCTTGCGGTCGGGGTTCGGGCTGCTTCGCACTTCGTGGCTCCGTGGCTTCGTGGCTCCGTGCCTAGCTCTTGAACCCGCTGGTCGACAGCCGCAGGATCGGCACGAGCAGCGCGACCGCGATGAACGCGATCAGAATGCCCATCACCATCAGCATCAGCGGTTCGAGCATGCGCATCGCAAAGTCGATCTGCCGAGCCGTCCGCTCCTCCTGCGTGTTCGCGATCTCGATCAGAATCTTATCCAGCGTGTTGCTCTCTTCGGCCACCGCGATCATGTCGCAGATCGCGGGCGGAAACACCTTACTTGCCGTCAGCGGCGTCGCGAGGCTCTCGCCCAGCCGCACGCTCTCGGCCGCGGTGTCGATCGCCTCGGCCAGAATGGTGTTGCCGGTCGAGTCCTTGGAGATCTTCAGCGCTTGCAGGATCGGAATGCCGTTGGCGAGCAGCGTTCCGAAGACGCGACAGAAGCGGCACAGCGCCACCATCGTGTAGATCTTCCCCAGCCCGACCATGCGAAGCTGGAGCCGCGCGAGCGTCAGTTTGCCCAGGGCGCTTTGCAGGAAGCCGGCCAGCGCGATCACGACGACCAGCAGAATCGCGAGCAGCACAAGATATTGATGCTGGAGCGCGTCGCTGATCGCGAAGACGATCTTCGTCGGCATGGGCAGCGGCTTGCCTTCGAGCACCTTGCGAATCTGCGGCACGACCGACGTCATGATGAACGTCACCGCGCCCAGCGCCGCGAAGAGCAGCACGCACGGGTAGATCATGCTGCCGATGAACTTGTTGCGCAGCGCATCCTGCCGCGAGACGAAGTCGGACAGCCGCATCAGCACGTCTTCGAGAAAGCCGCCCTTCTCGCCCGCCCGCACCATCGACGCGTGCAGCGCCGGAAAAGCGTGCGGGTGCTTCGCCATCGCGTCGGCCAGCGCGTCGCCGCCGGCCACGTCGTCGTGCAGCTCGCGGATCACCTGCGACAACGCGGGCGAGGAAGCCTGCTGCCCCAGAACTTTCAACGAGCGCAGAATCGGTACGCCCGCGTGCAGCAGGTCCGATAGCTGCTCGTAGAACATCCCGACCTTCGACGCGCTGAGCCGGCGGGCCCGGCCGGTCAGAAACGACTTCTTTGAACCGGAGACTTCCTGCACCTCGACGGGCACGAGGGCGCGCTCGTCCAACATGCGGGCGGCGGCCAGCGGACTGTCGGCGACCAGCGTTCCGCTGATGGCTTCGCCGCTGCCGCCTCGCGCTTTATACGAAAAAGTGGGCATCGATTCTCTGACCCATTGGGCCTGGTCAAACCGGCCGTCGTCGCGGCCGGATTCCCCGCGCGCAACCCGTGCGGGATACATGTTATATATGCCGGCGTGGTTGCGGCGGATGCAGCCCGCCTCCACGACTTCCTACATCGGCCCGCCGCGCGCGAAATTTCGCGTAGTTCTTGTGCCGCGGCACGTTACGGCTAGTATTATGGACGATGCAGGCCCGCCCGCAAAGGTCGCGGCCGCGCATTCGTACCTTGTTCCGCGGAATGCCTGGGTCCGTGTGCGACCCCGAAGCCTGCCGCAGCGCTCGAAATCGAGAGACGCCCGATCAAGACACAGACCGCCACACCATCCGGCCGAAACGGCAACCCTGCACCCACCCGCGAGAATCCCTGGGCCGCGCTCGGACTTGGCGCCGAGTTGCTGCGCGCCCTCGCGTCGGCGGGTTTCGAGCAGCCGACGGACATTCAACGCGAGCTGATCCCCGTGGCGCTGCGCGGCGACGACTGCCTGGGACAGGCCCGCACGGGCACGGGCAAGACGGCGGCGTTCGCGCTGCCGATGCTGCAGCGCGTGCAGGCGGGACAGGGGCTTCAGGCGCTCGTGCTCGTTCCGACGCGCGAGTTGGCGACGCAGGTGGACGAGCACGTCCGCACGCTGGGTCGCGAGCACGCGCTTAAGACGGCGCTGATCCTGGGCGGGCGCGAGATTCGCAAGCAGGTCGCGGCGCTCAAGGGCGGCGCGGAGATCGTCGTCGGCACGCCCGGGCGCGTGCTCGACCTCATGCACCGCAAAGAGCTGAAGTTCGACACGATCCGTCTGGCGGTGCTCGACGAAGTCGACCGTATGCTCGACATCGGCTTTCGCGACGACATCCGCAAGATTCTCAAAGCCATCCCCGGCGAGCATCAGACGATCTTCGTCTCCGCGACGATCGACCAGGAAATTCACAAGCTCGCCCGCACGTTCATGCGCGCTTCGCCGATCGAGGTGAACGTCTCGCAGGACGAGCTGACGGTCGAGAGCGTTCGGCAGGGATTCATCACGATCGATCCGCGCGACAAATATCCGTCGCTGATCTCGTTTCTGCGACACGAGAAGCCGAAGCTCGCGATCGTGTTCTGCAACACGAAGCACCAGGCCCGCCGCGTCGCGCAAAACCTGGCGAAAGACGGCGTGAGCTGCAAGGAGCTGCACGGCGACCTGATGCAGACCAAGCGCGAGCGGGTGATGGAGAGCTTCCGCAAGGCGCACATCCAGGTGCTGGTCGCGACCGACCTGGCCTCGCGCGGGCTCGACGTGCTCGAAGTCTCGCACATCGTGAACTACGACATCCCGCAGGAGACGGCCGTCTATGTGCATCGCGTCGGCCGCACCGCCCGCATGGGCAAGTCGGGCTACGCGGTGACTTTCGTGACTCCGGAGCAGGGCAAGATGCTCACCGACGTGGAGAAGCTCATTAACAAGGAGCTGCTCAACGTGGACGAGTCGTGGGTCGTCCGGCGGCACGCGCTGCCCGAGGCGCAATCGCTGGAGACGGCGGTCGTGGAGCCGGTCGAGCCCGGCGGGATCGTCACGCCGCAGCGGCTGAAGGAAGTAACGCAGCCCTGCGCCGTGCTGGAGTCGTACGGGATCAAGCCGATGCGCCGCACGCTGGGCAGCCGGTTCAAATCCGCCCGCAAGTTCCGCCGATAGGGCGGGAATTGCGAATTTCGAAGAGCGAAGAACGAATTGCGGAACGCGCGCGGAGGATTCCGCGCATTCGTGCCGGCGTATAACGGCCGGAAGCCGGTGCTACCCGAAATTACCGGCTGGAAGCCGGTGCTACCCCTGCGTGGCTTCGTGCCTGCGTGCCTGCGTGCCTTCTTCATGGCGGAATCGGGCAATCGCACAACGGCGGCCTGCGACCTACAATCGCGGCCATGCTCGCCCGAATCCACAGCGTCGCGATCACCGGCATCGACGCCCGGCTCTGCGAAATCGAAGTTCACGTCACCACCTCCGGCTTTGGCGGCAACACGCTCGTGGGGTTGCCCGACAACGCGGTCAAGGAAAGCCTCGATCGAATCCGCAGCGCGCTCACGAACACCGGCCTGGCGCCGCCGCGCACCCGAACGACCATCAACCTCGCGCCAGCCGACGTGCGCAAGGAAGGCCCCGCCTTCGACCTTCCAATCGCGATCGGCCTGCTCATGGCCGACGACCAGTTGCGATCCGAAACCGCCGAACGCTTTCTCATCACCGGCGAGCTGGCGCTCGACGGGCGCGTGCGGCCGGTGCGCGGGGCACTGGCCACCGCGCTGTTGGCGCGCGAGCGCGGGTTCGAGGGCGTGATCGTCCCGCGCGAAAACGCCCAGGAGGCGGCCGTCGTGCCCGAGGTGGCCGTTTACGGCGTCGAGCGCATCGAGCAGGCGACCGGGTTTCTGGCCGGCGAGCTGCCGCTCGAACCGACTTCGGTCAACCTCGACGAGCTGTTCGAACGCTCGTCGCACTACGAGATCGACTTCTCCGACGTGCGCGGGCAGGAGAATGTGAAGCGGGCGCTGCTCGTGGCCGCGGCCGGTCGGCACAACGTACTCATGCTCGGCCCGCCCGGAACGGGCAAGACGATGCTGGCGAAGCGGCTGCCGACGATCCTGCCCGCGCTCACGTTGCCGGAATCGCTCGAAACGACGCGCATCTATTCGGCGTCGGGCAAGTTGCCGCCCAACACCGGCCTGCTCGCGACCCGGCCGGTGCGCCAGCCGCATCATTCGGTCAGCCTTCCGGCCTTGGTCGGCGGGGGCAGCGTGCCGTCGGCGGGCGAAGTCTCGCTTGCGCATCACGGGGTGCTGTTTCTCGACGAATTTCCCGAGTTCAACCGCACCGTGCTGGAGTCGTTGCGACAGGTGCTCGAAGAAGGCGCCGTGACCATCGCGCGGGCGCACAGCTCGGTCACGTTTCCGGCCGATTTCATGCTGATCGCGGCGATGAACCCCTGCCCGTGCGGGCACTTCACCGATCCGCGGAAGCGCTGCACGTGCTCCGCGCCGCAGATCGACCGCTACCTGGCGCGCATCAGCGGGCCGCTGCTGGAGCGCATCGACATCCACGTCGAAGTGCCGGCCGTCCCGCTCGAAGCGCTGCGCACGGCGCAGGTCGGCACGGACAGCGCCACGATGCGCGCGGACGTACAGCGGGCGGCGGACGTGCAGCGGGCGCGGTTCGGCCCCGGGACGACGACGCTCAATGGGCGCATGTCGTCGCGCGATCTGCGGAAGTTCTGCGCGCTCGACGCCGAGGGCGAGCGCCTGCTGCGGCAGGCGATGACCGAGCTGGGGCTCAGCGCCCGCGCGCACGACAAAGTGCTGCGCGTCGCGCGGACGATCGCGGACATGGATGGCGCGGCGGGCATCGGCGCGCGGCACGTCTCCGAGGCGATTCAATACCGGCGGCTCGATCGGAATCTGTAGGCGGCAATGGCGAACGGCCGGCACGCGCCGGCCGCACATAACACACTCAATGTATGACGCGACGACGAATCGGCCGCGCGGCGCTTTCGGCTGGGCGGCGCGGCGGCGCAGCGCGCGGAGCGCTTTCGCGTCCGTACGGTTTGCGAGCGCGCGGGGCCTCAACGTCGCGGGGGCGCGCCGGCGCCGCGCCCGTCCCGCGCTTTCCGGCGCGCCCGGCGGCGGCGGGCGGCGCCGCGGGGCTGCGCTTGCGGCGCGGGCGCGGACGGTTCTCGTACGTCTGCTCTGCCGCGCTGCCGGCCTCGAGCGCGTCGCGAAGCTGCTGCAGCTCGCGCCCGGAAAGCTCGCGCGACGCGCCGAGCGGCAGACCCTTGACCGACAGCGGCCCGATCATCAGCCGCTTGAGCTTGCGAACCGGAAATCCGAGCCGCGCCAGCATGCGGCGAATTTCCCGGTTGCGGCTTTCGCGAAGCGTGACCAGCAGCACCGAGCCGTGCTCGCTGGCGTGCGCGATCTCCACCTCCGATGCCTGCGCCCGACCCTCGGAAAGATACACGCCCTTGCGCATCGCCGCGGGCAGCGCGTCGCCGACGCGGCCGCGCACTTCGACGCGGTAAAGCTTCGGCACGCTGTAGCGCGGATGCGCCAGGCGCTGCGCCAGCTCGCCGTCGTTCGTCAGCAGCAGCAGCCCGGAAGACTCCGCGTCGAGCCGCCCGACCGGGAAGAGCCGCTCGCGCAAGGGGGGAAGCAGATCGACCGCGCGCGGCCGGCCGTCGGGGTCGCTGTTCGTGCAGACGACGCCGGCCGGCTTGTGGACGAGAAAGTAGAGCAGGCGCTGCGCCCGAACCGTGCCGCCATCGACCATGACGCGGTCGCGCTGCGGATCGACGAAGGCGGGCAGGCTCTCGACGGTCGCGCCGTTGATCGAGACGCGGCCTTCGAGAATGATCTCTTCGGCGCGGCGGCGCGAGGCGACGCCCGCGTCGGACAGGAATTTCTGAAGCCGCATCGGGGCGGCGGGGCGCGCGGCGGACATCATCACTCCTTGCGATCCGCGTCGTCGCCGGGCGGCGCAGGCGGCGCGGTTTCCTCCGCCTCCGGGCGATCGGGCGGGAGCAGCGGCACGCTCGCATCGACGGCGCCGGCCTGCTCGAGGATCAGCGGCGCGTGAATCGTGTCGTCGCGCGTCAGCGCCGCGAGAATCTGCACCACGCGCGAATACGAGGAGCCCACGCCCCGCACGCGCCCGTCGTCGTCCTTCGTCGGAACGTCGGCCAGCGCCGCGATCAGCTCCGCCACGCGCGGCGGCACGTTGATCGGGTCGGACATCTTTCCGCCGCGCTTGGAAAACACCGACACGTCGCCGCTCGCGTCGACCGCGTTGACGGTCACCGAATCGTCCGGGTGCGAATAAAACAGCGGCATCGTCATCGCGAGCTTCTCGCCGAAGACCGCGATGCGCGGCATGCGCGAGCGGCGCACGTAGATCATCGGCTTGGCGTGCGACGCGACCACGTCGAGCACGAAGTTCAACTGCGACTGTGCCAGGGCGCTGGGAAAAACCCGGCTGCGCACGCTCGGATGACGGTGCAGCAGCAACCCCTCATACGCCGCGATCCGAACGTCCTGATCTTCCGCGTCGAGCAGCGTCACCAGCCGGCCCGCCGCCTGCGGCAGATCGCTGTCGCCCAGCTCGCGCGTCGCGGAAAGCCGGAATTCCGAACTCGGCGACGCCGCCAGCTCCGCCAGAATCGGAACCGCCGTCGAATCGCCCAGCCGCAGACCCGCGCGGGCCGCGTAATATCGCACGCCCGCGTCGGCGTGCGTGTAGAGCGGCTGAAACCGGGGGATCGACGTCCGACCGGCCGCCTCCCAGACCAGCGAAATGTGATCGCGCTGCGTCGCGTCGCTGACGAGCAGCGCAGCGAGGTCGCGCATGCGCTGATCGAGAAAACCAGGGCTGCCGTCGACGTAAAGGTGCGTGACAAGCTCGATGAATCGCGCCGGCCGATCCGCGTAGGCCGACGGCGTCTTAAGCTCGATGTACCCCTTGCTCATCGCTTCGGCGACCGGCGGGCGCTGGCCGAAGCGCTCCAGAATGCGCCGCTCCAGCCGGCGGGCCGCGGTGTACGACGGCGAAATCAGCAGCAATCGCGCCGAGCCGTCCACCTTGGAACGGCCGCCGCCGAGCACCACTCCGCGGCGCTCGCTGCCCGGCTCGGCGTCGCCCGCGGGCATGTCGACGAACACGCCGCCCTCGGCTTCGCCCAGCACGGTGCCGGCCATCAGCCCCGTTCCGCTGGCGGAAGCGTCAAACTGGCGCAGCTCGCACGGAATGAGCAGCCCGCCTTCGAGCGATTTCGTGCTTGTGCCCGGAAGAGCTTCGACAAACAGGTCGAAGCGCGAGCCGTGCGGAGCGGCGGCGTGAACATAGCCGGTGACTTCGACCGCGGCACTGTCGAGCGAGTCGATGAGTGCGGAGGGCGAAAGCTCGCGGCGCGCCCCGGGAATCCTCGGGCCGAGCTGCTTGGTGATGTACTCGACCAGATAATCGCGCACCGCGGTCGGGCAATCGCTGCTGCCGTTCTCGCCCAGCCCGACGACGAGCCCGAAGCCGCGCAGGCGCTGCATCTCGCTGCTGCCCAGATACGACTGCGCCCCGATCGTGCCGCCCAGCACGGGATGTTTCATGATCGGCGCGACCGGCTGGGGCTCGCTCGGCCCCGGCCCTCTGGCGCGCTGGAACCCCTCGCAACCGGCGAGCGGCCCGGCCAGTGCCGCGACGAGCAGCGCCGCAAGCGCGCGGGCCGGCGCGGGTTTCGCGTGCATACTCATTCGCGAAGTCGCTCTCGCACCCATCTTGCTGGAACCTCTGTCGCCCGGTCGGCGGCGCGGCGGCGCGCGGCATACGGCACACGGCGCCGCGGGGCGCGGGGCGCGCGGCGCCGCGTAAGACCCCCGTACACAAGCGGGCAGTATAGCCCGCCGCCGCGAGGCCGGCGCAAACTTCTGGACATTCGCCGCGTACGGGGGATAATCCGGCAGGTCAGCGCCTGTAGCTCAACTGGACAGAGCATCGGCCTTCGGAGCCGAGGGTTGGGGGTTCGAATCCCTCCGGGCGCGTCTCAACAGTTGCGATGTACCATTGCCGACGTCGCTCGCTCCCGCCGAGCGCCGCTATCCGCTCTTCGCCTCTTCCGCCAGCTTGTCGTCGCCGCCCTTGTGCATCAGCCCGCCCGGGCCGGCCTGGCCGCGCAGCTTGGCCTCGATCTTGGCCTGAAAATCGCCCGGCTGCCGCGCACGTTCGAGGCATTCGTCGGGGTCGACGGTCCCCTCGTCGTACATTTTCCAGAGGTGATCGTCCATCAGCTGCATGCCGTACTTCTTCCCGGTCTGGATCGACGAGTCGATGCGGTACGTCTTGTTCTCGCGGATCAGGTTCGCGATGGCGGGAGTCACCACGAGAAACTCGTAACCCGCCAGACGGCCGCCGTTCTTCTTGGGCAGCAGCGTCTGCGACAGCACCGCGAGCAGCGTCGTCGAAAGCTGCACGCGAATCTGCTCCTGCTGCGCGACGGGGAACGCGTCGATGATGCGGTTGATCGTGCCCTGGGCGCCGGTCGTGTGCAGCGTGGCGAAGACGAGGTGGCCCGTCTCGGCCGCGCGGATGGCCGCTTCCATCGTTTCGAGGTCGCGCATTTCGCCGACGAGCACCACGTCCGGGTCCATGCGCAGCGCGCGGCGCAGCGCCTCGGCGAAGCTCGGCACGTCGACGCCGACCTCGCGCTGCGTGAAGCAGCACTTCACGTGCGGGTGGTAATACTCGATCGGGTCTTCGATGCTGATGATGTGGCGGTCGCCGACCTGCCGGTTGATGTAGTCCAGCATCGTCGCGAGCGTCGTCGTCTTGCCCGAGCCGGTCGGGCCCGTGACCAGGAACAGCCCGCGCGGCCGGCGGCAGAGCGCCTTGACGATCGGCGGCAGGCCGATCTCCTCGAATGTCAGGATCTTCGAGGG
>CAZHIE010000173.1:0-4743 GCA_964532435.1 uncultured Planctomycetales bacterium
GGCAGCGGCGCGCTGCGGTCGAAGACGCCGATGTTGTCGAGGCCGAGGAAGCCGCCCTGGAAGATATTGCGGCCCTGGGCGTCTTTGCGATTTACCCACCATGTGAAGTTGAGCATGAGCTTGTGGAACACGCGCTCGAGAAACGCGAGGTCGCCGGCGTAGCCCGTCTGACCCGCGTCGCGTTGCTGCTGGCGGTCGATTTCGAAGACGCGCCAGGTGGCCCACGCGTGCACCGGCGGATTCACGTCGCCGAAGGCCCATTCGTAGGCCGGGAGCTGTCCGTTCGGATGCATGTACCATTCGCGCGTCAGGAGGACGAGTTGGTCCTTGGCGAACTCGGGGTCGATCATCGCGAAGGGAATCATGTGGAACGCCAAATCCCACGCGGCGTACCACGGGTACTCCCACTTGTCCGGCATGCTGATGACGTCGGCGTTGTTCAGATGCGCCCACTCGCGGTTGCGGCCGAAATGCCGCTGAATCGGAGGCTGCGGCTGTGCGGGGTCGCCGCGCAGCCACTCCGGCACGTCGAAGTAGTAGAACTGCTTGTTCCAGATCATGCCGGCCAGCGCCTGCCGCTGCACCAATCGCGCGTCCGCGTCGCCGATTTCCGCCTGAACGTCGGAATAGAAAGCGTCGGCTTCCATGCGGCGCGTCGCGAGCACCACGTCGAAGTCTTGAAACGGGGCGTTCGACGCAGCGGCCGTCAGGCGAAGTCGAAACTGCGTTGAGCCGCCTGCGGGGACGGTTGCTCGATGGCGCGCTCCGACTTTTGTGCCGGTCTGGGCGGGGTTGATGGCTGCCGCGTTGCCCGAGACGACGAAGTCGTGAAACGCATCTTTGGCGTGCTGTGTTTCGCTGGCCGAGCCGAAGAGCCGACGGGCGTTGGTTTCGTTGTCGCAGAACAGCCAATGGGGGTCGCCGTCGGCGTAGAACCGGTAGTTGCCCAGAGTCTCATGTGCGACCGAGACCGCTCCGGCTTTGAGCGAGAGCGTGGGCTTGGGCGTCTTCCCATTCCACGACCACGTGTTCCGGAACCAGAGTTGCGGCAGCACATGGATGGCGGCGTCTTGCGGCCCGCGGTTGTGGACCGTGACGAGCATGAGGATGTCGTCCGGGCCGGCCTTGGCGTACTCGACAAATACGTCGAAGTAGCGGTCGTCGTCGAGGATGCCGGTGTCGAGCAACTCGAATTCCGGCTGGTTCTTTCCGCGGCGACGATTCTCCTCGACGAGCTGCGCGTAGGGGAATTCGCGCTGCGGGTACTTGTAAAGCATCTTCAGATACGAGTGCGTGGGCGTCGCGTCGAGGTAGTAGTACAGCTCCTTTACGTCTTCGCCGTGGTTGCCCTCGCTGTTTGTGAGACCGAAGAGGCGTTCTTTGAGGATCGGATCGCGACCGTTCCACAGAGCCAAGCCCAAGCAAAGCCGCTGCTGGTCGTCGCTGAAACCCGCCAGGCCGTCCTCGCCCCAGCGGTATGCGCGGCTGCGGGCGTGGTCGTGGGGGAGGTAATCCCACGCCGTGCCGTGCGTGCTGTAGTCCTCGCGCACCGTGCCCCATTGGCGTTCGCTGAGATACGGTCCCCATTTGCGCCAACGGGCGGCGCCCGTGCGGTCTTCGTCAAGGCGCTGGTGTTCGACGGTGTCGCGCATGGGTGTCTCCTCGTCGTCGCTCGCAAACACGAGCGCGTCGCCGATTCGATGCGTCAAACGCTGCGCGGTTTCTCGTTCACGGAATTGTGCTAACCGGCCTGACGAACGAGCCGAGCGCCGGCTCGCGTAACCCGCGCTTGCGGTGTCGCATCGCAGGTGTGCGTTTCGCCGATCGGCAACCAGCCGCGTGTGCGGCAACGAACCGGCGAGTCACAGGTTGAAAACCTGTGCCACAAACTCTGCTGTGCAGGAGTCATTCGATGATGCGTTCCGCTCGGACCTTTCCCTTCACTCTGTCGGGCGCCGCGCTGCTCGTGCTTGGCGTGCTGGCCGGAACTGTCGTTCTCGCACAGAGCAAGGACAGCAAGCCGATGATGGGCGACAAGCACGTGACCAGCGTGTTCAAAGGCGCCAAGGTCAACGGCGGCTTCGCCACGCACGAAGTGAAGGACGGCAAGCACGTCCTGACGCTGTCCGACGACTTCAAGACGCCCGACACGCCGGCCCCGCACTGGCAGGTCGTCGATTCCCGGGGCAACGTCTACCTGCTGAATCGCCTGATGGTCAAGGGCGGGCTGATCGGCGGCGACAAGTTCAACAAGACAATCACACTGCCGCCGTACATCCCCGACATCGCGAAAGTACAGATATGGTGTGCGTGGGCGGAGGTGCTGCTGGGCGAAGCGTCGTTCGAGAGCCCGGTCAAGTAGGGCCGGCAGACGCGTGTTCTGCGCCGGTTGAGCCTGTGCTTCGCTTCGGCGGCGGAAATGGCGCGGACGCGACGTCCGCGCGGTTCGCCGCGGCCCACAGGCTCGACCGGTTTGCGGTCAAACTTCACGCTGGGACGTTGCCCGTCATGTTGGACGCGCTGCGACAGCATTGGCCCGAGTATCTGATGGAAGCCGCCTTGCTCGGCAGCTTCATGATCTCTGCGTGCGTGTTCGCCACTCTGCTCGAACATCCGGGCCGTCGCGGTCGCCAAGCCATCGCCAGCGCGTTCGCCCGGCGCGCTTGGATGGGAACGGCGATGGGGTTGACGGCCATCGCGCTCATCTACTCGCCGTGGGGGCGGCAATCCGGCGCGCACATGAACCCCGCGACGACGGTGACGTTCTTCCTGCTTGGAAAAGTCGCGGCGTGGGATGCCGCGTTCTATGTCGCGGCGCAATTTGCCGGCGGCGCGGCGGGCGTGGCGGTCGCGCGGTTGCTCCTGCGCGAGTCGTTGCGTCATGAGTCGGTGAATCACGTCGTGACGATGCCGGGCCGCTTCGGCGTGGCGGCCGCGTGGGTCGCCGAGTTTCTGATCGCATTCGGGATGATGTTCATGGTGCTGTACGTGAGCAACGACGCCGCGCTCACGGCATACACCGGGCTGTTCGCGGGCGCGCTCGTCGCGCTGTACATCACGGTCGAAGCGCCGGTTTCCGGAATGAGCCTGAACCCGGCGCGGACGTTCGGCTCGGCGCTCGTGGCGGGACGTTGGAAGGCATTCTGGGTTTACGCGACCGCGCCGGTCCTCGGAATGCTGCTCGCGTCCGCGGCGCATGCGACGCTGCCCGTTCACAATCGCGTGTATTGCGCGAAACTCGACCACTGCAACGACCATCGCTGCATCTTCCGATGCGAGTTTGACCAGCTCCAAAGACAGATCGACAGGGCGGACGGCAGCCGGCCGTGAAATGCGCAGCAACTTCATGCATCGGAACGGAGCGGCAGAACACCGCCACATTCGCGCGTGTCCGGCGTGTGATTGCGCCAGTACGCACTTGAAAGGACTCCCGATGTCCCATTGTGCCTTGCGGGAATCGCCACGCCGCTTTTACGCCACCATCGTACTCCTGGTGTGCGCGGCGGCCACTTTGTTCGCCCAAAGCGCGGCGGAATCCACAGAGCCAAAGCGTCCGACGGTCGAGGCGGTGGCCGAGGTCGGGATGACAGTCTCCGACCTCGACCGCGCTGTTGCTTTCTATCGCGACGTGCTCACGTTCGAGAAAGTTGCAGAATCGAGGCTGTCGGGCGAAGAATTCGGGCGGCTACAGGGGCTGTCGTCGCCGCGGGCGCGGGTGGCGCGGCTCCGGCTCGGTGATGAGGTCATCGAGCTGACGCAGTACGAGTCGCCAAAGGGCGGGCCGTTTCCCGCCGATTCCCGCAGCAATGACCGCTGGTTTCAGCACATTGCGATCATCGTAAGCGACATGGAGAAGGCGCACGCATGGCTGCACGAACGGATGGTGCGTCACGCCTCGAAGGATCCGCAGCGACTGCCGGACTGGAACAAGAACGCCGCCGGAATCAAGGCGTTCTACTTCCGCGACCCCGATGGCCATTTTCTGGAGGTGCTCGAATTCCCGCCGGACAAGGGCAATCCGAAGTGGCGCCAGCGCAGGGAACAGGGGACGGCGAATGGGGAGCAGGGCACGAGCGCGCGGCTGTTTCTCGGGATCGACCACACCGCAATTGTGGTCGCCGACACGGACGCGAGTCTGCGCTTTTATCGCGACATGCTGGGTTTCAAAGTCGTCGGAGGCAGCGAAAACTACGGAATGGAGCAGGAGGATCTGAACAATGTTCCGGGCGCGCATCTGCGCATCACAACACTTCGCGCGCCGGCGGGGCCGGCCATCGAGTTCCTGGAGTATCTCCATCCCCGCGACGGCCGCCCGTATCCGGCAGATGCGCAGACGAACGACCTGCTGCACTGGCAAACGACGCTGGTTGTGCGGGATGTGTCCGCGATGGCGGAAAGGCTGCGCGCGGGCGGGGCTCGATTCGTGACGTCGGGCGTGGCTCCATCCGCCGACGTGCGGGGTGAGAGTCGCGCGGCATGTGTCGTTCGCGATCCGGACGGCCATGCGTGGAAGGTAGTTGCGGCAACGGATGCAAGTCTGCGCGAAGGTGGCAAACCGTGAACGGATAGAGGTGAATGCAACAGTATGTTGCGTATCGCGCGGCGCGGCGTGGGGCCGGGACGGCTTGTTGCGCGGAGGGGTGGGCCGAAGTCGGCCAAACAGTCCGTTGCACAAATGGGCCGCAGCCGCCCTCGGCTGCATGTCCTTCTGGAATGGCGCGGTGTGTGCGAGCCTCGCGAGGG
>CAZHIE010000173.1:4843-9143 GCA_964532435.1 uncultured Planctomycetales bacterium
CGCCGGATCGAGTCGCGGCGGGCTACAGTCTTCGGATACTGGCCGGATCGATCTTGAATACCTGAAGATCATCGCGTGCTTCGAGCACGCCGCTGATTTCGACCGCGTCGGCGACGAACGGCAGGACTTTCTCGTGCAGCGCGCTGTCGGCCAGAGCCTCGCCGGCGGGATTCGTCAGGAGGTAGTAGCTGCGATGCCCGGCGTCGTCGAGCGTGACGAACATGGGCGGAATACCGCCCGCGATGCAGAGCGTCGCACACTCCTTATGCGCTTTGCCTTCGCCGGGCTTCATGGCGCCCGAGTAACACTTGGGATCGATGATCTCGCCCCGCAGCGTAACCTGCCCCATGGGGACAACGCTGGGCGCGGCCAGCCGAGCCGCTTCCGCCGGCGACAGTGATTGGTCCGCGGTTAGCGCGTCGGTGTCGGCCAACTCCAGCAATCGTCGGCCGTCGCGCGCGAGGATCGTCCCGCGCGCCCGGGCGATCCGGCCGTCCAGCGCCGCGACGCGCTCGCCGCCGCCGTGCTTGCCCTCGGACACAAGCAGGATCGTCTCCACCGGTCGGCCGGGTTGCGCCGACGGCACTCGAATGAGCGGGTACGGCGTCGCGGCAATGCGGCCCACGAACGCCTGCGCATCGTCATGCCATACGCCGTCTCCGGGATCGTTTTGCGAGCGCGACACAAACCACGCGACCGCCAGCCCAGCCACGATCAGGATTGGCAGCACCCACCGCAGAAATCGGGCGAGCGCCGGCGGGGTCTTGAAATACCCAACATAAAATTCGTTCGTGTCAGCCATGCTGAGCCTCCTCAATGCGCGCGGGTTCCACGGGCGTGCCGGGCGGAAGCGGCGCGGGGTCCACTTGGATTCGACGGCCGACGACGCGCACGCGGTACGTCGCGATCTTCTCCGTAAATGGCGGCGGCGATTGACCGTCCGCCGGCCGATACTGCCAACCGTGCCACGGGCAGGTGATGCAACCGTCGATGATCCTGCCCTCGCCGAGCGGTCCGCCCTGATGCGCGCAGACATTGGTCGTCGCGGAAATGCAGCCGTTGTGATGGAACAACGCGATGCGCTCGCCTCCCGCGACGGTGATCGTGCTGCCGCGCTGTTCGGCGATGTCGTCCACGCAGCCGACATCGACCCATGAGTCGCCGGGCTTCGACGCGCGCATCGAACCGCGCTCATCGTGCCGGCGTTCGCGCAGGCCGGCCGCGAGGTGCAGGGTCGCCACGATCGCGACGCCGGCGCCAAGCAGCGCCGCCAGCCAGGGGCTCCGCTGCGTCTGGAGAATTCCGAGCGCCACGTGCATGACGAGCAGCGCATATGCGATGTACACAAGCATGTGCAGCCGCTTCCATGCCGCCGCGCCGAGATTCCGGAGCCAGAAGTCGTGGCTGGTCGCGGCCATCAGGAACAGGATCAGCAGCGCGAGCAATCCGAGGATCTGAAACGGAAACGCGCTCAGCGATCCGTAATTCGTGTTGCTCGTCAGCAGTGAAATGAGCGGGTTGACGCTGCCGAAGCCGTGATAGAAGCCGATCGCGAGGGCGCCATGCGCGAATGCGACAAGAAACGCGGCGACGCCGAGATGCCGGCGGTTGTACAGGAGCGGCAGGAAGCGCCGCTCCAGCCGCGCCAACGGGCCGATGCACAGGATGATGTGCAGAAGGAGGAACGCGCACGTGCCGAGCGCCCGCATCGCCAGAATTTCGTCGCTGATGGCGTTCGGCGGGGGATAGAGCGCCTTGCCGGCGGCGAAGAAAACGCCCAGATACGCAGCGATCCCGCCGGCCACGCATATGTCGTAGATGCGCTTGTGGCGGTTCCACTGGATGGAGACGTATCCGACGCTCACGGTCCGGCCTCAGCGACGGGCGATGGTGCGCTGGCGACGCCCGCGCTGCCGCGCTCGGCGGCCGAGTGATTCTTCGATTGGATCGGCACGGGCGGCCGCGCGGACAACGCGCTCAGCAGCCCAATCACAATCAGCGGCGCCAGCGCGAGCCACAGATATGCGTGCCAGCGCCGCAGCGGCCGTGTCATGCCGGGTTCCTCGTTCGCATCGCACGATGCCAACGCATCGCCAGCAACGGCCAGAGGGCGATTGCGCCGGGCAGGATCAGCAGCCGAAATGTCCACGGCGCTCCGTACGCCGTCGCGTCGATACGGTCGATGCCGCGCCACACGAACAGAATGCCGAAGAGAGCGCCGCTCGCTGCGTAGATGAAGATGGATAGCAGGATCGCTTCGGCCATTTGCGGTCCACGATACGCCGCGATGGCGCGACGCTCAACCGATGAAACGCGCCATTCCCCGCGCAGGCATCTGCGACGAAAGCCGTCGAAATCGCTTGCCGGAACGGCGCAACCACGCGCAACCCGAAGAGTACGCGAGATGAGATGCGAGCGGGTCCGGGACGTTACCGCGCGGCGTCTCGATCGAGCCGCCGGCGTGCGGCGCGGGCGATCACGCGCCCGCGAACATCGGCTCCAGCAGCGTGCGCAGCGCCTGCCGCGCTCGGTGCAGGCGCACTTTCACCGCGGCGGGCGAGATGCCCAGCCGGTCGGCCGTCTCCTGCGTGTCGAGTTCCTCGATGTCGCGCAGCAGCAGCACGACGCGGTGCTGCTCGGGCAGCGCCGCAATGCACTCGCGAACGTGAGCGCGCAGCTCCGCCGATTGCAACTGCTCCGACGGTTGCACATTCCAGGCCGACACGCGGCGCGTCTGATGGCCCGTCTCGTCGAACGTCGGCAGCAGGCTCTCGATCGACGTCGCCGGCCGGCTCTTTGCGGCGCGCAGCTTCATCAGGCAGACATTGACGACGATGCGGTGAATCCACGTGCTGACCCGAGCGCCGCCGGCGAATTCATGGATCGAGCGAAATGCGGACAGAAACGCCTCCTGCACGGCGTCGTCCGCGTCCGGCTCGCTGCGCAGAAACCGGCGCGCGACGGCCAGCATCCGGCCGCCATGCCGGCGGACGAACTCCTCGCAGGCGGCCTCGTCGCCGGCGCGCACGCGTGCGAGCAGCGCGGGCTCATCCGCGTCGTCTTCGAGCAGTCCGCCAGTGCTTATTCGGTCATCCGATTGCCGCGTCATCATTGCCTCTCCAAACGCAGAAGCTCCGCCACGAAACGGGAGCGCACGGGGATTTCCACGCCTTGTTCGACAAGCTCGCGAAGAAGCTGCACGCCGTCGGCGTCGACGTACGTGATGTCCGCTAGATCGAGCGCCAGCGGCCGGCCTTCGACGGTCTCGCGGGCGCAGGCGGCGCGGCACTCATCGACCCACGGGCCGACGAGCTTGCCCTCGACTCGCAGCCTTACGGCCCCGTCCGCCATCGATCTTGTGATTCGCAGCACGTCGGCCTCCTCGTTTCGCGGGGCTATTAGCACGTCGTGTGCCAGACGAGTGGCGCGCGCGGGGAATGCGCCACAAGTCATTTGCGGCGTGGCGATTACGGCGTGTCTCGGCGGGTGGCGGAAGCGCCGGCCCGCCCACGGCGTCGTCGCCGTGCTCACGAAATGTCGTGGCGGCTACGACGGTTCGTGGCGAAAGAGCGCGCGAAGGCGCGTGGCGGCAAATGAGTTCGCCTGTCCTCAGGCGGGTCTTCGCGGACGGGCGTTACGCGCGGCCGCGAACCCGGCTTGGGGATGAGTGGTCCGCACGCGACTCGCCGTGTATGAAGCGCGTGTGACCGACGTTGCGACGAGTCCGTTGCCGCCGCTGCGCGCGGCGCTGCTGATCGGCGGCGCCAGCACGCGCATGGGCCGGCCGAAAGCGCTGCTCGAATGGGGCGGGCGATCACTGGCCGAACACGCGCATGGGGCGCTAGCGTCGCACGTTTCGCGAGTTGTGCTGGTGGGGGCCGGCGCCGCGCCGGGCGCGCTGGCCGGGTGCGATCGAATCGACGACGTCGCGGGCGCTCGGGGTCCGATGGCGGGCGTGCTCGCAGCGCTGCGCTTCGACGCGCGTGCGGCGTGGCTCATCGCCGCGTGCGATCTTCCGCTCGTCCGGCCGGAGGCGGTCGCGTGGCTCATCGGCGAGCGTGCGGCGAGCGCCGTCGCCGTCATGCCGGCGCTGCGAGCACGAAGAGTCGAGCCATTGCTGGCAATTTATGAGCCGGCCGCCGAGCCGGCGCTGACGGCGCTTGCGCGGCGCGGCGAATTCTCGCTCGCGGCGCTGTGCGGGGCGGCGTCGGTTCGCGTGCCTCGGCCGCCGGACGGGCTGCATCGTTGCTGGACGAACGTGAACACGCCGGAGGAATTGGCGCGGTTGTGCGGCGGGTCG
>CAZHIE010000174.1:0-8989 GCA_964532435.1 uncultured Planctomycetales bacterium
GTCGCGCTCGCTGACGCTCGCGGCTCGGATCGCGTGTCCGGCCGGCACGGCGTCGGGCACAGAGGCCCGACGCTACGCCGCGCTGGTGAGTGCGTGATCTGGCGGGGCCCGCGTTCTCCGTCCCGGGTTGCCCTGCGTTTTGTTACAAACCTTTTGCGCACTCCATCCCCATTTGCGTCCATAATCCACGCGCGGGAACCGGCCGCCGGGTCGGGCGTCCAATTTCACGGCCCCGGAGCGGGCGGACGGTTTTGCCGTCGCCCGACGGCGTGCGCCGCCACGGCGCTGTCCGCTCGCGCCATCTGTTCGTTCGATTGCCGGGCCGAATTCTGCGGCCTGTGCTGAGCCGAAGTGTAAGAGTCGTGTGGAGCGCCCTGTCCGGTCGATCGCACGGGAGAGTCACATGCTTTCGCTCGCGGTGAATGTGCTGCTGTCGTTCCTGGCCATTGCTCCGTACGTGTCCAGCGCGGCCGAGCCGCCGCCCAGCCAGCAGCAGGAAGCCGCGATCAACGCCGCGCTGCGCGAGCGCGAGTTTGATCGGGCCGCGACGCTGATCGACGGACGGCTTTCCGACGCGCCGGCTGGCGAACAGGAGTTCCTCTGGTACCGTCGCGGCCTGGCGTTTCTGCTGGCGGAGAAATTCGGCCCGGCGATCTCTGCGTTCGATGAGCAGCTTCGCCGCTTCCCGGACGGGCCGTGGGCGCAGAAAGCGCTGTTGCGCAAGGCGGACGCGCACGTCGGGCTCAAGCAGTTTGAGCAGGCCGAGCAGATCTACGCGCGCGCCGTGGCGGACCTCGTGGGGGCCGAGCGAAAGGGCAAGCTCGCGCAGGTCTACCTCGATTTCGCGAACGAGTACTTCAAGCCGTCCGAGGCATACCTGAAGCCCGATTACGAGCGCGCCCGCGCGTTCTACGTCCGCGCGCTGGAGATGGAACCCGGCGACGCGCTGCGCGACGAGCTGATGGTCAAGGCGGCCGACTGTCTGCGGCTGCTGGGCAAGTGGGGCGAGGCGCAGGCCGCGTATGAGCAATACCTGCTCGCCTTCGACGCCGACTTTCGCGCGCAGCGCCGCTCCCGCTTTGCCGGCGTGGCGCTGCCGCCGGCGGCCGCGATCGCGGGCAAGCAGGTCGTTCACGCCCGCCAGTGGCTCGGGCAATGTCAGCTTGCGCAGAATCAGTTCCACGAAGCCCGCCGGACGTGGCAGGATCTTCTGGCGCTGCTCGCCAAGATCGATCCCGATCGCAAGCTGCACGATGAGACCTGGATCGAGGCCACCTATCAGATCGCCAAGACGCACCAGTTTCCCACGCCGCCGGGCGGCGAGGCGCTCACGCTCGGCGTGGAGACGCTCGACCGGCTGATTCGCACCTGGCCCGAAGCGCCACGCGCAATTGAGGCCGCCTACGAGATCGGGGCTGCGTATCAGCACCTCGGCCGTTTCGACGACGCGATTGCGGCGTATCGGCGGCTGATCGGCCGCGACGGGCTGCGTCCCAGCGGCGACGAGTCGGTTAAGCGCGCCGAGCAGCTCAGCCAGCAGGCGCTGTTTGCGATCGGCCAGCTTCTCGCGGCGCAGAAGAAATACGACGAGGCGATCGGCGCGTGGAATCAGTACGTCGCGAAGTATCCGACCGGCGGGCAGTGGTCGGCGGCGCAGCAGGCGATCGTCGACACCGAGTTCGCGATCGGCAACGACGCATTCAGCGCCGGCGAGTTCGAGCCGGCCCGCGCGGCGTGGAACGCGTTTCTTCAGAAGCACCCGCTCGACGGCCGCGTGCCGGAGATCATGTTCCGCTTCGGCGAAATGGCGGCCGGCGAGCAGGACCGCAAGAGCAAGGCGGGCCAGCCGGCCGATTGGATGCTGCCGATCGCGGAATGGCGCCGGCTGGTCAGCAAATTCCCCGGAACGGAGCTGGCGGGCCTGGCGCAGCTTCGCGTCGCCGAGACGTTCGAGACCCGGCTGCTCGAGCTCGAAACGGCGCTGGCCGAGTATCGCAAGCTCGACTGGAGCCAGCACCAGGCCGCCGCTCAGCAGCGCGTCGCCGAGATGAACGCGACGCGCCTGGCGCTGCGCACCGAGCGCACATTCCGAACCGACGAGGCGGCGAAGATTCACGTCGACGTGCGCAACATCGAGAAGCTCACGGTCAAGCTCTACAAGCTCGACATGCGCGATTACTTCCGCCGCACGCACGCGCTGGGCGGCGTCGAGCGGCTCGACCTGCTGCTGATCGACCCCGATCGGACAATCGACGTGCCGGTCGACGGGTACGCGCGCTACAAGCCGGTTGCGCAGGACGTCGAGATTCCCTTCGACGGGCCGGGCGTATTCGCCGTGAACGTGAGCAATGAGACCAGCACGGCCACCGACGCGGCCGGCAAGCCGCGCGAGAAGCTCGAGACCACGACGCTGCTGATCCGCTCCGACATCGACATCATCGTGAAGACGTCGCGGCGGCAGGCGCTGGTGTTCGCCCAGGACATGCGCACCGGCAAGCCGCAACCCGGCGTGAGCGTGCTGCTGTCGGACGGCGCGAAGATTCGGGCCGAGGGCGTCACCGGCGACGACGGCGTCTGGGTGAAGGCCGTCGAAGAGCTGAAGAACGTCGGCCGACTGGCGGTGTTTGCCGAGCGCGAAGGGCACGTGGCCGGCGACAGCGTTTCTCTCGAAGGTTTGCAGTTCTCGACCGGCCTGGGCGCGCGCGGCTACGTCTATACCGATCGATCCACGTATCGCGCCGGCGACGCGGTGAACATCCGCGGCGTGCTGCGCGAGGTGAAGGACGGGCAATACGCGCTGCCGACGCAGCCGGAGGATCCGCGCCTGCGCTGGAAGCTCGACGTCGTAGACCCGGGCGGCCGCGTGCTGGTTACGGAGGACATCGCGCTGGGCGAGTTCGGCACGTTTGCGGCGCAGTTTCGCGTTCCGGAGGATGCGCCGCTGGGCGGCTATCAGCTTATCGCGCGGCGCGCCAGCGGGCCGAGTTTCCCCGGCGGTTTCAGCGTGCAGAGCTACGAGCTGCCGCAGGCGGTGCTGCGGTTCGATTTCGCGCAGCCGGTGATTCTGCGCGGCGAAGCGATCGTCGGGGCGGTCGTCGCGACGTACAACTACGGCGAGCCGGTCGCGCGAAAGGCCGTCGAATACGTCATGCAGCTTCCGACCGGCGAGCAGGTTCGCGGGGCCGGCGTCACCGACGAGAAGGGCCGCGTCGCGTTCGAGTTCGACTCGACCGCGATGCCGGAGGAGGGGGCGGTCGCGTTCAGCGCGCAGCTCGTCGATCTCGGCCTGGCCATCAATGGTTTCGTCTACGTCGCGGTCAACGGCTTTCGCATGAACGTCAGCGTGCCGCGGGCGCTGTATCTGTCGGAGGAGCCGGTCGAGGCGACCATCGAGACGAAGGACCACAAGGGCGAGCCGATCGGGCAGGAAGTCTCCATTACGGCGTATCTGAGAACCAACGACCGCGGCCGCTGGGCCGAAACGAAGATCGACACGGCCACGCTGGTGACGGACGCGAAAACCGGCGTCGGCCGGGCGACGTTCAAGCTGGCCAAGGGCGGGCAGTACATTTTGCGCGCCCAGGGCAAGGATCGGCACGGACACGCGGTGTCGGCCGAGGCGCAGGCCGCTATTTCGGACAACACGGATCGCACGCGATTGCGGCTTTTCAGCGAGAAGCAGCACTATCGCGCGGGCGACAAGATCGCGCTGGACATTCACTCGCGCATCGGGCTGCCGGAAGAGGAGATCGAGGCGCCGCCGGACAAGCGGCCGGCGCCGCGCGGTCCGGTGCTGGGGCTGGTGACGTTTGAGGGCGAGGAGATCATCGGCTATCGCACGATTTCGCTGGCCGACGGGCACAATCCGCTCATCATCCCGGTCGGCAACGAGCACTTCCCGAATTTCGCGGTGGGCGTCGCGGTGATGTCGGGCAGTCGCTTTCACCAGGCGCAGCGCGAGTTCACGGTCGAGCGCGAGCTGCACGTCGCGATCAAGACGGACAAGCAGACGTATCGCCCGCGCGACGAGATGTCGGTCGAGCTGACGGTCACGGACCAGCAGGGGCAGCCGGTCGAGGCCGAAATCGGCCTGGCGATGATCGACGACGCGCTGCTGTCGCTTTACCCCGACGCGACCGCCAACATCACGCAATTCTTCAGCGAGGGGGCGCGGCGTTTTGCGGCGATGCGCACGCAGACGAGCTGCACGTTCCGCTACGCGGCCGTGGCCCGGGCGATGGAGACGGAAATCCTGGCCGAGGCGCGACGGCTAGAGGAGGGGCGCGCCGAGCGCGAGCGCGCCGCGACGGCCGGCGGCGTGCCGGGGGCGGCCGAGTTGCCGGCGCTGGGGGAGATACTCGCTCTGGGGCGAAGTGGGATCCCGCCGGCCGACAACGTCAGCGGTGGCGCCGACTCCCAGCCGCTGAACACGATCGTAGAGATGCGGGATGAACTGCGAGCGGGCTATGTCGCCATGCAGACGCTCGAGCCGCAGCAGATCGCGGCCGGCTGGGCCGTTACGAACCAGGCCGCCGGGCGTGCGCAAGTCGTGCAGCAGCGTTTCCGCCAGACCGATGCCAATGCGCCGGGAGAGCAGAAGCAGGATCAGGCGGACGACGCGAACCGCAACGCGGCCCGCTTCACCTCGCAACTCGAAGTGGATCGCGCGACCGCGCAGCGCGGCTTCCAGCAGCAGATCGATGGTTACAACGTCGGCAAGCAGTTCTGCACGGACAACTGGAAGTGGAGCGAACTGGACAAGGCGATCAACGACCTGGTGCGGGCCGCTCCGCCGCGCTTCTACTTCCCCGAAGTCGCCTACTGGAACCCGCGCATCGTCACCGACAAGGCGGGCAAGGCGACTCTGACGATCGTCGTGCCCGATTCGAGCACGAAGTGGAAGCTGTCCGCCCGCGGCGTCAGCACCAGCACGCTGGCCGGTCAGGGCGACGCCGAAATCGTCAGCCGGGCCGACTTTTTCGTCGAGCTGGTGATGCCGGCGACGCTGATGGAGGGCGACACCGCCACGCCGCGCGCGCTGGTCCACTGCCTCACGCCCTACACCGGCAAGGTGGACGTGACGCTGAAGGTCCGCCGCGTCGGCGACGCGACGCTTGCGCCGCTGGCTGAGCAGACCCGCGTGGCGGAGTTCACGTCCGCCGGCGTCGTCGAAGTCGAATTCGACACGCTCGCGCCGCTGCCGGCCGATCGACTGATGTTCGACCTGAGCGCGGCGACGCAGAGCGAAGTGGCGGATGCGAAGCGCAAGCTCGACGACGCCAGCGCGACGCGCATTCTGGTCGTGCCGTGGGGCATGCGGCTGGAGAACCACGCGGCCGGGCTGGGGCGCGATTCGGACTTCGTCGAGATCGATCTGCCCGCCGTACAGAGCGACATTCGCCTGACGGTCGCGATCGGTCCGTCCGTGCAGCGCTGGCTGATCGAGGAAGTGCTCGAAAGCGGCCGCCGGTGGCAGACCATTGACAAGTATCTGTCCGACGGGCGCGTCGTCGCGCCGCGCACGACGGCGGACGCGGCGTCAAACCTGCTCGCGTGTCTCTACGTCGCCGACTATGTGCGCGTCGAAAGCGGCGCGGCCGAGCCGAGCGCCGACGCGCGGCAGATCAACGAGCGGATTTCGGCGCTGATCGGCCAACTGCTCGCGACGCAGCTCGACAACGGCGGCTGGCCGTGGTGCGGGCGGGGGGGCGACGCCGACCCGTGGACGACGGCGCACGTCGCATGGGCACTGGGCAAGGCGCGACACGACGGCTTCGGCGTGGCCGAGCCGGCGGTGCAGAAACTCGCGGCGTATCTCAAGCAGGTTTTCGCCGACGCGCCGCCGACGCACACGGAGTTGAAGACCATTGCGCTGCATGGCGTAAGCTGGCTGGAGACGGCCGATTTCGGCCATGCCAACCGGCTGTATCGCAATCGCGAATCGCTCAGCAACGCGGCGCTGGCGCACCTGGCGCTGGTCTTCGCGCGGCTGGAGCGCGGCAGCATCGCGACCGAACTGCTCGACGTGCTGGCCAAGCGGCTCAAGGAAGTGCGCATCGCGCAGCGCCGCGGCCTGCTGCTGCCTTGCGAGGGCTGCTCGGCATGGATGAGCAGCGAGCTGGAGACGACCGGGCTGGCGCTGCTCGCGCAGCTTCAGATCAACCCCTCGGCCGACAACGTGCCGGCGCTCGTCGCCTACCTCGGCTCGTCGGCCCGCGCCGACGGCTGGCGTCCGCACAAGGCACGCGGCCCGGTGATCGCAGCGCTGGCGACGTACTTTGCGCGCACGCAGAACGAGCAGGCCAATTTCGAGCTGACCGTCTGCCGCAACGGCAGGGAGCTGCGCAAGATCTCGTCATCCGACCCCACCGGATCGATCCGCATCGACCTGACGCAGGCGGACCTGGTCGACGCGCCCGGCGCCGAGCCGGGCAAGCAGCGGATCGACTTCGCGTTCAAGGGGCGCGGCGAGTATGCCTGGGCGGTGACCTACTCCGGCTTCTCGTCGAACTTCCCCGATCGCAAAACGCTGAAGAACCGCCCGTTCGTCGCGGAGCCGCGACACGTGGATCCGCCGCCGCGCGAGTACAACGGACGCCCGATCGCCGCGGGCTTCGGTGTCACGTCGCGGGCGAAGTCGTTCCGCAACGCCGCGAGCAACGTCCCGGTCGGCAGTGTCGTGGCGGTAAACGTTCACGTGTGGCGTCCGGATCGCAGCGAGTCGCCGGCGGGAGATCGCGACTATGTCGTCGTGCGCGAGGCGATTCCGGCCGGTTTCCGGCTGCTGCGTGAGAGCGTCAGCGGCGGATTCGCGGCGTGGGACTTCGCGGACAACGTGCTCACGCTCTACTACGGTTCGCGCGACGTCGGCACGCTGAGCTATCGAATGGTTGCGGCCACGCCCGGCAAATACCGCGTGCCGCCGACGATCGTGCGCAGCCTCTATCGCCCCGAAGTGTTCACGCTCAACGACGACGGCGTCCTGACGGTGTTGCCGCGCGGGAGCGAGAGTCCCGATCCGTATCGCCTGACGCCGGACGAACTGAACGCGCTGGGCAATCTGCACTTCGAGGACGGGCACTACGAGGAAGCCGCCAAGCTGCTGAAGGAGCTTGTGGACGGCGAATGGACGCTGCGCGAGGAAATCTATCGCGACGCGATTCACCACCTGCTGCTGGCCGCGCTGCAGCGCAAGGTCGACGCCGAAATCGTCGACTATTTCGAGATTCTCAAGGAGCGCCAGCCCGACGCTGTCATCCCGTTCGAGCAGATCGTGCAGATCGCGGCCGCCTATGGCCGCACGAACCAGCACGAGCGCTCGTACCTGATCTATCGCGCGACGGCCGACGCCTCGTTCGTCCGCGATTCCGCGATCGCTGGCGTGCTGCAGGCCGAGGGCCGTTTTCTCGACAGCGTCGATTTGCTGGAGAAGCTGTGGCTCGCTTATCCCGACACGCCGCAGGTCGAAAGCGTCTACTACGCCATGTCGCAGCAGATCGTCGGGCAGTCGGCCAACGCAGCTGCCGTGCGGCCGCGGCGGCGCGACCTGCGAGTAGACCGGCCGGCGGCGCTTCAGACGGGCGTGACGCGTGCGGAGGTGCTGCGCGAGGCGATTCGCCACGTGGAGCGCTTCCTGACGCTCTATCCGACCAGCCCGATCTGCGACGAGGCGTCGTACGCGCTGGCGAACGCATACCTGGAGCTTGACGACTTCGCGGCCGTGCTGCGCGAGGCGGAGCGGGCGGCGAAGCTGTATCCCAAGAGCAAGTGGTTCGACCGCTATCGCTACGTCGAGGCGCTGGCGCACTTCAATCTCGGCTCGTTCGACAAGGCTCGCGACCTGGCCGAGCAGGTGGCGACCGCGACGTATCGCGACGCGCAGGGAATCGAGCAGCCCAGCCCGAACAAGTGGCTGGCGCTGTACATCATCGGCCAGGTCTATCACGCGCAGAACCAGTTCGCCCGCGCGATCGAGTATTACAAGAAGGTGCGCGAGCAATTCTCCGACGCGGCCGAGGCGGTGGACGTGTTCGAGCACCGCTTCGTCGAACTGCCGGAAGTGACCGTGTTCCACCCGGACGGCGCGGGCTACCGCGAGGCCGGCGAGTGGGCGCGGGCGCTGCGCACGCGCGGCGCGCCGGCCGACGCGCCGGCGAGCGATGCGCCCACCGCGGCGCACTCGACGGCGCAGGCCGCTTCGAGCGAGGCGCCGCTGCACGCGCGCCCGTTCGTGCGGGTCGAATACCGCAACATCAAGTCGATTACGCTTCAGGTGTACCGCGTCGACCTGATGAAACTGGCGCTGGTCGAGAAGAACCTGGCGCGAATTCAGTCGGTGGACCTGGCCGGCATCCGCCCGGTCGTCGAAAAGACCGTCGCGCTCGGCGACGGGGCCGAATACCTCGACCGCGCCCGGCCGATCGAGCTCGACGAACTGCTCGACCAAGGCGGGCGGCGGCTCTCGGTGGCCGAGGCGACCGGCGCATACCTCGTGATGTGCCGGGGCGACGATCTGTTCAGCAGCGGCCTGGTGCTGATTACGCCGCTGGCGCTGGAGGTGCAGGAAGACGTGGGCAGCCAGCGCACGCGCGTCGGCGTGGTGGATGCGATTTCGCGCAGCGGCGTGAAGGACGTGCATGTCAAGGTGATCGGCAGCGGCATGAGCACGTTCGTGGCGGGCGATTCCGACCTGCGCGGCACGTTCATCGCCGACGCCGTGAGCGGCTTCCCGACGGCGATCGCGCGCGACCGCGACGGGCGCTTCGCGTTTTATCGCAGCGAAGGGGCGCTCCTGGCGATGGCGCCGCCGCAGCAGGAAATGGACAAGGCGCAGCGCAAGGCGCCGGCGACGAAGGGCAAGAGCGTGGACTACTTCAGCAACGTCCGCTCGGACAACGACTTCATCCAGGAGGGCTGCGACACGCAGCTCAAGCAGATTTTCAACAAGGGGCAGAAGGGCGTGGAGGTGCAGAAGTCGAATTGAAGCATC
>CAZHIE010000175.1:0-8988 GCA_964532435.1 uncultured Planctomycetales bacterium
CGCGCCGCGCTTACTTCTTCAGCGCCGCGGCGGCCTTGGCCTTGGCGACGACCTCTTCCTGCACGGACTTCGGCGCCTGCTTGTAGTGGCCGAACTCCATGCTGAACGTGCCGCGGCCCTGCGTCATCGAGCGAACGTCCGTCGCATAGCCGAACATCTCCGCCAGCGGCACTTCGGCCGTGATGACCGTTACGTCGCTCTTGGCGTCGGTGCCATGCACGATGCCGCGGCGGGCGGTGATGTCGCCGACGACGGGGCCCTGATACTCGGCCGGCACTTCGACTTCGACCTTCATGATCGGTTCGAGGATGGCCGGCGCGCTGTGCAGGTACGCCTCCTTGAAGGCATCGCGCGCGGCGATCTGGAACGCGATGTCGGACGAGTCGACCGAGTGCGACGAGCCGTCTTCGAGGATGATCTTGACGCGGACGACCTCGTAGCCGGCCAGCGGGCCCTTGAGCCGCGCGCCGGCAAAGCCCTTCTCGCACGAGGGGATGTACTCGGTCGGGATGCGCCCGCCGAATACGGCGCTCTCGAACTCGAAATCCTTGCCCGCGTCGGCGGGCAGCGGCACCAGCCGGCCGACGACGTGGCCGTACTGGCCCGATCCGCCCGTCTGCTTCTTGTGCTTGTAATTGAAGCTGGCCTCGCGCGTGGGGGATTCGCGGTAGTTGACCTTCGGCGCGCCGGTCTCGACCTCGCACTTGTACTCGCGGCGGATGCGTTCGCAGTAGATGTCGAGCTGCAATTCGCCGACGCCGGAGATGATCGTCTCGCCCGATTCGTGATCGGTGCGGACGTGGAACGTCGGGTCTTCGCGCATGAAGCGCTGCAGCGCCTTCGAAAGCTTGTCGCGGTCGGCCGTCTTGGCGGGCTGGATGGCCAGCGAAATGACCGGCTCGGGCGCGTGGATGCTCTCCAGCGAATAGCTGATGCGCTCGTCGCAGAACGTGTCGCCCGAGGCGCAATCGACCGCGATCATCGCCACGATGTCGCCCGGGCCGGCTTCGTCGATGTCCTGCCGGTCGTTGGCGTGCATGCGGACCATGCGGCCGAGCCGCTGCGACTTCTGCGTGCGCGTGTTGACGATGTGCTGCGCCTTGCGGAGCTTGCCCTGGTAGACGCGCGTGTAGGTGAGCTGGCCGAAGTTTTCGTCCACCAGCTTGAACGCCATGCAGACGAGCGGCGCGTCGGGGTCGGCGGTGATGGCGATCTCGGCCCCGTCGTTCTCGTTGTCCTTGGCGTAATAGACGCGATCGACCGGCGACGGCAGATAGCGGACGACGGCGTCGAGCAGCAGTTGCACGCCCTTGTTCTTGAACGCGGTGCCCATCATCACCGGCACGATCTCGCGCTCGATCGTGAGGCGGCGGATGATCGCGTGAAGCTGGTCGAGCGCGGGCTCCTTGCCCTCGAGCATCAGCTCCATCAGCTCGTCGTCGTAAAGCGAAAGCGTATCGAGCATGCCGTGCCGCGCGCGGTCGGCCTGGTCGGCGTAGTCGGCGGGAATCTTCTCGACGCGCACGTTCTGGCCGCGATCGCCGTCGAAGAACACCGCCTCCATGCGCACGAGGTCGATCACGCCCTGGTGTCCGGCCTCGACGCCCATCGGAAGCTGGAGCGGGACGGCGACGAGGCCGAGTTTGGACTCGATCTCGCCGATCACGCGGACGGGATCGGCGCCGGTGCGGTCAAGCTTGTTGATGAACGCGATGCGCGGGACGCCGTAGCGCTTCATCTGGCGATCGACCGTGAGCGACTGCGACTGCACGCCGCCGACGCCGCAGAGCACGAGCACCGCGCCGTCGAGGACGCGCAGCGAGCGCTCGACCTCGATCGTGAAGTCCACGTGGCCGGGCGTGTCGATCAGGTTGATCTGATGGTCAAGCCATTCGACGGTGGTCGCGGCCGACGTAATCGTGATGCCGCGCTCCTTTTCGAGCTCCATGTGGTCCATGGTGGCGCCTTCGCCCGCGCCTTTCACCTCGCCCATCTTGTGGATTCGGCCTGAGTAGAAGAGGATGCGCTCGCTCAGCGTTGTCTTGCCGGAGTCGATGTGAGCGGAGATGCCGATGTTTCGGATTCGTTCAATCGGGTTCATGGTTCCTTGCCACCGTTCGTAACGCTATTTTTTGCAAACACTTATACGAAGCATACGTCCGGACCACTCCGGCCTGTCGATAGTCTGACTCCGCCCTGCCTCGCGGGCAGGTTGCGTGCGGCCTCCAGATGCGATCCGGGAAAACCGCGAAACCCTCGGTCGCTGCGCCCGCGCCGGGGGCATTCGCATGACCGGTGCTGCCCGCCACAAAGCCTGCGGTCGCATCGGTTGCGGAACACATTGCAGCAGAAGAACTTGCGCAACGCCGCCCGGACGCTGGCGGGCCGGGCGCAGACAGAATCCGCGGCCGGGGCTTTCTTCGGCTGGTGATAGAACATAGCCGCAGTTTGACGCGAATTCAAGAAAGAATTCTTGATAAATGTCGCGCTCGGCTGCGGTTATGGAACTCGTTGCGCCGCAATTGCGCCTGTCGCCTTTTGTGCGCGGCGGGCGGGCGGTTTGTTGTGGGGCGGCGGCGGGGAACCTACAATCCGCACTCGCGAGAACCGGGGGCAGGCGGGCGTTGCATGCATGATACGCATAGTTCGAGAAATGTTCGCATTCCGATTCGCCTCGCGCTGCTCGCGCTCGTCGCGTGCGGCGGGCACGCCGCCGGACAGGGCCACGGACCCGTGCCCGTCGCCGTCGAGCCGGCCGTCGAGCGCGATGTGCCGCCGGCCATCCGGTTGGTCGGTTCCGTCCGGGCGGAGCGCAGCGCGGTCGTCGCGGGCGAAGTGCCGGGCGTGATCGTCTCATTCACGGCCGAAGAGGGGCAATTCCTGCACGCCGGCGAGCCGATCGCCGCACTGGACGCCGAGCCGCCGCGCCTGCGTCGCGACGAGGCGCTGGGCTCGCTGGAGGGTCTCCGGCAGAAGCTGGTCGAGCTGGAGACCGGCGAGCGCGAGGAAGAGCTGCGCCGGCTGGCGGCATATGTGGACGAGCTGAGCGCGGTGCTGAGCAAGTGGGAGGGCGAGCGCAAGCGCGTGCTAGACCTGTACGCCCTCGGCCAGGGCAACGAGAAGGAACGGCGCGACACGGAAATGGAGTATCTGGCCGGGCAACGCCGCCTGGCGCAGGCGCAGGCTGCGCTCGACAAGGCAAAGAACGGCCCGCGCAAGGAGGAACTGGCGCGGGCTCGGCAGGACGTGGTCGCGCAGGAGGCGCGGGTTCGGCTGCTGGAGCGCGAGCTGGAGAAGTCGCAGATCCGCGCGCCATTCGACGGATTTGTCACCGCCAAGCGGACGGAAATCGGCGAGTGGCTGGCCGAGGGCGGGCCGGTGGTCGAAATGGTGGCGATCGAAATCGTGCGCATCCGGGCGGACGTTCCGGAGAGCGCCGTGGCATATTGCACGGTCGGCGCGCCGGTGAGCGTTTTTGTCGAAGCGCTGAACCGGAACATCACGGCGACGGTGTCGCGCGTGATACCGCGCGCTTCGCCGACCGGGCAGACGTTCCCGATCGAGGCGGACGTGCCGAACGCGGATCACACGCTCCTGCCGGGGATGTTCGTGTGGATGACGGCGCCGTCCGGCGCGCCGGGCAAGCGCATCATGGTGAACAAGGACGCGATCGTGACGCGCGGCGGGCTGAAGCAGATATTCGTCGTGCGCGCGGGGGACGGCGGCGCGCAGATGGCCCTGCCGCTGACGGTCTCCACCGGGCTGGAGCTCGGGTCGGAGATCGAAGTCAGCGGCGCGGATCTACGCGCCGGCGAGCCGGTCGTGTGCCGCGCCAACGAGCGGTTGTACGCGCCGACGGAGGTGATTCCACGCCCGCTGTCGACGGCCGACGCGCCGTCGCGCGGCGCGGACGCGCCCGCGCCGAAGGGCGCGCCGCGCGGGGAACCGGGCCACAAGTAAGGCGCGCGGGAGTCGTTGCGTGAATCTGATTCGCACCTGTCTGAATCGTCCGGTCGGCGTGAGCGTCGGCGTGCTGCTGCTCTGCCTGTTCGGGCTGCTGTCGCTGTTGGCGATACCGATTCAGCTTACGCCGAACGTCGACACGCCGGTCATCAAGGTCTCGACCGCGTGGCCGGGGGCGAATCCGCAGGAAGTCGAGTCGGAGATCGTGGACCGCCAGGAGGAGCAGTTGCGCAGCGTGAAGGGGCTGCGCAAGATGACGAGTTCCGCGCTCGACAACTCCGCCGACGTGACGCTGGAGTTCTACGCCGACACGAAAATCGACGCGGCGGCCCGCGACGTGAACGACAAGCTGCGCCAGGTGACCGGCTATCCGCCCGAGGTGGAGGAGCCGACCATCTCGCTCGGCGACGCCGAGATCAGCACGATCGTGGCGTGGCTGATTCTGTACGGGTCCGGCGACGACGACGACGAAGTCCGCAAGCTGCGCGACTTCGCCGAGGACTTCATCCAGCCCTATCTCGACCGCGTGCGCGGCGTGTCCTCGACCAGCATCTACGGAGGCTTCGAGCGCGAGCTGCAGATCCGCGTCGACGCGGGGCAACTGGCCGCCCGCGGGCTGACGTTCGCGCAGCTCGAAACGGCCCTGCGCCGGCAGAACGCGAACGTGTCGGCCGGGACGCGCGCCCAGGGCAAGCGCGATTACGCCGTCCGCACGGTCGGACAGTACGAATCGCCCGCCGAAGTGCTCGCGACGGTCATCGCCGACACGCCCGGCGGGCCGGTCTACGTCCGCGACGTCGCCGAGGTCGAGCTGGCCTACCAGGAGCCGCGGACGCTGGTGCGCAGCAAGGGCCGCACCGTGCTCGGCATCCCCGTGCGGCGCGAGGTCGGCGCCAACGTAATGAGCGTGATGGCGGAACTGCGGCAGGCCATCGAGCGCGTCAACCGCGACGTGCTTCAGGCGCGCGGCATGCGCCTGGAGCTGATGAAGGTCTACGACGAGACGGTCTACATCGACCAGGCGATCGAGCTGGTCGAGGAAAACATCGTTTATGGCGGCCTGCTGGCGATCGCCGTGCTGCTCGTGTTTCTGCGCAACTGGCGCGCGACGGCGGCCGTGGCGCTGTCGATCCCCATCTCGGTGATCGGCACGTTTCTGGTGGTCGTGGCGCTCGGCCGCACGCTGAACGTCGTCTCGCTGGCGGGCATCGCGTTCGCGGTGGGCATGGTCGTCGACAACTGCATCGTCGTGCTCGAGAACATCTATCGCCACCGCCAGATGGGCAAGCCGATCGCGGCGGCGTGTTACGACGGAACGGTGGAGGTGTGGGGCGCGGTGCTGGCCAGCACGCTTACGACGATGGCGGTCTTCATACCGGTCATTCTCGTTCGCGAGGAGGCGGGCCAGCTCTTCCGCGACATCAGCATCGCGACCGCGTCGGGCGTGGGGCTCTCGCTGATCGTCGCGTTGACGGTCACGCCGGTGCTGGCGTCACGGCTGCTGTCGCGCCGCCGCCGCGCCGCGGGCGCCGACGCGGCGGAGTCTGTCGAAACCTCGGGCTGGATCGCGACGCGCGTGTCGCGGCTGGTCGGCGCGGCCAACGGGCTGCCGGCGGTCGGTCGCGCGGCGATCGTGCTGGCCGTGGCGATCGGGTCGATCTGGGGCGGGGCGATGCTGCTGCCGCCCGCGACGTACCTTCCGGCGGGCAATCGCAACCTGGTGTTCGGGTTCCTGCTGACGCCGCCCGGCTATGGCGTCGACGAGTACCGGCGGATGGCGACGGTGATCGAGTCGCAGATCGGCGATTACTGGCGCGTAGCGGAAGGCTCGCCCGAGAAGAAAGCGCTCGATCAGCGCTGGATTTCGCAGGTCGAGGCGATGCTCGCGGCGAATCAGGTTCCGGAGCTCAACAGCGCCGGCCTGTCCGCGCTGCAGCGCGATCGAATCCGTCGCGAGTGGCTGACGCCGCCCCCGTGCATCGACAATTTCTTCTTCGTAAACTTCGCCGGCAACTGCTTCATGGGCGCCAGCAGCGCGGACCCCGCCCGCGTCAAGCCGCTCGTGCGCCTGCTGCAGACTTCCGGCGGCGCGATTCCCGGAACGATTCCGATCTTCGTCCAGACGCAGCTCTTCAGCTTCGGCGGCGGAAACAACGCCGACATCCAGGTGCGCGGAGACGATCTCGACAAAGTCGTGGCCGCCGCCGCCGCGCTTCAGATGGAATGCATGAGCAAGTTCGGATTTCCGCGGGCCGATCCCGCCAACTTCTCGCTCGGCCGGCCGGAGGTGCGCGTCATTCCCGACCGCGAGCGCGCGGCGGCGCTGGGCCTGAGCGCGGCTGAGATCGGTCGCATCGTGGAGGCGTGCGGCGACGGGGCGTACGTCGGCGATTACCGCGTCTCGGGCGGCGACACGATCGACATCACGCTCTACGTGAAGGGGCAGAAACAACGCCCCACGCAGCAGATCGCGCAGGTGCCGATCTACTCGCCCAGCGGGCAGATCGTCCCGCTTCTGGCCGCCGCGCGGCAGGTCGAAACCACCGCGCTGGAGAAGATCAATCACACCGAGCGGCAGCGCTCGGTGACGCTGACGGTCAATCCGGCCGAGTCGCTCGCGCTTCAGGAAGTGATCGACCAGATCGGCGATCCTGAAACCGGGATGGTGCGCAAGCTGCGCGACGCGGGGCGGATCGATCCGAGCGTCACCGTCTCGCTGACCGGCAACGCCAGCAAGCTGGTCGAAGCGCGCGAGGCGATGATCGGTGCGTGGGACGGCTGGACGCTGCGCTCGCTGGCGAACCTGGCGAGCGGGCGGTTTTTCCTGAGCGTGCTGATTACGTACCTTCTGCTGTGCGCTCTGTACGAAAGCTGGATCTATCCGCTGGTCATCATGTTCAGCGTGCCGCTGGCGATCTTCGGCGGATTCCTGGGGCTGTACATCTGCCACGTCGGCACCATGTTGACCACCGACCAGCCCGTGCAGCAGCTCGACGTGCTCACGTTCCTCGGCTTCGTCATTCTGGTCGGCACGGTGGTGAACAACGCGATCCTGCTCGTCGACCAGGCGCTTCAGAACTGGCGCGATCACGGCATGTCGCCGGACCACGCCATTCGAGAGTCGGTCCGCACGCGCGTGCGCCCCGTGCTGATGACGAGCCTCACGACGTTTTTCGGACAGCTTCCGCTGGCGCTGATGCCCGGCGCGGGAAGCGAACTATATCGCGGGCTCGCGGCGGTGATGCTCGGCGGAATGCTGGTGGCCACGATCGGAACGCTCGTGATCGTGCCCATGGCGCTGAGCGTACTGCTTGGCCGGCGGGCGGCCGCCGCCCCGAGCGGCGCGGCCGCACCGGCCGCGGCGATGGGGGCGACGTTCGATCGCTGAGGCGCGGCGCGGAATGCGCGGCGCCGATGGAGGCGGTTGTCTTGAAAGGCGAATCGGTTGCGGCCGCGTTTTCGGCGTATGCGCGCGAAAAGCTGCGCGTCGAACTTTCGCAGATTGCGCGCTGCGCCGGGCTGCTGAGCGCGGACGAGCTTTGGCGGCGGCACAACGCCCACACGAACAGCGTCGCGAATCTGATTCTGCACCTGACCGGCAACGTGCGGCAGTGGATCATCGGCGGCGTCGGCGGCGAGGCGATCGCGCGCGATCGGCCGGCGGAATTCGCCGATCGCTCGGGCCGCCCGGCGGCGGAGATCGTGCCGCCGCTGGAGCAGGCGGTCGCCCGCGCGTGCGAAGTGATCGGCGGGCTGCGCGACGACGAGCTTTTGCGGCGTCTGACGATACAGGGCTACGCGGTGACGCCGCTGGTCGCGGTGTTTCACGTGACAGAGCACTTTTCGTTTCACACGGGGCAGATTGTCCACATTACAAAGACCTGGCGCGACGTCGACTTGAGCTTGTACGACGCGCAGGGGCGCAAGAACGGGAACCTGCCGGCGTCGCCGTGAGGACGTGCCGGCGCGACGCCTGGACCCCTATGGGATATGCAACATTCGGGAACCTGCATCACTTTTTGCATGATGCGAGAGAGGCGGGAGCGCGATGAAAGCGGAAACTATCCTGGCAAAGCTGAATGAGCTGCGGCACGAGGCGGAGGACGACAAACAGGATCTGGAGTACCTCGCGCTGCACCACGCGTTCTGCTTCCTCTCGTACAAGATGGGCGACTTTCAGAAGTACTTGAACGAGGTCGAGGGCGGCGACCGGGCGGAGTAGCCGCTCGCCCTTTCGCTCGGCCGGCGCGCGTTGCGCGGGGCGCGGCATGTCTTCTACGAACTCTGAGAAGGCGGTGGTGCTGCTCTCCGGCGGACTCGACAGCGCCGTCACGCTGGCACTGGCGCAGGCCGAGGGATTCGCCCCCATCGCGCTGTCGTTTTCCTATGGCCAGCGACACGCCGTGGAACTCGACGCGGCGCGGCGCGTGGCGGCCGCCGCGGGCGTCCGCGAACACGTCGTCGCCAAGATCGACCTGCGCATCTTCGGCGGGTCGGCGCTGACGGCGGACATCGACGTTCCAAAGGGCGCAGCGCCCGACTCGGCCGCGATTCCGGTCACGTACGTCCCGGCGCGGAACACGATCTTTCTGTCCTATGCGCTGGCGCTGGCGGAAGTGCGCGGCGCGGCTGACATCTTCCTCGGCGTCAACGCGCTGGACTACAGCGGCTATCCGGATTGCCGGCCGGAGTTCGTTGCGGCGTTCGAGCGGATGGCGCGGCTGGCGACGCGGGCGGGCGTGGAGGGGGCGCCGCTGCGGATTCGCGCGCCGCTCATGGACATGCGCAAGGCCGAAGTCGTCCGCCGCGGATTGGCGCTGGGCGTCGATTTTTCGCAGACGCGAAGTTGCTATGACCCCGACGCGGCGGGCCGCGCGTGCGGATCGTGCGACAGTTGCCGATTGCGGCTGGCGGCGTTCGCAGAGGTGGGCATTCCTGACCCTGCGCCGTACGCGTGAGGAAGGGCGGGGGACGGATCGGGGGAATTTCGGCCGCGCGCGGACGGGCGCCGCCCCGGCCGCGCGA
>CAZHIE010000176.1:0-8980 GCA_964532435.1 uncultured Planctomycetales bacterium
CACTTGGTCCATTCTCACCGGTCCAATCTTGGCGCGCTACGGCGCGAGTTCCGGGACCACCGGCTTCTCGCGGAACAGCAGCGCGATCAGCAGCGCCGCAGCGCCCCCGATGGCCGCCAGCGCGTACCACAGGCCGCTGTAGTTCAGCGCCCCGTCGGCGGACGTAAAGATCTCCGCCAGTTGGCCATAGAGCAGCCCGCCGAAGACCGGGCCGATGCCGAGAATGAGAATGCCGATCAGCGTCTGCGCCGAGTGGCGGATGTCCGGCGGCGCGACGCGATCCATATAGATGTACGCGGCGGCGAAGAAGCACGAATAGCACAGGCCGTGCAGAACGAGGCTGCTGAGCACGACGGCCGTCGGCAGGCCGGGAATCCCGAAGATCGCAAAGCGCAGGAAGTATGCGAGCGCGCCGATCACAATCACCCGCCGGAAGCCGAGCCATTTGAGCCAGTATCCCACGCACGGCATGATGAGCAGTTCGGCGAACTGGCCGATCGTCAGCGCTGGCCCCACGTCGCTGGCCGGCACGCCAATCTTGACCAGGAACGGCTGCGTCACGATGAAATAGATCTGGTGGATCATGCTGATGGGCAGACTGACCAGCACGATGAGCAGCACCGACGGTTCGCGCAGCAGCCGAAACGCCTTGGCGAAGGCAAGCGGCTCGACCGCGTCGCGCCGCGGCGGCGTGTGCGGGAGAAACAGGCAAAACGCCGCGTAGACCCACGAAAGAATGGCGGAAAAGCGCAGCGCCCACGCCATCTGCGCGATCGCGTCGGAGCGCTCGACGCCCACCAGGAACGGCGGCCGCGTCGTAAGCTCGAGATTCGTCTGCAGCCAGATCATCGGAAACGCCCAGCTTGCAACGATCCAGCCGATCGTGCCCCACACGCGAACGTACGGAAACTGGCGCGACCGATCGGTCAGATGCGCGAACGCCAGCGAGTTCGTCAGCGCCAGCGTCGGCATGTAGATGACGCTGTAGGCGATGGAAAGCAGCAGCCACGCCGTGTAGTCGGTCTGCGCGGCGGTGATCCACTTCACGAGTCCGCCCAGCGCGAGCGAGACCGCCAGGAAACGCTCGGTGCTGAAGAAGCGATCGGCGAATTGCCCCGCGATGAACGGGCCTGTGATCGCGCCGATCGACGCGCCGACGCCCATGAGCGCGCCGACCTGTCCCGGCGAGAAGCCCAACCCCCCTGCCGCCTTCGCGCCGCCCAGATACAGCGTCGCGAACGGAAACCACGCCCCCCAGACCGCGTATTGCAGCAGCATCATCAGCGACAGTCGCCCGTATACCGAGCCGGACACGCCGGGAGCGACGTCGCCGCGCGTGAAGGCGGCGACGACCTCGGATTCGCTGGCGCGGGTTCGGCCGGACTCGTCGTTCATGCGCGCTCCACACGGCGTGACGCGTGCGCGTGATGCGGCGCGGCTTGCACGTTGCCGTGTGGGGCGGATGCTATCGGAGTTTGCTTCGGACACCAAACGAGGCGGGCAGGCCGGCGTGGGGGGCGACGAGCGCTGGCGGCTCCCTACTCCGCTGGTTCGATAGGCGCGCCGTTCGTGCGTTGCAGCTTCGCGATGTGAACGTTTGAGAATAGGACGTAGTCGCTCAGCAGCCTGCGCTCATCGAAGCTGACGAGGATGGACGTTCGGCGTCCAACCAGCAGCAGCTCCGGATGGCGAACGGCCAGCCGCTTGCCGGTGGAGAGCACGATATCGAACGGTTGAGTACTGTTCGGTTCGACCCACTTCTTCAATTCGAAGGGATCCACAGGCGTTCCTCACGAGACGCTCCGTGAATGATACCCGGCGGCACGGAAGAGGGCGGACGGCTTGGGCAATTCGGAGTCGATATGCTATCGGAGACTCGCGACTTCGCTTGCGCCACGGCGCGTTTCTCTTGCGCGCCGGCACGCGGTCAGCACGTCGTCGAACCGCTCGGCGCGCTGCGCCGCCTCGGTCAGCGATTCCCACGCCCGCTCCGAAACAGCCTGAAACTTCGCGACGACCGCCGGGTCGAAGTGCCGTCCCGCTTCGCACACGATCGTGCGACTCGCGGCGGCGTGGTCCATCGCCGACTTGTACGGCCGATCGCTGCGCAGCGCGTCGTAGACGTCGACGATCGCGAAGATGCGCGCCGCCAGCGGGATTTCCTCGCCCGCCAGGCCGGCGGAGTAGCCCGTGCCGTCCCAGCGCTCGTGGTGATACTGCGGGATGGCGATCGAATTCGCGAGGTAGCCGATTTCGCCGAGCAGCCGGCCGCCGATGTTGACGTGCGTCTCGATGACCTCGCGCTCTTCGGGCGTGAGCTTGCCGGGTTTGAGCAGCACGGCGTCCGGCACGCCGATCTTGCCGATGTCGTGCAGCAGCGCGCCGCGATAGAGCGGCTCCAGCGCGCCGACCGACATGCCCGCGTCCTGCGCCAGGTACACGCAATACATCGCCACGCGGCGCGAGTGCCCGGCGGTCGCGCTCTCGCGCGCGTCGAGCGCCAGGACGAGCGCATCGAGCGTGTCATCGTACGCCGCGCGGACGGCCGCCGTGCGCTGGCGGACTTTCTCCTCCAGCTCGCGATTCCAGCGCGCAAGCTCGTCGTGGGCGCGGCGCAGCGCTTCCTGCTGCGCCTTCTGTTCGGTGATGTCGCGCGAGATGCCCATCAGGCCGATCACGTTTCCCTGCGCATCGTGCAGTGGGCACGCGGATACGTAGCAGAAGAACGTCTCGCCGTTCTTGCGGCGGTTGCGGACCTCGCCCTGAAAGCGGGCAAGCGCGGCTTGGCGCGAGAGCTTCGACCCGGAGACCGGATCGGCATAGAGCACGTCTACCGGCTTGCCCAGCATCTCGTCGCGCCGATAGCCGAACGCGGCTTCGGCGGCGGGGTTGAACTCGATGATGCGGCGATCCAGATCGACGGAGATGATCATGTCGAGCGAGCTGCGTACGAGGCTCTCGGCATAATCCTGCGGCCGAAGCAAACGTAGCAGCCCGTCGCTCATCACAATCTCCCGGCGAAGTCGCGGTTTGCCGGCGGCGACTCGCGACCAGGGACGCGCAGGCTCGATCTTCGCGCGGTCGTGCCATCCCCGTGCGGTGGACGGCTCGGTCCGTCCGCGCTCGCTCGCCTGCTCCCCTCATTTCATTCGGCTATCAAGCGCCGGAAGCTGCGTGCCGGCTTGGGGGGCCACGCGGCCGGCCGATTTGCCCGATATTTCGCGAGTGCGCGGCTGGGGCGCGGCACGGCGCAAGGCGCGCGGGCTGGCGGGCGACGGCGGCCCGGCGCTGGCGGGGTCCGAGATTGGCTCGGTCATGCACGACACGCGGGTCGTCGAATGCTTCGCGAAAAGAGGCGATCGCCCGACTTGACAGAGGCAGGCCGGCTCGCGGATTCTGCGCTGTCGGGAACTCGATTCTCTTGAACACCGGCGCCGCCGGGCCGTTCGCCGAGTGCCATTCTCTGAGGCGGCCGCCGATCCGTGGGAGGTGGACTGTGCCGATGAAACTCGCGCGTTCAACGAATTTGTCCGTCGTCGCGGCGGCGCTGTGCGCATGCCTCTGCGTGCGCAGCGCTCTCGCGCAGGCGCCGCCCGCGGCGCTCGAAGACCTGCGCTGGCAGAAGGGACCGGTGAAAGCGGATGTCGGTTCCATCGCCGAGATTCAGGTTCCGGCCGGGCATCGCTTCGTCGGCCAGGGCGATGCGAGCAAGCTGCTGGAGGCGTTCGGCAACATCGTCGACGGCTCGGAGATGGGCGTGCTCGGGCCGGGCGATCTCGATTGGTTCGTCGTGTTCGAGTGGGACGATTGCGGCTATGTGAAGGACGACGAGAAGGACAAGCTCAACGCAGACAAGCTGCTGAAGGAGCTGCGGGAGGGAAACAAGGCGGGCAACGAGGAGCGCACCCGGCGCGGGATGAGCACGATGGAACTGATCGGGTGGGAGATTCCGCCGCGCTACGACCCACAGACGAACAACCTGGAGTGGGCGCTGCGGTATACGAGCGAGGGGCACTCGGTCATCAACTTTAACACCAAGCGGCTGGGCCGCAGCGGCGTGATGTCGGTGACGCTGGTGTGCGACCCGGAAGACCTGAACACGACCGTGCCGAAGACGCGGACGCTGCTGGGCGGCTTTGGTTTCAAGGCGGGGCAGAAATACGCGGAGTGGCGCGTCGGCGACCGCGTGGCGGCGTACGGCCTTACCGGCCTGATCGCCGGAGGCGCGGCTGCGGTCGCGCTCAAGACGGGGCTGATCGCCAAGATTCTGCTGGCTTTCAAGAAGCTGTGGTATTTCGTCGTCGTGGGAGTCGTCGCGCTGTTCGCGGCGATCAAGCGCGGTCTGGGGCGGGTCTTCGGTCGCCGGGAGGCGACGTAGGGTCTGCGCCGCCCCGTTGGGATCGATCCGCCCTGCGACACGCCGGGGCTAGTCGAACCAGAAATCGAAGTCGAAAAAGTCGTCGTCGTCGCAGCAACGGTGCCGATCGCGGTCGTCGTCGCGAAAGACGTCGCGAACGAAGCGGCCGAGACCCGAGACGTTCACGTCCAGGTCGGTCGGCTCGCAGGTCACCGTGAACGCCATGCACGCGCCGCCGAGCACGGCCAACAACCCCAATCTCATCGCCGTCGCACGCATCTGCCGTCCTCCGGTTCGATCCAGCCGCCGCTTCCGTCGGGCGCCCAGCGGTCGCGGCGCGGCTTCGCCCCAGAAGTTGTGACACCGCTCTTGGGCAAAGGTTGGGCGACGCGCATGTCGGCCGTCGCCAGCCGTTTCGCAGCCCCACTGCCGATTTCTCGCGACGCTGGACCCCCGCATTGCGGCGCCGGATGAGCGCGTCACGGTTCCGCGGCGGGAGCGCCGGCCGGCAAGTCGTCGAGTCCATCCGCTGCGGCCGCCTCGCCCGCCGCCACGCGCTCGAGCATCTCCGCACGACGCGCGTGAGCGGGCTGAAGCGCGAGCACTTTTCGATACGCGCCGGCCGCGGCGACGGGCCGGCCGTCGAGCCAGAGCGCGTCGGAGAGCTGCTCCCACAATTGGGCATTTCGCGGCGCCAGGTCGCAAGCCCGGCGCAGCAGCGCGCCGGCCAGCCGTCCATCGCCGCGCTGCGCGAATCGGCGGGCCGCCTCGGCATAATCATCCGCCAGCCGATTCGCTGCGGCGGGCGCATCCTGCGGCCTGGTCCTCTGATAGCGCAGCCGGGCGAAGCGCAGGAACTCGTCCAGCGCTCCCGCCTCCAGCGTCGCCTCGCAAAACGCCGTGAGCGGATCGATCGCCATGCACGACAGCGGCGCATTCGAGCCGGCGTCGCCGGGCGGCTCCAACAGCAGCGGCGCGCGGGCTTGCAGCACGCGCAGCGCGGTTTCCGGCCGCCCGATGCGTTGCCACAGCCGCGCGTGCAGCAGGTGCGCGGCCGGGCTGTCGATCCCGCCGTCGAGCGCGAGGCGAATCTGGTACATCGCCGAGCCGCGCGGACAGGCGAGGTATTCGCTCGGTCGCGAGCGCGGTTCGAGCAGCAGCCAATCGCCGTCGAATCGACCCGCGCCGTCCGGCGGGCCGCGGCGGACCTGCGCGTCGCCGAGAACGCGATCGAGTCCCAGGTATGCGGCCGCCGCGCGCAGGCAAAGGCCCGGCGAATCCGGCCCCGCGCGGCGCGCTTCGTCGATGCGCTCCAGCGCGACGGTGAAGCGCTGATCGCAGAGCGCCAGGTCGATGCCGTACAGCCGGACCGTTTCGTTCCCCCTGTCTGTCGCAAGAATTCGCGCGCACGCGGCTTCGGCCTGCGCCCGGCCGCCGCTCTGCTCCACGACGGACATGTAAAGCCGAAAACCCGCCGCATCGAGCCGGGTCTCAACCTCGCGCAGCACTTCGGCGGCCTCGCGCGGGCGATCGAGCCGCCGCAGCGCCGCGGCCAGCTCGACGCGGACTTCCGGCCCGTCGTGCCGCGCGGCCAGCAGCCGCAGCAGGCGCTCGGCGTCGCGCTCGCGCCCGGTGGCGGCATAGGCCCGCGCGAGCGCGAGCGAATAATCCATGCTCTCCGGCGCCTTGGCGACCGCGCGAGAGAGTGCGTCGATGGCGGCCTCGCCGCTGCCCTGCTGCATCAGCAGGCGGCCGCGCTCGAACAGCGCCTGGCTCTCCGCCATCGCGGGCGCGGAAGCGGGGGGCGGCAGGGTTCGCTGCGCATGCGAGGAGTCGACGCAAAAGGCACATAGGAGCGCGAGCGCAGCGCCGCGAAGCGCGATCGTGCGCGCCGGGCGCGCCTCGCGTCCGCGGTCTGCGCGCGCGGCGCGCGTCGCCAGTGGTGTGATTCGATGCGCGGCCACTCGCTTGCTCGCAAAACTCGCCCCGGTCGGCTATTCTCGCCGGCAAGACGCTTGGCTGCAATGGATTATGGACGCGCACACACTCGACTGCCTGGATTTTCCGCGCATCCGCGAGCTTCTGGCCGGGTACGCCTTCACGGGCCTCGGAAAGGCGCTGGCGGCCAGCATCAAGCCGATCGCGCGCATGGACCTGATCCGGCGCTGGCTTGCGCAAGTGCTCGAACTTCAGAAGCTTGAAGAGGAGCGCGGGCTGCCGCCGTTTGCCGGGGTCAGCGACGTGCGCGAAATCATCGAGCGCTGCGGGCCGCCGCTGCGCGTCAGCGTCGAGGAGATCGCCCGCGTCGGCGACGCGCTCTCCGGCACGCACGCCATCGCGACGTGGCTGCGCGACCTGCCCGAAGCGATGCCCGAAATGCGCCACCTGGCCGAGCGGGTCGGCGATTTCGCCACGATCGCCGCGCGCATCGGCGCGATCATCGACGCGCGCGGCCAGGTGCGCGACGATGCCAGCCCGAAGCTCGCGCGCATTCGCGGCGAGATCGAGCAGGCCGGCACGCAGATTCGCGAGAGCGTCGAGCGCATCCTGCGCGATCCCGGCGTGCGCCGCTTCCTGCAATACCCCAATCACACGTTTCACAACGACCGCATCGTCGTCCCGCTGAAGACCGAATATCGCGGCCGAGTGCCCGGCATCATCCACCGCCACTCCGACAGCGGCGCGACGATCTACGTCGAGCCGGCCGCGTGCGTGGAGCTGAACAACGTCATCACGAACCTGCGCATCGAAGAGCAGGAGGAGATCAACCGGCTGCTGTGGGACCTGGCGCACGAGGTGCATCTCAACGCCGAGGGGATTCTCAAGACGCTGGACGCGCTGGCCGTGCTCGACCTGATCGTCGCGAAGGTGCGCTTCGCGCGCGATCTGGAGCTGCGCTGCCCGGACGTGAACGACGACGGCGTGCTCGACGTGCGCGGGGCGCGCCACCCTCTGCTGCTCGACATGCAGCGCCGCCGAAAGGCCGCGGGGGAACCCACCGAACACATCGTGCCGATCGACTACCGGCTGGGCAGGGATTTTCTGCTGCTGATCATCACCGGCCCGAATACGGGCGGGAAGACGGTCACGCTTAAGACAGTCGGCGTCATCAACCTGATGCTGCAATCGGGTCTGCCGGTCCCGGTCGGCCCCGGCTCGAGCGTCGGCCTGTTCAGCACGATCCTGATCGACATCGGCGACGAGCAGAGCATGGCGCAATCGCTCAGCACGTTCAGCGCGCACCTGAATCGCCTGATGGAGATGCTGCGCAAGGCCGGCCCGCGCACGCTGCTGCTGATCGACGAGCTTGGCGCCGGCACCGACCCCGACGAGGGCGCGGCGATCGGCCGGGCGATGCTCGACGAGCTTGTGCGGCTGGACACGCGCTGCATGGTGACGACGCACTTCGGCGCGCTGAAGGGCTTCGCGCTGATGAACCCGCGAGCGGAAAACGCGTCGGTGGAATTTGACGTACGGACACTCCGCCCGACGTATCATCTGGTGATCGGCGAATCCGGCGGCAGCAACGCGATCGAGATCGCGCAGCGGCTGGGCATGCCGCGCCGTCTGATTCTCGCGGCGCGGCGCAATCTGTCTCGGAAAGCCCGCGCCCTCAAGGCCGCATTGGAAGGGACAAGCGAAGTGAAGCGCCAGGCCGAGGCCGCCCGCAACGCGGCCGTCGAAACACAGCTCGCGGCGCAGGCGGCGCAGGGCGAGGCCGCCGCCGCCCGCGAACAATTCGAAAAGAAGCAGGCCGATTTTCAGCAGTGGGTGCAGCGCGTCGTCCACCTCCAGCCCGGCGACGCGGTGCGCGTGCGCGGATTCGACCGCGACGGCAAGGTGGTGCGCCTGCGGCTGGACCTGCATCGTGCTGAGGTCGACGTCGGCGCGTTCGCCGTCGAGGTTCCGCTGGGCGACATTCTTCCGCCGCAGACTCCGGCGCCGCCGCCGCGCACCGAGCGCCCGCGGGATTTTCCATCCTCCGCGCCGCCGCGTCCGCGCCCGCCGCGACACTCCGGCGATGGTCGCGCGCTGGCCGGCGCGCCGCACGCGCCCCACCCGGGTCATGCGCAGCAGCCACCCTCCGGGCAGCACGGCGAGAGTCTCCAGCGCAGCGCGGCGAAATCTCAATCCCCCCGGCCCGCCGCCGACCGGCGTCCGCCGCGGCCCGCTGCCCCGCCGCTCAGCGACGGCGAGATCGCCGCGCTGAAACCGGGCGACCTTGTCTTCGCAAAGCCGTTTCAACGCGACGGCCGCGTCGTGCGCGTTCAGACCGATCGCAAGCTGGCGGTGGTGAGCGTCGGAGCACTGGAAGTCGAGTTGCCGTTCAGCGGTCTGGGCCGGGCGGCGGCGAAGTAAGCCAGCGCAGCGAAGCCCCGGCGGGGTGTGCGACCAACGATGGGCGACAATGCGCTTCCAGCCGGTGACACGCTCGTTTTCCGCGCGCCGCGCGGCCTGGCCATCGCTGTCGGACTCATCTTCTCATCCGCTTCCGCCTTCATCGCTGTAAGCGCGTGGATCATCGCGAGCCGGGAGTTTTCAGCGCCCGCGCTGGCGTTCGCCGCGCTCGTCTTGCTTTTCTGCGCCCCATTCCTGTTGTTGGGTCTGGCGCTGCTGCTGGGC
>CAZHIE010000177.1:0-8931 GCA_964532435.1 uncultured Planctomycetales bacterium
CGAGTAGCGTCTTCCCTTGACCGGGAGAAGCCTTTCATGGATAGCGTCGGACCTCCGCGTCCGACGCCGTGCTCGGCGCAGGCATCCGAGTCGGGCGTAGCGCGCGACGCGAAGCACGAGCGTGCGTCGCCAGCGTGCAATGGTGCGTCCGCGCGAATCGATTCCGCCGCCCCTGCCGGGGCGGAAGAAGTGTGGGGTCGGCGCGTTCGGTGCATGGGTTGCGCGGCGGCCGAATTCGCCGCCGGCCGCTCCACCCGTGGCTACACTCCGTCGCCCCCATTGGGGGCGATGCGCGTCCCCGTTCCCTCTTTTCTCTTCGCTGTTCCCTATTCCCTGTCCCCCGTTCCCTGTCCCCCGTTCCCCCTTCCCCTCCTTCCGCCGCGCGCTGGCCGGGCGGCGTCTAGTCGAGTATCATTCTTCGTTTCCCGCGGGCCGGCAGGTGGTCGGCCGCGGGCTCGGGTCGGTTGGACGCGTACGCGGGTGGGTGGAAACCGGGGTTGCGCGCGTGAAGTTCGTCCTGATCGATCGGATCACGGAATTGGAGCCCGGCCGCCGAATCGTGGGGGTGAAGGCGCTGTCGCTGGCCGAGGAGTACCTGGCGGATCATTTTCCGCGTTTTCCGGTGCTCCCGGGCGTGCTCATGCTGGAGGCGCTGGTGCAGGCGTCGGCCTGGCTTGTGCGGGCGACGCGCGACTTTTCGCCCGGGCTCATCGTATTGAAGGAAGCCCGAAACGTGACGTATAAGAGCTTCCTCGCGCCCGGCCAGACGCTGACCGTCGAATCGGTCGCGCGCGAGATCGGCGCGGGAACCAGCAGCTTCGCCGCCCGAGGCTGCGTCGACGGCCGCGAGATCGTAAAGGGCCAGCTAACCTTGCGGCACCTCGACCTGTCCGAGCTTGGCGAGGGGCTGGCGGAATCCGAGCAGCGTCTGCGTGCGCGGATGCGCGGACTGTTCGAATTGTTGCTGCGCGGAGCGCGGTCCGGCCCGCCCGCGGCGGCGGCACTCTAGGGTATCGAGCGGCGCCGTACAGCGCCGCGTCGGCCGGCTTCCGGCCGATGAGCACAGGCTTGAGCGCGGTCCGGCGAGGGAATCAGCTATGCCCGTACCTCCGAAGACGGAGATTTTCGAGAAAGTCCGCCAATCGCTGGTCGACACGCTCAGCGTGGACGCCGACGAGGTGACGGAGGGTGCGCGACTGACGGCCGATCTCGGGGCCGAGTCGATCGACATCCTCGACCTGACGTTTCGGCTCGAAAAGGCGTTCGGCGTGAAGATGTCGCAGGAAGAGCTGATCTCGCGCGAGTTCCTGAGCAACCCCGCCTATGTGAGCGACAAGAAGCTCAACCCGCAGGGCCTCGCGGAGCTGCGCAAGATCGTGCCCGGCGGCGCGTTCGACGAGTTCGAGCGCGACCCGGTCGTCGACAAGGTGCTCGATGTCTTCACCGTCGGGTCGATCATGTCGCTGATCGAACGGAAACTTTCGCAAGCCGCCTGAGGACGATCGTGCGCTGGATCTGGTTCGACAGATTCGTGGAGTTCGAGCCGCGCACGCGGGCGGTGGCGCTGAAAAACGTCACGCTGGCCGAAGACCACCTGCACGACCACTTTGCCGAATTTCCCGTCATGCCGGCCTCGCTGATGGTCGAAGGCATGGCCCAGACGGCGGGCATCCTGGTCGGCGAGGCCCGCCAGTTCGCCGAAAAAGTCATTCTCGCGAAAGTGAAGCGGGCCGCGTTCCACCAGCTCGTGCGCCCCGGCGACCAGGTCCGCTACGAGGCCGTCATCGAGCAGCTTACCGAGCAGGCCGCCGCCACCGTCGGGCGGATTTTCTGCGGCGACGCGCTGGTCGGCGAAGTAGACCTGGTCTTCTCGCACATAGATCAGAACATGAGCGGGCTAGAGTTCCCGCAGGAGAACTTCGTGTTCACCGAGGAATTCATGTCGCTCCTGCGCACCTACCGCGGCGGAGCGTCGAGGATCCCGCTATGACGCAGCGCCGCGTCGTGATCACCGGCGTCGGCCCGGTCACGCCCATCGGCAGCGGCGCGACCGAGTTCTGGAACGCGCTGCTCGAGTCGCGCTGCGGCATCGACACGTTCCGCAGTTTCGACCCCGGCCGGTTCGCCTCGCGCGTCGGCGGAGAAATCGCCGACCTCAGCGTCGCCGACGCCGTGCCGAAGAGCTATCGCAAAGCCGCCAAGATCATGGCCCGCGACATCGTTCTGGCCGTCGTCGCCGCGCGCCACGCGGCGCTCGACGCCGGATTGCGGACCAAGTGCCTCATCGAGCGCGGCGACGTGCAGGGTGGGCCAAACGTCGACAGCACCCGCTTCGGCGCCAACATCGGCGCGGGCCTCATCTGCGCCGACCTGCCCGAACTGGCCCAGGCGCTGCACAGCGCCGCCGAAAACGGGGAATTCAGCCTCGCCCGCTGGGGCACCATCGGCATGAATAACCTCACGCCGCTCTGGCTGCTCAAGTTCCTGCCCAACATGCTCGCCTGCCACGTCACCATCGTTCACGACGCGCAGGGACCGAGCAACACCATCACGTGCAGCGAAGCCAGCGCCCACCTCGCCATCGGCGAGGCGTTCCGCACCATCGCCCGCGGCGTGGCCGACGTCTGCATCTGCGGCGGGGCCGAGAGCCTCACCAACCCGATGGCGCACCTGCGGCAGGAACTCGCCGGCCGGCTGACCTCCCGCAACGACAACCCCGCGCAATCCGTGCGGCCGTTCGCCGCCGATCGCGACGGCACGGCCGACTCGGAGGGCGGCGGCCTGGTCATCCTCGAAGATCTCGACCACGCGCGCCAGCGCGGCGCGCGCATCTACGCCGAACTGGTCGGTTTCGGCGCGAGCAACGACGCCTTCGATCCGCGACAGCCCAGCCGTCCGCACCCGGAAGGCCGCGGCGTCGCGCTGGCGATCCGCAAGGCGCTGGCCGACGCGAAGGTGAGTCCCGAGCAGGTGAGCGCGATCGGCACATACGCCTGCGGCCTGCTGGCGCACGACGAATCGGAGGCGGCCGGCATCCGCGCCGCGCTCGGCCCGCGCGCCGCGGAGGCGCCGGTCATCAACGTCAAGGCGGGCCTGGGCAACAACGGCGCCGGGTCGGGCGCGATCGACTTCATCGCCACGGTGCTGTCGACGCACAACGCCACGATTCCGCCCGCCTGCAACAGCAAGCCGCTGGATGCGAAAACCGGGCTGCGGCTCGTCACAGAGACGCCCATCGACGCGCGCATCGAAAACGCGCTTTCGATCGCCTACGCGCTGAACGGCGGACAGAACGCGGCCCTGGTCGTGCGGCGCTATCGGGAGTAGCCCCGCGCGACGCGCGATCGCGCGATTTCGAGAGTGAGCGTGAGCATGAAGCGACGAATCGTCATCACGGGCATCGGCTGGGTCACGCCGCTGGGCGACGACATCGACACGGTCTGGCAACGGCTGCTGCGCGGCGAGAGCGGCGTCGCGCCGACGACGAATTTCGACGCGCGCACGTTCCCCACGCAATTCTCCGCGGAAGTCAAAGGCTTCGACCTGCGGCGCCATCTCGGCGAGCGCTACGAGGACCATAAGACCGCCAGCCGAAACGTCGGATTCGCCCTGGCGGCCGCCGAAATCGCCTGGCGCAGCGCGGGGCTCAACGGCTCGGCCGGCGTCAGTCCGGAGCAGGTGGGCGTCTACCTCGGCGGCGGCGAAGGGCCGATCGACTTCGACAATTTCGTTGCGGCCGCGGTGGCGGGGTGGAATACGGAGAAGCGCGAGCTCGACGCGGTTCGCTGGGCGGAAGTCGCGCACGCGCGGCTCAACGCCGCTGGCGAATTCGAGCAGGATCCGCAGTCGGCCGCGGCGCACCTGGCCTATCGCTTCAACGCGCAGGGCCCGAACTTCAACACGCTGACGGCCTGCGCCGCGAGCACGCAGGCGCTGGGCGAAGCGGCCCAGATGATCCGCCGCGGCGACGCCGACGTGATGATCTCCGGCGGCGCGCACAGCATGATTCACCCGCTCGGCGTCACGGGATTCAACCGCCTGACCGCGCTGAGCACGCGCAATGATTCGTGCGTCAGCGCCTCGCGCCCCTTCGACCGCACGCGCGACGGCTTCGTGCTCGGCGAAGGCGCGGGCATCCTGATCCTCGAAGAACTCGAAAACGCGCGCCGCCGCGGCGCGCCCATCCTGGCCGAAATCTGCGGTTACGGTTCGACCGCCGACGCCTTCCGCGTCACCGACATCCACGAGACCGGCCGCGGCGCGATCGCCGCGATGCGTTCGGCCATGCAGCACGCCGGCGTCGCGCCGCAGGATGTGCATTACATCTCCGCGCACGGCACCGGCACGGAGGAGAACGACAAGCTCGAAACCCTCGCGATCCGCTCGGTCTTCGGCGAATTCGCCAAGCGCGTGCCGGTCAGCAGCATCAAGAGCATGATGGGCCACCTCGTCGCCGCGGCCGGCGCGGTCGAGTTGATCACGTGCGTGCTGGCGATCCGCGACGGCGCGATCCCGCCCACGAGCAACTACGCCACGCCCGACCCCAATTGCGACCTCGACTACGTGCCGAATCAGGCGCGACACATCCCCGTGCATACGGCCCTGTCGAACAGCTTCGGCTTCGGCGGGCAGAACGACACGCTCGTCGTGCGGCGATTCGCATAACGCGGCGGCGCGCGGCCGGCGCCTGCGCCGCGCGCGCAGGCCGGCGCGACGCCCAGGGCACGCGGAACGCGCACCTCTCTCAGTGAATCCAGCGAACCCGCCCCATGTCCGGCAGAACGTTGATCAGCATCCGACCCGTCGGAATCCTCAGCTTCGGCCGGCATCCCGGCCAGTACACGAAAAACGCCCGGCCGATCATCTGATCCGCCGGAACCGTGCCCGCCTGATACGTGCCCTGTTTCGCCGCGGCTTCCAGGTGCGGGCCCAGCTTCCCGCCGAATCGAAATCGGCTGTCGGCGCTGTTCGGACTGTTGTCGCCGCACACGAAATACGCATCCGGCGCAAGCGTGGCCGCGATCCCGTCCACTCCCAGCCCGCCGCCCGCGGGCCCATGCGTGTAATACACGTCGCGATCGATTCGGATGTGCGAGAATTCCGCATCGACATCCTCGGCCGCGATGCGCACGACCGCCGGATCGCCGCGCACCGCCAGCCGCCGCGCGTCCGCGGGCGTTACGCCGTACTGCTCCGGCCGGCTCGCGATCCGCTCGACGCCATCGACCGACACGCTCACGCGATAGTCGACGTTGGCGAGCGCCAGCCGGACGGGCCGCCCGGCGCTGCCCGCCCACTCGCCCCACGTCTCGCGCGTCTCCTCGCCCGCGGCGGCGCGCCGCACGTGCTCCAGCCGCACGCTCCCGTCGAAGCGCAGCGTGGCGACAAACGTATCGTCGAATTTCGTCGTGGCCAGTTCCACGTATCCGCCGCCGCCCCGAATGTGCGCCTCGACCGACAGCCGCACGTCGCGCACGAGCGAGCGCGATTCGTCACGCGACGACGTGGCGCCGTTGTACGAGTAAAAGTCTTCGACCAGGCCCGGCGCCGCCGGGTTGTTCGGATCGGTGGAAAACTGAATCTGCGAGCGCGGCTTGCCCGCCCCGTCAAAGCGGAACTTCCGTTCCGCAAGGTCGCTCCAGCCGCCGTCCGGCGCGAGCGCCACCCAGCGCGGGTGGTACGGCACGCCGCTCAGCCGCGCCGAGCGCTCGTTTCCCTCCATGAACACCTGCGTCACCAGCCGCCGCGAAGCCTGCTGCGGCGGAAAGTCATGGTCGTAGTAGGGGAACCACAGCGCGTGCTGCGCCTCGGCCGACTTGCGCTCGATCCGGTCGTTGATGAAAACGTCGCCGTCGATGATTTCGAGCTTTTCGCCCGGCAGGCCGATCAGCCGCTTGATGTAGTTCGTCTCGCCGTCGGTCGGAACCTTGAACACAACCACGTCCCAGCGCCGCGGTCCGAATGCCGCCATTCTCGAAAACGGCCGGTCATACACCCAGTTCAGCACGAAGATGCGATCGCCGGCGATCGAGCGCAGCGGGCGCGTGAGCACCTCCGTGGGTCGCAGGTGCGCCATCTGGCGGGCGACTTGCGGATCGAGTTGAATCCAGCGGCAATTGGGGCAGGCGACGGCGGTGCCGACCTGGCCGTCCGGGCTGACAATGCTCGGCAGGGGCCAGTTGACGGGATACTCCACGCCGCAGTTGGGGCAGGAGTGGATCGCGTGCTCGCCGTAGAGCGTGTGCGCCATCGACCCCGTGGGAATGATGAAGAGGGGCAGGAAGAACGTCTTGAGCAGCATCAGCAGCACGAAGAAGCCCACCAGCGACGCGATCTGAGCATAGATCGATTCGCGCGGCCCGTCGTGGTGTCTCGGCGGCGCGGCGGCGCGGTTGGCTTGTGCGGTTCGGGTCACCGCGGCGGAGCCTAGCGGGCGCGGTGCGACGGGTCAAACACACGTTGCCGAGGCACGCGGGAGCCGCCTACGATACATGCGGAAACTCATGGAGGATCGAATGAACTCGCGCAAGATTCGTTGGACGACGCTGATCGCGCTTTCGTGCGCCACGACAATGGCCTCCGCCTGCCAGGCGGTCCTCGACACGATCGGCCTCGCATTCGACATCGTCGACGTCTGGATCTGATGCCGGAATGAGTCTGCACTCGCTTGGGGGCCGGCCCCCCAGCCCGAACTTCGGCCCCCAGCCCAGCTTCGGCCCCCCAATCTCAAAAATCGGAACCGGCCGGCGGCGTCTCTCGCAACGAGAGGGCCGCCGGCCGCATTCCTGGCAGCAGCGAAAGGTGTTCCGTCGTGCGTCCCGTGATTTCGCCGCGCCATCTCGACCCATCGCGCCACCTCTGAATTGCCGGCCGCGCGCCGCGCTTTCGCAGAATCCGTTCCGTCGCGCCCGCGCCCGCGGCAGCATGCCTAAGCGCCACCGGCTTGTTCGCGCGGCGCGGCTCGATGACGATGCGCAAAGCTCGGGCGTGTTCCGCCCGAACGTGCGGAGGTCGGCGTGGCCGCGAACCTCGACAACGCGACAGGGCCGGACGCCGCGCTGCTGGGCGGCGTGTGCCACGCGCTTTTCGCATTCGACGTGGGCCAGGCCATCGATCTCGACATGGTCGAGCGACTCGTCTCGCGCCACCGCCAGCGCGAGACGATCCGCCAGCGCCGCCGCGCGCCGCAGCATTTTCAGTTTGAGCCGCCGCCGCTGCGGATTTCCGAGTTCTCCCTGCCGGTCGAAGTGGGGCGCTTCGTCACCCAGCCGACCATCGACCTGATCCTCTACGATTTCGGCTCGATCTCCGTCGCGTTCGCGTTGCCGCTGCGCTGCGGGATGGATGAGTTGCTCGACCTCAGCAACCAGTTGTACGAAAACCCCGCCCTGCAACAGCAGGCCCGCCGCCACGTCGACGAATTCCTGAACATCATCGCGCCTGCCGTGACCAGCGCCGGCCAGACGCCGCTGGTCGAGGACTACGCCATCTTCATGCTCGACGCGCTGCCCGGGCCGGTCGATTCGCTGCTCCGCGAACACGCGGCGCTGTTCGCGCGAATCCTGCGCAGCGAGGCCGGCGCGCTCTCCAGCGACGAGATCGGCGACGCGATCTCCGCCCGCATCTCCTACACGCCGGACGATCTCACGCTCGTCGACTGGAACGCCGCGCTCGTCTTCGGCAAGGACGCCGACGACGTCCGCAGCGTGCTCGAATTCGCCAACGTCGAATTGCTGGAGATGCGGCACCTCGACGGCCAGCTCGATCGCGCGCTCGATCAGGCGTATGTGTCGCTTGTCCGCCGCCGCTGGGCGCCGCTTTCGCTGCTGGGCGGCTATGGGCGCGACCTGCGCCGCATCGCCCGGCTTCAGGCCGACAGCGCCGTGTTGTTCGAGGGCGTCAACAACGCGCTGAAGCTCATCGGCGATCAGTACCTGGCGCGGCTCTACCGCCTGGCGTCGCTGCGCCTGCACCTGCCCGAGTGGGACGCGTCGATCCTGCGCAAGCTCCAGACGCTCGAGAGTATCTATGAGAAAGTGACCGACCAGGCCAACACGCGGCGAATGGAGCTGCTGGAGTGGATCATCATCCTCCTGATTGCCGTTTCGATGATCCTGCCGCTGGTTCACTGACCCTACGAGCTTGACACCCCGCCCCCCCAACCCGCGACAATGCGCGACGCGATCCAATCGCGGCTGTTCAGACACGAGCATCTTCGATCATCCGGTTCCGTCGCGTTCGAGCGACGGACAACCGGAAACGCTACGGAGAATCGACCATGACACTCGTCACCGACCACGCACGACCCATTTGCGGCCTGCTCTGCTCCGCCGCGCTGCTCGCCATCGCCGGCTGCCCGACTGCGCAGTTCGACGACACGATCACGGTGATCCTCCCCGCCGATCAGCAGCGCGAGGCGGATCGCGGCAGCGGGACGCCGCAATTGGCCGGGAGCGTTTGGGCGTTTTACAAGGCGGCCGACGACCGCGACTTCGTCGAGCAGCCGGGGCCATACGGCGGGATCATCGGCTCGACGCTGATCCCCACGCCGCAGCCGGACGATCTGATGTTCCGCGTCGAGTTCGGGCCGGAAGGGGAGTTGCTGCGCATCTTCGACAACCACTTCCTGGCGCCCGATGTTCTGGGGGATCAATTCATCTACGACGGCGCGTGGCACGCGACGCCGATTCCGGGGCTTTCGTACGCCGGCGCGCCGTACGGCGCCGAAATCGGCGCGCAGGTCGGCGCCGCGGCGCTCTACGACGCCACGTTTTTTGGCGCGCCGATCGCGACAGCCACGGCGTATGCCTGGGGCACGGTCGATGGAGATCGCATTCAGGGAATCGCCGGCTACGTGGTCGACCCGATCGGCCTGGAGTTCCTGTTCGGCGACAAGCTGGCGCTGCAATACACCGTTTACGGCATTCGGGA
>CAZHIE010000178.1:0-8815 GCA_964532435.1 uncultured Planctomycetales bacterium
GGCCGCACGCACGGCCCAAACCCGCAATAGGCGCCGTGTCTCCGCCGCGCTTAGCGCAGTCACGCCTTCCCGCCGCAAACCAGTTGATTCGCCGCCCAGACAATCGGCGGCCCGCGCAGCGCCGCTTCGTCAATCCGCTGCGCGCAGCGCACCCGCACCGTCGCCGACTCGCCGGGCAGAAGCGTCAAAAGCTGCTCGCTCGCTTCCGCCGCCGGATCGAGTCGATCCGCGGCGAGCACGACATCGCGCAGCAGCGATTGCGCCGCGAGGGTCACATCGGTCGCGCCGGATAGCGCCTCCGCCCGCGCGCTCCACTCCGCCCGCGGCAGCGACAATTCCCGATCCGGCGCGAAGAAGTGCGTCGCGCGCGCCACGCGCTCCGCGCCGCCGGCCGGCGCGTCCGTGCCCGCCGCGAGCTCGGCAACGAGCAATTCGCCGCGCACGTCCGCCGGCCGGCCGAGCAGGACGGACAGCGAACACACGTCCGTCGCGCCGCGCGCCGGCACGCAAATCCGCTGCACGCATTCCGCCAGCGGCCGCCCGTCGAACGCCACGCGCGCCACACGCGCCCCGGCCTCCCACGCCTCGTCCGCGTCGTTGACGGCGAAGAGACGCACGTCGTCGCCGCGCGCGTGAATCGTCAGAATGCGCGGCGCACAAGCCCGCCGCACCGCGTACCACAGCGGCTTCCGCCGGCCGGCGACGTCGATCGCCGACCAACTGTGCCCCGCCCAGACGTCGTTCCATTGCCAGAACAGCGCGCCGCCGCACAGCGGTCGATGCGCCCGCCACCACTCCAGCGCCAGCGCGATCGACCGCGCCTGCACCAACTGCGCGGCGAAATGCCACGCGCCAAAATCGCGAATTTCGCCGAAAACCTCGCGGATCGGCCGGTCGTAGCGAACGTCGTTGCCGCCGCTGGCGCGCTGCCGATGCTGCATGGCCCGGCTGCCGACGCGCAACTCGCTATCCGGCAGCGCCTCGCGCAGCGTGGCGAAATTCGGCGGCGATTGATGTCCGAACTCGCTGACGAAGCGCGGCACAACTCCGCGATATCCCTCCATCTGCAAATCCCAAACATGGCAGTTGCCGACCGTGGGATCATTCGGCGGCCGGCCGATCCCTTCGCCGCCTGGCGGCGCCGCGGCGTCGAAGCTGCCCGGACTGTTCGGCCAGTACGGCGTCGCGGGGTCCATGCGCTCGCACACTTTCGGCAGCAGGTCGAAGTAGTAGCCCGCTCCCCAGGTCTGCCCCGGCGCGAGCCGCGCGCCGAAACCCCACGATTCGTGCGCCCACACGCACTCGTTGCCGCCGCACCACAGCGCCAGGCTCGGATGCCGCGCCAGGCGCGACACGTTGTGCTCCGCCTCGCGCTGCACAAGCCGCGGATACGGCGCCTCCTCCGGATACATCGCGCACGCAAACGCGAAATCCTGCCAGACCAGAATGCCCAGCTCGTCGCAGGCGTCGCAGAATTCGTCCGACGCATACTGCCCCCCGCCCCAAACGCGCAGCATGTTCAGATTCGCGGCCGCGGCGCTTTCGACCAGATGGCGAACGCGGCGCGCATCGGTTCGACCGGCGAACAGGTCGGCCGGTATCCAATTCGCCCCCTGGCAGAAAACCGGTCGCCCATTCACCTCGATCGCAAACGAGCGGCCATGCGCGTCAGGGGTCTGCCGCAGGCGCACCGTGCGAAACCCGAAGCGCCCCCACCACGCGTCGCTCGCCGCCGCGTCGCCGGCACGCTGCACACAAACGTCCAATCGATACAGCGGCTGCGCGCCATATCCGCGCGGCTGCCACAATTGGGGATTTCGCACGGTCGCGCGCAGCCGGAGCGTCGTTCGTCCGCCGCGCGGCGAGAGAATGACCCATTCCGGCGGCGCATTCGCATCTTCGACGGCAACGGGCGCGCCATCCGGGTCGCAAATCCTCCTCCGCGCCGACCACGCGGTCGCGTCGTTGTCGGCCGCCGCGGACTCGACGTCGATCTCGACGAAAACCCCCCATTCGCTCCCCTCCGTCGGCGCAGCGACGCGCGGGCGAACCGCCTCGATCCGCGCGCCGCTCCACGCGTGCAGCCCGATCGGACGCCACACGCCGCACGTCGCGACCTGCGGCCCCCAATCCCACCCGAGATTGCACGCCTCCTTGCGCAGAAATATGTACGGGGCCCAGTCGCCGTTCACCGGACGCGCGCCGATGCGCTCGACCTCCTGCGCGATGTGCCTCAGCGGAGCGACGAATCGGATGCACAACTCGTTCTCGCCCGGCGCCAGCGCGCCGCGCACGTCGAAGCGGTGCGGATGATGCATGTTCGCGGCCGACACGCGCGCCGATCCGAACTCCGCACTATCGGCGCCAAACAGCGGCCGACCGTTCAGCGCGACCTGCGCGATCGTGTCGAGCCCCTCGCAGACCAGGTCGATCCGCTCGTGCTCGAACAGGCCGGCCGCCGCGCGAAACCGGCAGCGATACTCCCAATCGGTGCGCCCGATCCACTGCTGATCGAGCTCGCAAAAGGCGACGTTGGGATCGCCGATCCGGCCAGCGGCGATCAGGTCGGCATGCACACACCCGGGAACCGTCGCGGGCAGCGGGCGCGCGCATTCCGCCGCCGCCGGCTCGTCTCCGCCAACGGCGGCGACGGTCCATTCCAGAAAGCAAAGGTCTTGTCGCAGGGCTGCTCGCATCCGCCTTCGCGTCCTGACGTTTACCCGCGCGGGCGAGCATATCACGCCCGCGGGCGCCGCGCGAAACGCCCCGCGCCGCGGTATATTCGGCGCATGGAACCCCCCCGAACCGCGGCAGCGCCATGGACGGTCGCGCGGCTCCTCGACTGGACGCGCGAATACTTCCGGCGCAGCGGTCTCGAATCGCCGCGGCTGTGCGCCGAGATCCTTCTCGCGCACGCCATGAAATGCGAGCGAATCCGCCTGTACACCCGCCACGAGGAAACGCCGCCCGCCGACACGCTCGCCACGTTTCGCGAGAACGTGCGCCTCGCGGCCGAGGGGCGGCCGATCGCGTACCTCATCGGAACCAAAGAGTTCTTCTCGCTGCCGTTCGAGGTCACGCCCGACGTTTTGATTCCGCGGCCGGAGACGGAGATTCTCGTCGAGCGGACGATCGACCTGGCGCGGCGCAGCGACGGGCGCATCGGCCGCATCCTCGATCTATGCACGGGCAGCGGCTGCGTCGCGGTCGCGCTGGCGCGGTTTCTCAAGGATGCGACGATCGTCGCCGGCGACGTCTCCGCGCCCGCGCTGGACGTCGCGCGGCGCAATGCGGCGCGTCACGGCGTCGCCGAGCGCGTCCGATTCGTGCAGGGCGACCTGTTCGCGGCGCTTGGGCCGGCGTCCGACGGCGCTGCGGGCGCGGCCGACGATCCGCCGCGCTTCGACGTGATCGTCGCCAACCCGCCCTATGTCGCAAGCAACGCAGGCGATGCGCTCGCGCGCAATGTCCGCGACTACGAGCCGCACGTCGCGCTCTTCGCCGGCGGCGACGGGCTGGAGATCATCCGCAGGATCATCGTCGAAGCGCCCGGCTGGCTGGCCGCGGACGGCCATCTGCTGGTCGAGATCGGCTACGATCAGGCCGCCGCCGTCGGGCGCCTGTTGGACGCCGCCGGCTGGCGCGATAGCGTATTCTACAAGGACGGCGCCGGGCACGCGCGCGCCGCGCACGCCCGCCCGCCGATCGCCGCTGCCGGCGACATCCCGGCCGCGCACGCGGAATCGCAGCCGCCGCACGAGCAAAGGAGGGCATCGTGACTCTCGCCTGTTTCGACATCGGGGGAGGAAACCGCCTGCGCGGGTCGGTCCGCATCAGCGGCTCGAAGAACGCCGCCCTGCCGATCATGGCGGCGTCGATCCTGTGCGACGGCGAGATCGTGCTGCACGACGTTCCGAACAACGCCGACGTCATCTCGCTCTGCGAGCTGCTCAACCGCCTCGGCGTCGAGAGCGAGCGGCGCGGCGACGGCGGACTGCGCCTGATCGTGCGCGACGAGATGAGCTGCAAGGCCGAGTACGAGATCGTCCGCAAAATGCGCGCCAGCATCTGCGTGCTCGGACCGCTGCTGGCCAAACGGCAGCGCGCCCAGGTCTCGATGCCCGGCGGCTGCGCCATCGGCGATCGCCCGGTGAATCTGCACCTGCGGGCGGTAGAGCAGCTTGGCGCGGAGGTCGAACTCGTCAGCGGCGACATCTGCGCCAAGGCCCGCCGCCTGCGCGGGGCCGAGATGTTTCTCGGCGGCCCGTTCGGCAGCACCGTGCTCGGCACCGCCAACGCGATGATGGCCGCGACGCTTGCCGAGGGCGTCACCGTCATCGAGATGGCCGCCTGCGAACCCGAAGTCGTCGACCTCGCAAATTTCCTGAACAAGTGCGGCGCGTCGATCACGGGCCACGGCACGCCGCGCGTCGTCATCGAAGGCGTCCGCCAGCTCAAGGGCTGCGAATACCGCATCATTCCCGACCGCATCGAAGCCGGCACGTTCATGGTCGCCGCGATCATCTCCAACGGCGAGCTGACGCTGCAAAACTGCCGCCTCGATCACCTGATGGCGTTCGTCGATCGGCTCGCCGCGGTCGGCGCGTCGGTGCAGAAGACCGACGAGGGCGTGGTCGTCTCGTCGGCCCGCCGTCTGGAGCCGACCGAAGTCACCACGCAGCCGTTCCCCGGATTCCCCACCGACCTGCAGGCGCAGATGATGGCCCTGCTGTGCCTGGCCGACGGAAACAGCGTCATCACCGAGAAGATCTTCCCCGATCGGTTCCTGCACGTCGCCGAGCTGGCCCGCATGGGCGCGCAGCTTCACAAGGAAGGACCGACCGTGATCATCACCGGCGTCAAGCGAATGGTCGGAGCGCCGGTCATGGCGTCCGACCTGCGCGCGTCGGCGGCGCTCGTCCTGGCCGGCCTGGCGGCCCGTGGCCGGACGCGCGTCAATCGCATCTACCACCTGGAGCGCGGCTATGAGCGGATGGATGAGAAATTGCGGGCGGTCGGCGCGGACATCCGTCGCACCGACGGCGGCGAAATGTAGCCGGACATCGTCTCGCGTCGCGCAGGCCTCGCCGCACAGCGCGCTGCGCGCCGCCCGCGCGGCCGCGCTAGTTCTTCCAGCGCTCGCGTTCGGGCTGGCCGGCTGCGCAGACGACAGTCGCCGAGATTCCGCCCCCGCGGCCGCCTCGTCGCCCAAGCCTGCACCGGCCGCCCCCACCGTCGCTCCACCGCCCAGCACGGCGCCGGCCGTCGCGTCGCAACCGGCCGCGGCCGCGCCGCCCGCATACGACCCGACGGGTCCGTTCGAGCTTTCCTCGCTGCTGGGGATCGAGCTGCGCGCGGCGCCGTTCGGCGATCGCGCCAAGCTCGAAGCGGACCTGGCCGCCGCGCGCAGCGCCGCCGCCGCCGCCCCCGACGACCCCGACAAGCAGATCTGGATCGGCCGCCGGCTCGGCTATCTGTGGCGAATGAACGAGGCCATCGCCGTCTACAACGCCGCCATCGAACGCTGGCCGGGCTACGCGCCGCTCTATCGCCACCGCGGGCACCGATACATCAGCACGCGCCGGTTCGATCTTGCGATTCACGACCTGACGCGCGCTACGGTGCTGTTGCGGTTCGCCGGACACGGCAAGGGGCCGCCCTTCGCCGCGACCGACGTCGAGCCCGACGGGCAGCCGAACGAAAAGGGCGTTCCGCTTACGACGCTGGGGTTCAACATCTACTACCACCTCGGCCTGGCGCGCTATCTGAAAGGCGAGTTCCTCCTCGCGGGCGACGCATATCGCGAATGCCTCAAGCACACGCGCGACCTGCCGGACAACGAGGCGGCCGTCCGCTACTGGCTCTATCTGGCGCTGCGGCGGGCAGGTCACCCCCTGGAGGCCAAGGCTGTGCTCGACCACGTCGAGCCGGGCTGGGCGCTGCTCGAAAACCACGCGTACTACAAGCTGCTGCTCGCGTTCAAGGGGCTGAGCAAACCCGAGGATCTGCTCTTTCGACCCGATCAAAACCCCACCGACCGGGCGACATTCGCCTACGGCGTCGCCGCGTGGCATCTCATCGAGGGCCGCCCGGCCGACGCGGAGCGCATCTTCCGCCAGCTTGTGACCGAGCCGATGTGGCCGTCGTTCGGACAGATTGCCGCCGAGGCGGAGCTTGCCCGCTGAGCGATCGCTCCGCGACGGCGCGACGCGATCGGCGCGACGGTTGCAGGTTGGGAAGTTCGAAGATTCGACGGCCGCGGTGGGCCAAACGCTACAGTTTCGATTGTCGCCCGCCGAGCGCCGGCGCGACGATCCAATGCCACAATTCTACGGCGCGGCCTTGCGCAGCTCCTCGATGACCAACGGCATCTTTCGATCGAGCAGATTGCGAAATTCGACCGGCAATTCGTCGTCGCGCAGCAGGAATTCGATCGTCGTGCCGTCGCCGCCGACCGGAACGCGCAGGATCGCGACCACGCGGCCGGCGCCCCCCGCGGCCTTTGCCGGCGCGGCGATCGAGACGCCCGCATCCGTCACCGAATACGCCAGCCCCGTGTTCCCGCAGATCCGCTCCAGCACCTCGCGCGCGGTCGTGCGGCGCTGCACCAGATCCACCAGCCGCTCGCGCCCCGCGACGCGCAGCAGCGCCCCCGGCTCGATACTCAGCTCGACGTCGGCCCGGCGGCCCAGGTCCGCGAGCAGGTCGTCCAGCGCCACGCGCTGATACGTCACCGAGATCGGCCGGTTCAGCCGCGCGAGCACATCCTGCCGTCGGCTGAACACGGCGACGCGGCCGTCGCGCAGCGTCCACGCGAGCCGCGCGGAGATCGCCGCATTATCGAGCTGCTCCAGCGCGCTCTGCCCGGGCGCGGCCGCGATAAGCGCCGCCACGTCGGGCGCCGGCGCGCCGCTATCATCCGGCAGAAACTGAATCGGCGTCTCCCCCGCGATTTCCTTCCACGGGCGCGCCGCGAGCCGCCCAAGCACGGCCGCGTCTTCGAGCGACATCCGCCGGTCGAGCCGCCGCAGCACCGGGCCCGCCTCGATCATCACCTGCGCCCCCTCGACGCGCATCTGCATGCCCAGACCGTCGAGCACGCGCTTGAGCCCCTTTCGCACCGAGACGTTCTCGATGACAAGCGTGATCTGCGTGTGCTCGCCGTAGGGCAGCGCGGCGACGGCCGACCCCGCCACCGCGAAGCGCAGCCCGGTCGGTTGTTCGAGCTGCGCAAGCGCTTCGAGAATCGGCTTGTCGGCGATCTCGATGCGCTGCGCCACGGGCTGATCGAGCGCCTGCTCGACCAGGTCGGACATCGGCGGCTCCTGCGCGCGACTCGCCGCGCAGACCGTGAGCAGCCATCCCGCCAGGCCGATTGCCAGCATCCTTACGACGGATCGCGACATGGGTACGCCTCAGAAAAGCCCCGAAGAATCAAGCTGCGCCAAGGCCGGCGCGGCCGGCAGCGGATCGATCGAGAAGTAAACGTCGTTGTCGTCTTCGCCCGCCGCCGCGGCGTCGGATGCCGCGGCCGGCCGCTCGGAAATTCGCACCGAGACGTGCTCCTCGCCGACCGCCGTCGCGAAAGAGACGATTCGCACCGTCGCGACGCCGCCATCGAGCGCCTGCCCGCCGGAGCGCAGGTACACAACCAGCGCCAGCACGGCCGCCGCCGCCAGCGCGCTGGCCGCCCCGAGGCGCGTCAGCAGGCGGCGCTGCCGGACGTTGCGGCGGTCCGCTGCGACAGCCGATCGCACGTGCTGCGCGAAGCGACCCCAGTCGACTTGCGCATTGACATGCCCGCTCGCGAGCAGGCGGTTGAGCGCGTCGTCTCCGACGGAATCCGGCGACGCGGCGCCGAGAAGGCTCTCCGTCGGATCGGAGGAGTCCGCCGCCGAATGCGCGGCCTGCGCGAATCGCGCGGCGGCGCGCCGCCAATCGACGCGGTCGAGCGCGGCCGGCGCGGCGCGAAGGGCCGCGTCGAGCCGATCGTGCTCGGTCAGCAGCCGCGCCAGGCGCTCGTCGGCGCCGGCGGCCCGCTCCAGCTCTTTGCGCAGCGCCGCGTCTTCGCGGCCGTCGAGCCAATCGCAGATGAATTTTTCGAAGTCCTCGTGCGTCATGCTTCCGTCCATCGCGCGGCGCGGCCGCGGATCACAGGTGATCCGCCAGCGATTCGCGCAGCTTTCGTCGAGCCTGAAACACGTGCCATTTCACCGCTTCGACGCTGCAACCCATGATCTCCGCCACGTCCTTCTGCGGCATGGCCTCGATGCTGAACAGCACCAGCGCCATGCGCTGCTGCTCGGGCAACTCGGCGACGGCCCGGGCGACGATCTCCTGCAATTCCTCGGCGGCCAGTCGGGCGCCGGGCCGGTCTTCCGAATGATCGCCATCGGCGAGCAGGTCGCCGGGAGACGATTCCGGATGGAGCAGGCAATCGTCCAGCGACAGCCGCGGTCCGCCGACCGCCCGCCCTCGCCGAAAATTCAGCGAGAGGTTGGAAACGATCCGCATGAGCCACGGACCGAACCGGCGCGGATCCTCAAGCGTGTCCAGCCCGCGAAACGCGCGGACGAAGGCCTCCTGGCAGACCTCCAGCGCGTCGTGAAGGTTGCCAAGCAGCCGGTAGGCAACGGCCGTGGCGCGGCGCTGGTAGCGCTCGATCAGGGCATCGAACGCACCGCCCGTGCCGCGCCGTGCGCGGCGAACCAACTCGTCGTCGCTCGGCACGCCCGCGGGCGAGCGCTGCGCATCCACCATCTCACCTGCCATAGCAGACACCCGCGCGGGCGAAAGGTTTGCCCGCTTTGCCGGC
>CAZHIE010000179.1:0-8802 GCA_964532435.1 uncultured Planctomycetales bacterium
TACTTCCCCACCACGTCAATGATGAACGCATAATTGAACGCCCGCTCGCGCATGCGGTCATAGCGGCCGCTCGCGCCGCCGTGGCCGGCGCCCATGTTGGTCTTGAGCAGCAGGCGATTGCCGCCCGTCTTCGTCGCGCGCAGCTTCGCGACCCACTTGGCCGGCTCCCAGTAGCCGACGCGCGGGTCATTCAGGCCCGCCGTCACCAGCATATTCGGATACGCCTTGCGCGCGACGTTGTCGTACGGCGAGTACGAGCGGATGTACTCGTAGTAGGCGTCGTCCTTCGGGTTGCCCCATTCGTCGAATTCGAGCGTCGTCAGCGGAATCGACTCGTCCAGCATCGTGTTGATCACGTCCACAAACGGCACGTCGGCCACAACTGCCCGGAACAGGTCCGGCCGCATGTTCGTCACCGCCCCCATCAGAAGCCCGCCCGCGCTGCCGCCCGTGATCGCCAGACGCCGGCTGCTCGTGTACTTCTCGGCGATGAGATGCTCGGCACAGGCGATGAAGTCCGTAAACGTGTTCTTCTTGTGCAGCAGCTTGCCGTCTTCGTACCACGGCCGGCCGAACTCTCCGCCGCCGCGGATGTGCGCGATGGCATATACGAATCCCCGGTCGAGCAGGCTGATCGCCCCCGAGTTGAAGCGCGCGTCGCTCGACACGCCATAGGAGCCGTAGCCGGTGAGCAGGCACGGCCGGCTGCCGTCGCGCACGAACCCCTTGCGATAGACGAGCGAGATTGGGACTTCGACGCCGTCGGGCGCGACGGCCTGAATGCGCTCGCTGACGTAATTGCGCGCGTCGAATCCGCCGAGCACCTCGGTCTGCTTGAGCAGCGTGCGCTCGTGCGTATTCATGTCGTAGTCATAGATCGACTCGGGCGTGACGAGCGACGTATAGCTGAATCGCAGCAGGCTTGTCGCATATTCCTCGTTGTTGGTCAGGTGCTCGTCGTACGACGGCTCGGGAAACTCGACGCTGCGGCTCTCGCCCGTCGCCAGGTTGCGGACCGTCATGGCCGGCAGCCCGCCGACGCGCTCGTGAATCACGAGGTGGCCGGCGAATGCATCCACGCCTTCGACGCGCACGTCCGGCCGATGCGCGATGAACTCCACCCAGTTGGCCTTCACCGGGTGATTCACCGGAGCGCGCATGACGCGGAAGTTGCGGGCTTCGTCGTTGGTTGTGATGTAGAAGAACTCGCCCTGGTGCTCGACGCTGTATTCGTGGCCGCGCTGCCGCGGCTCGATTATCACCGGGGCGATTTCCGGATGGTCCGCGTCGAGAAAGCGCACTTCGGTCGTCATCGTGCTGTTGCTGACGATGAAGATGTACTTGCGGCTGCGCGTCTTTTCGAGCCCGACGTCGAAGGTCGTGTCGGCCTCCTGATAGACGAGCTGGTCGGCCGACGCCGGCTGGCCCAGCGTGTGGCGCCAGACCTTGTCCGGGCGCTTGGCGTCGTCGAGCGTCGTGTAGAAGAGCGTGTGGTTGTCGTTGCCCCACTCGACGGAGTAATACGTGTTGGGCACCTCGTCGGCCAGAAGCTGCCCGCTGGCAAGATCCTTTACCCGCAGCGTATAGACCTCGGCGCCGGCCGTGTCGGTCGAGTAGGCCAGCAGGCGCTGATCGGGGCTGACGGCAGCGGCGCCGACGTTGAAGTAATCGTGCCGCAGGGCCAGCGCGTTCATATCGAGGATGACCTGTTCGGGCGCCTCGTGCGCCGCCGGCCGGCGGCAGAGCATCGGGTATTGCATTCCCTCGATCGTGCGGCGGTAGTAGACGAAATCGCCGACGCGGTAGGGAACGGTGAGATCGGTCTCCTTCAGACGGGCCTTCATCTCGTCGAAGAGCTGCTGCTGAAGCGGCTCGGTGTGCTTCATGAACGCGCTGGTGTAGTCGTTCTCGGCGGAAAGATAGCGCACGACGTCCGGGTCGCTGCGGTCCTTGAGCCAGTAGTAATTATCGACGCGCTGCACGCCGTGCTCTTCGAACGTCTGCGGCACGACCTTCGCGGCGGGCGGCAGCGCGGACTGACAGGCCGAAAGCAGTGGCAGCGCGGCCAGCGCGGCGAGGCGCCGGAACGCGTACGGACGGACGCGGAAGTGAAACACGGGGGAGCTCCTCTTCTTGCGCGGACTCGCGCGAAACGTCGGACGACCGGCGCCAGGCCGGAAGCGTAGCGTCTTTCGTCCTCGCGGCACAGGCGCTCACGGGCCGACGTGAAGCACGACGCGGCGCTGCCCGCCGCGATGACGATGCTCCCAGACGTAGATGCCCTGCCACGTCCCCAGCGCCAGCGCGCCGCCGACGATCGGCACGCCGAGCGAGACGGCCGTCAGCGCGGCCTTGACGTGCGCGGGCATGTCGTCGGGGCCTTCGTCGCTATGGGTGAAGAGCGGGTCGTTTTCGCGAACGAGGCGGTTGAGCCACGCTTCGAGGTCGGCGCGGGCGCTGGGGTCGGCGTTTTCCTGAATGATCAGGCTTGCGGATGTGTGCTGGATAAAGAGCGTGCAGAGACCGTCGCGGACGCCGCTGTGTGCAACGGCCTCGCGGACGACGTGCGTAATTTCGTGCAGTCCCTGGCGAGACGTTTGAATCGCGAGTGTCGCTGTCGGCATGAGCATTGCTCCGCGCGGAACGCGGCTGGCAGTGTAGCCGAAGCAGGGGACTGCGCAGTTTGACAGGCTGGCGCAGGCGCCGACGGCGTCGGACGCAGAGGTCCGGCGCTACGGCGCGCACGTCCGACGCTCCCGCGAGGAAGTCCGACACAACGAACGCAGGGCGACCGTTCGACGTGAACGGTCGCCCCGCAACTTGTGTCATGCTCGTCTGGCGCCGACGGCGCTATGCTCGGTGCGGATCGCGCCGGGCGTCGCCAAGTCGGTCTCCGTTCGACTATTCGCCGAGCAGCAGCGCGACGAACTGGTCGATGTCGCCGTTGTCGACGAGCGTGTCGCCGTTGACGTCGGCGTTGGTCGCGGCGCAGTTCGGATAGGCCGCGGCATAGCCGGCGGCGTCCGTCGTCGCCAGCACGAAGCCATCGAGGTCGCCGTTGTCGATGAACCCGTCGCAGTTCATGTCGCCCATCGACGTGGGGACGCGGCCGAAGAAGTTGACGCTGCTCGGATCGCCGCCCGCGCCGGGCTTGAACAGGCTGATCGTGCCCGTGCCGTTAGCCGGCGGCGTGCTCGCGTCGAAGCGGAAGTTGTACGTCGTGCCCCAGCGAAGCGCGTTGGCGTTGGGATTGCTGCTGAACAGCTCGGTGTCCCAGCGAATCGTCGCCGCGTCCTTCGTGATGATCCAGTCCGTGCCGCCGAACGGCTCGCCGCTGTGATACGCGATGTCGCGGAAGCCTTCGTTCGTCACGACCGAATCGCCGGTAGGCAGCAAGACCGCGCCGGCCGAGCGCTCGCAATTCAGATTCTGAATCGCGTACTCGTAGTGCCAGGTGCCGTCGCCGTTGTTGGTCACCTTGTTGCCGACGAGGAAGCGCCCGTCGTTCTGAACGTCGGCGGAGACGACAACGACCGTCGGGTCATTGTCCTTCCACGCACGGAGCGCGGGCTGCTGCCGCTGTGTCGTGCCGGTGAACGACAGGTTGTACCCGCCGCCCGAGAACGAGCCGACCGTGATGCGGCGATACGACGCGTTGTTGTTCTGGTTGCGGCTGTTGGCGTCGTCGAGCGCGACGTACTGGCCCTCGCCGAAGTAGAGCGCGCCGGGGTTCAGCGACGGATTCAAGTCGTCGTTGTTCACCTGGACGCGCTTATAGATCGCGTTGCCCGTCTGGCCGCGTGTGGCGAACGGCCACGTGAACTGGCCGCTGTGCGGATTGACCTGGTAGCGCGGGCCGAGGTTGCCCTGCTCGCCGTTCAGATCCGTCGAGTACGGATCGGAGCAGCCGAGGCCCAGGTGGTCGCAGCAGCCGCCGCAGTACGGCGAGCAGCTGCCGCAAACGGTGTTCTGAAGAGCGCAGAAGCCGTGCTTGAGCCAGCCGAGGCCGATCTGCTCGAAGCGGCCGTCTTTCATGCGGTAGATGGTCTGGCCGATGACGGGATGGCGGTTGCTGTTCTGAATCCACTCGAGCGGCTGGTCGCCGAGATTGCAGGACGTGGTGCCGATCGAGTAGGCGGTGATGGCGCCGACCGTGCCGAACTTCTGCGGTCCGACGACTTCGCCGACGATCACGTCGGGGCCGATGACGGCGATGCCGCCCTCGCCGTCGTCGGGAAGCGTGCTGTCGCCCAGATCGACCTGGCCGCCGTCATCGCCGACCGGAACGTCGCCGCGCTCCGGCGGCGCAACGTCCGCCACATCCGCGGGTTCATCCGCGATCACCGGACGCGTGTTGGACTGCATCGCGAAAAACGCGACCGCAGCGATTGCGAGACCGACAGGGGCCAACAGCAGATGTTTCATTGCGAACCTCTCCGAAACGACGTTGTACCGATACCCATCCAGACGCCAGGTTTGCCGAAAACGGGAACCGTGCAGTTTGCGCCGAGCGAACGCAACGGCGCATGCCAACGGAGGCTACGTTAGCGTTTTGCGGGGGACGCCGCCAGCCGAAATTACGAAAAACGACCGAACGGGCGCATTCGGAGGGGAAACGGGCGCGCACCCCGCCCGATCTGGCGGATTGGCGCCTGCGCCATCCGCCGAGAAACGCACCGCGGCGCGAAGCTCGGCCGCGCCGCGTCGCTCCACCTCAAACGGCGCTTAGCGCGTCAGGAACGCGACGAATGCGTCAATGTCGCCGTTGTCCACCACGCCGTCCAGGTTGCAATCGCCGTTGTTAATGTCGCAGGCCGGATACGCAAGCCGGTACGCAGCCGCGTCCGTCAGCGCCAGCACAAACGCGTCGATGTCGCCGTTGTCTACGACGCCGTCGCAGTTCATGTCGCCGATCGCGCGCGGCACGCTAAGGCGCATCGTCAGCGAGTCGGGAGCGCCCGGGCGGAACAGCGAGAGTCGGCCGAGTTTGCTGGTCGGCGGCACGGGAGAATCGAAGCGGAAGTTGTACATCGTGCCCCAGCGGATCGCGTTGGCGTTCGCGTTCTGCGCGTAGGTCTCGGTCGCCCAGGAGAGCCCGGTCGGAGACTGCGTCGCCGTCCAGTCGGTACCGCTGTACGGCTCGCCGCTGTGATACGTCACGTCGCGGAAGCCGACGTTCGTCACGGTCACCGTGTCGGGGAAGCTCACGGCGAACGCCTGCGCCGAGCGGTGCGAGTTCATGTTGTAAACGGCGAATTCGTAATGGTATTGACCGCCGCCCAGATTGGTCGCCTTGTTGCCGACGACGAACAGCCCGTCATCCGGCACGTACAAATACTCCAGCGCCGCGCCGGGATCGTTGTCGTCCCACGCCTCGATCGCCGGCTGCTGCGCGTTCGTGCTGCCCGTGATCGAGAGATCCCACTGTCCGCTGACCTGCGTGCCCACCGTGACGCGCCGCCACGAGACGTTGTTGTAGCGATTCACCGGCTGCTCGTCCGTGCAGATGTACTGCACCTCGGCGAAGTACAGCGCACCGGGATTGGACGCGGGCTGTACGTCGGTCTGCACGACTTGCAGGCGCTTGTAGATCGCGTTGCCGGTCAGGTTCCAGTTCAGCACGTACGGATACGGGAACACGCCGGTCCACGCGTTGACCTCCGAACGCGGGCCGAGGTTCGACTGCTGCCCGTTCAGCGACGCGCTGTACGTGTCGGTCGCGTGCGTGCCGAGCCAGTCGCAACTGCCGTTCGGCTCGTACGGCGAGCCGCACGACGGGGCGTCGGCGGCGCAGAAGCCGTGCTTGAGCCACGAGATGCCGATCTGCTCGAAGCGCGTGGCGCCGTTGACCGTCGCCAGGCGATAAAGATTCTGCCCGATGACGGGGTGCTGGTTGCGGTTCGGATCGTTCAGATTGGTCGAATCGATCCAGATCGCATCCGCCTCGCCAAGGTTGCACGAGACCGTGGTCATCGAGTAACCGCCGATGCCGCCGACCACGCCGTACTCCGACAGTGTGCTGCCGACCGTGGAAACGATGACGTCCGGCCCGTTCGGCGTGCCGCCGGCGATGCCGCCGTCTTCGAGGCCGCGCACCGGGGCGTCGACCAGGATGTCGTCTGCGGGCTGGTCACTGCCGATCGCGGGCGCAGAATCGGCCGGTGAGGGCTCGTCGGCGTGAACGGGCGTTGTCCGTTGGAGACTGGTCACAAGGCCGAGCGCCAGCGCGACAAGGCAAATGGGGGCGATGAGGATGCGCTTCATGAGCAGGTGACTCCTGGCGAGAAGGATGGGTGGCCGAGACCGGCGTGTCGTCCAGCGCGGCGACAGACGCCCGAGCCTCCCTAGTCTAACAAATTACCACGAAGGCACTATGTGGGTCAATCGTGCGCCGCGGCCGAACGGTCCGCTCCGGCGCTTGAGTTCAGCGGGACGGCCGATAACTCGATGCCCGCTTTGCGTCCGCCGTGCCCCGGGGAATCGTAGGCGCGCGGCGACCGGCGCGGGTTTACGAGGAGAGCGGCGTGGTGGTTTGTTGGTTGCGCCGCGTGCGTTCGGCCGACGGCGGTCCGAGAACCGGCGAGCGCGGGCAAGCAGCGTGCGCCGGCGTTTGGTGCCTCGGTGAGTTCTCTGCGGCAGTTGTTGTGCGCGCGAGTCCTGCCTTCTTTCAACCCCCCTCTGGATCACTCCACCGCGGCGCGCGTTCGTGTGAGATTACCGGCTGGAAGCCGGTGCTACCCCCTTCGTGCCTGCGTGCCTGCGTGCCTCGCGGTCGGGGTTCGGACGGCTAGGCGGCTTGGCCAATTGCTATTCGCCGCTTGCGATTTCCTTCGCCGGTTTCGGACGCAGCACCAGCGACAGCACCACGCCTGCGACGAGCGAGCCGCCGATCACGATCAGCGAGACGGCCGACGGGACGCTGAACCCGAAGGCCAGGCGGTCGTGGTGCGCCGCGGCGAAGAGCATCTTGACGCCGACGTACGCGAGGATGACGACGAGGCTGTACTTGAGGTAGCGGAAGCGGTCCATCAGGTCGGCCAGCGCGAAATAGAGCGAGCGCAGGTTTAGAATCGCGAACACGTTCGACGTGAACACGATGAACGGGTCGTTGTGGGGATGCGTGATGGCGAAGATCGCGGGGATGGAGTCGATCGCGAAGAGCACGTCGGTGCTCTCGATTACCAGCAACACGAGGAACAGGGGCGTCATCGCGCGCACACCGTTGACGCGCGTGAAGAACTTCTGCCCGTCGAACTCGCTGCTGACGGGGTAGACGCGCCGGGCGAGGCGCAGCAGCGGGTTGCGATCCGGATCGACGTGCCCCCCGCTGCCGGCCAGCATCTTGATCGCGGTAATGACCAGCAGCACGCCGAAGATGTAGAGCACCCACGAGAAGCGCTCGATCAGCAGCACGCCGGCGCCGATCATCAGCCCGCGCGCCAGCAGCGCGCCGAGAATGCCCCAGAAGAGCGTGCGATGCTGGTACTTCATGGGCACGTTGAAGTACGCGAAGATCATCGCGATGACGAAGATGTTGTCGAGGCTGAGCGATTGCTCGACCACCCAGCCCATGAAGAACTGCAGCGCCGCCTCCCGACCGCGCAGCTCGTACCGATCGGTCAGGCCGATGCCCCAGACGTGATACTCGTAGAGGTAATACACGACGCCGCAGAAGAGCAGCGCCAGGATCGCGCAGACGCTCGAGAAAATCAGCGCTTCTTTCGCCCGCACGACGTGCGCGCGGCGATTGAGCACGGCCAGGTCGAGCCACAGCATCAGCCCGACAAACGTCAGAAAACCCACCCACAGCCAGATCGTCATGCCGACCTCATCCTGCGCCTCCGCGCCGTCCGTCGCTTCGAGCAGACATTCTTCGCCGACCGGACGGCCCGCCGCAACTGCCAGGCGTTCAAAACCCGCGCCGATTTCGGAACTGCCGCCCGGCGGGGCCGCTTGTCGCGCCGCGCAGCCGCCGCGACAATGGCCCGCGCCGGCGCGCGCCCGCGCGGCCGGGCAAGGGAGCGACCGCATGGGCGTAGTCGATCGCGTGCTCGGAAAATCGGCGCCGCAGCGGCCCGCCGCGGCGCTGCTCAGCGCGATGCATGCCATCGCGGAGCGCGACGACGCGCAGACGCGCGAAACCCTTTACCGCGCCATGCTCGCCGCGACGTTCCTGGTTCCCACGGCCGAAACCGGCGCGGCGGACGCCGGCGGCGGCCCATCGCTGGGCGTGGTGGCGGCGCGCGGGGAATCTGGCGAGGCGGCGCTGCTCGCTTTCACGGACCGCGAATCCATCCGCGCGTGGCGCGACGGCGCGGCATTTGTCGAAATGCCGGCGGCCGACCTGTTTCGCATCGCGCTGGCCAACCAGTTCGAAGTGCTGCTCATCAACGTGGCGGGCCCGCTCGGCGGCGGCCTAAGCAGCGATGAAATGCGCTTTCTGGCCGACGGTCTGGTGCCGACTGCCGATCTCGACGGCGGCGTGTCGCTTCAGCTTTCCGAACGGCGGGTGCTTCAGATTTCGCCGCCCGCGACGCCGCCGGCGGCCGAGCTGCTTGAGGCGCTGCGCTTGGCCGCGGCGCAGCAGCCGCTGGTCGGCGCGGCATACGTTTTCTCCGGGCGGCTTCAGCGGGAGGGCGGCGGGACGGAAGATGCGAGTCACGCCGGCAACGCGATCGTGGGCGTTCGATTCGCAGTGACGCCGGACGACGCGACGCGTCGCGCGGTCTTTCAGGCGATGGGGGACGGGGTGCGCGCGCGGCTCGCGCCGGGAGAGTTCGTGGATTTTCTGGCGCTGACGGA
>CAZHIE010000180.1:0-8590 GCA_964532435.1 uncultured Planctomycetales bacterium
AGGAATACGCCGCGCGGCGGCCGGGAATACGCCGCGCCGCATCCGTGTATCGGTCGTCGGCATCGTTGGCCGGGTGTTCCTCTGCGCTCGCAGCATTCCGCGCAATTTGCCCAGCTTCACACCATTTCCAACCCTTCCTCAAGTTCCGCCCCGCACTGTCGTGCCATCACGGCCGTGTGGGCGCGGCGGGGAAAGGAAGCGAAAACGTGCGTGCCGTACGACGCCGGAATTCTCGGACGACGACGTTGTGGGCGGGGCTTTTCCTCGCCGGGTTGTGCGGAACTTTGCTGCCGGGCGGATGCGGGCCGGGTGTGCCGTCGGATGGACTTTTTCCCAATGCCAACGACGCGACCGGCGGATCGGACCCGGGCGATGCGAACGGCGCGGACGGCTCGGACGGCGCGTCGGACGCGACGGACGGCTCGAACGCCGGCGCGAACGACTCCGCCGACGGGAACGACAACGCCGGGTCGACCAACGACAACGGATTCACCGACACGAGCGACCAGGGCGACGACGCGCTCGCGCCCGGCAGCCTGATGACCAGCGCGCACCGCCTGGATTTCGGCTCGACGCAGGATGTTCGCACGCTGATCCTCGAAAACGAGGGCGAAGCGCCGCTCGATTTCGTCATTGCCGGCGATTCCGATTGGGTGACGACCGACGTTTCGAGCGGCCAGCTTGTGGCCGGCGATCCGCAATCGGTCGTCGTACGGGTCAGCCGCCAGGACATGACTCCCGGCGCGCTGCGCGGGTTCCTGACGATCTCGGCCGGCGGACAGGCGAGCGCGGAGATCGAGGTGCGCGCCGTCGTGGAGTCGGTGAGCGAGGATGAGATTCCGCAGGACGCCGTGGGCGGCGATCTCGAATCGCCGCTGACGCTGATCGACTTCGACACCGTGTTTGACCTCTATCCGCTCGAAGTGCTCCGTCATGGCGACGCCGCCGTCGACTACTTCACCGAGTCCGACGCCGACTGGCTGACGATCAGCCCCGCCCACGGCACGATCGACGGCGCCAGCGAGTTGTTCCTGCTCAGCGCCGACCGCAGCGGCCTGGGGCCGGGCGTCCACTTCACGGCCGCCCGCATCCTGCCCGTCGGCGGAGACGCGATCAACCTGGCCGTGCGGCTCGACATGGGCGGAAGCTCGGGCACGGGCATGCAGGGGATTACGGCGGTGCGGCTGTCGGCCAATGTACTGGACTTTGGCGAGACGATGGGGGCGCGGTCGCTGCTGATTCGCTACATCGGCGACGGGTCGCTGACGTCTCAGGTGACGGCGGAGGCGCCGTGGATCGCGCTCGAAGACACCAGCGGCACGTCGGCGGGGCAGTATCGGGCCGTGCGGGTGCTGGTCGATCGGTCGGGCCTTGCGACGGGGGCATACGAATCTCCGCTGCGCATTGCGACGAATTTCGGCGACCTCACGGTCCCTGTGCGGGTGACGGTCGCGGACCCGGGCGCGGTGGACCCGGCGAATCTGCACGTCAGCCACGAAGCGGTGGATTTCGGCGCGAGCACGGCGCGGCGCACGATCCTGGTGCGTCACGTGGGCGGGCCGGCGCATTTCACGCTAGCCGACAACGCGGCCTGGGCCACGCCGTCGGTGCTGGAAGGCGACAACGACGGCGAGTATGACGCGATCGAGCTGGTCGTCGATCGAACCGCGCTGGCGGCGGGCGACTACAGCGGGCAATTGACGGTGAGCTGCGACACGGGCGAGAGCCAGAATGTCGCGCTGAGCATGAGCGTTCCGGCGGGCGGCGCAGCGGCGGAACCGGCCGTCGGCCTCAGCGTGGACGTGCTCGACTTCGGCACGTCGGCGACGGCGCGGACGTTTTCGCTGCACAATCGCGGCGCGAGCCCGCTGGGTTACGCGATCGCGGGCGGCGCCGAGTGGATTGTTCCTTCGCCGTCGTCCGGCACGCTGGACGCGAGCGACGACACGATCACCGTGACCATCGACCGCGACTATCTGTTCATCGGGCCGGCGCAATCGACCGTCACGGTCGAGTTCGGCAACGGCGAGTCGGAGACGGTCCTCGTTCTGGCGGAGCGGCCCGAGCCGTTGCCGCAATACACGACGCGGATCATTCCGTGGCTCGAAGTGAACACGGACGATCCGGACGAATTCGAGGAGGCGGTGGCGGGGCTTCTGATCTGGAAACGGATCACCGACACGGCGGTCGTGACGACGACGCCGGGGCATCATTACCTGTATCCGCAGCTCATGGCGCGCGTGAAGGGGATGAAGTTCATCCCCGGCGTGAAGACGATCAACGCGCTGGGCGCGATGAATTTCGACTATCTGCCGGGGTGGTTGCAGATCGCGCGCGACGTGGACGAGATGTGCGCGTCGTCGGGGTCCAACACGATCATCCTGGAAAACGAGTCGGCGCTGGAGGAGTACTGGTGGGGCGGGTTCAACATGGACCTGGCGCAGCTCCGCGCCGGGCTGAATTACCTGCCCACCGAGCGGCAGATCATCTGGTATCCGGGCATGCATGGCGGGCAGACGGCGTTTCAGCAGAATCGCTCGACGAAGCTCTTCGAGGCGGTGGAAGACACGCTGTTCGACACGCGCTTCGCCGATCAGAGCCGGGCGCACCCGCTGTGGGTGAACTACCCGGAGCAGATCTGGAACCGCACGACGGCCGAGCGCATCGGCGAACAGCCGCTGTTTCCGCTGGTGTATTTCGAGACGTTCAACGAGATGACCTGGTGGGACTACGGCGGCGTGTTCGAGATCATGACCTACTTCGACGGCGGCGAGTTGATGTTCTACCCCGGCGCGACGCGTTGGATTTCCGGGGCGCAGATTCTGACGGATTTGTTGTTGGGGACGTGATGACCCGCGTGAGGACACGCGGGGTTGGAATGAGCCCGCCTGTCCTCAGGCGGGTTTTCGCGGCGAATTCGCAAGAAACCCGCGTGAGGACACGCGGGCTCGGTGAAGGTGAAAGACCCGCGTGAGGACACGCGGGCTCGGTGAAGGTGATAGACCCACGTGAGGACACGCGGGCTCTATGACGACGGCGCCTGCGGGAACCCGGCCAGCGCCGATTGCTGCGACTGAAGCTGCGAGAGCGCCTGCTCCATCGCCTGATACTGCCGCAACAGCCGGGCGCGCTTGTTTTCCAGCAGGCCGTTGAGCTGCGTGACGCGGCGGTCGAGCAGCTCGCGGTGTGCCTGAAGCGCGTCGGCCCGCCGGTCGATCAGCCCATCCGATTGGGTCAGGGCTTGCAGCTCGGTTCGGAACGTCCGCGCCGCGCCATCGGGCGTCGCGCTGAAGAACTGCTCGACCGCGCGCGGGTTGGCGTCATACGCCGCCCGCAAGGCGTCCTCGTCCAGCGTCAGACGCGAGTCCTGCCCCAACCGCACGCCGAGCTGCGACAGCCGCGTGATGTCGCCGGCGCCGCCGCCGCGCCGCGTCGTGCGCGTAAAGATGCGGAACAGCCGCGTCTCGATCGTCGATAGCGCGCTCTCGCCCTGGAGCGGGCCGCTTACGCCCGTCTCCGAGTCGAAGCGGCCGGCCGAGCGAATCCGATCCGCCGCGCCGTTGAAGTCGCTCACGAGGCCGGAGAGCGTTTCCACCAGGCTGTCGATGTTCCGCGTGATGCTGACGTTCACCGGCTGGTCGTCGGCCGAGACGAGATTCAGCGTTACGCCGTCGACGACGTTGGTGAGCGTGTTGCTCGTACCGGTGATGAGAATTCCGCCTGCGCCGTCGCCGCTGAGCAGCACGCGCGCGTCCTGGCCGCGCGTCAGGGTGCTGAAATCGAGCCCGGTTCCTTCCCCTTCGACGATCAGCTCGCCCGCCGCGCCGCCTGCGGCGGATGCGACGCGCAGCCGGTAGGGCGCCACGCCGGTTCCGTCGTTGAAGACGCCGGCGGTCGCGAGTGTGGAGCTGGTGTTGATCCGCGCGACGAGCGCGTCGAGCGATTCGGACGGGCCGAGCGTGAAGTGCTGTTCGAACGAGCCGTCGAGCACGCCATTCTGCGAATCGCCGAGCAGATTCAGATCATGCGCCATCGTGCCGCCGTCGTCCTCGACGCGCAGCCGAGCCGTGCCGCCCGCCGTGTCGCGCAGCACCAGCCCGTCGCCGTTCGCGTTGATCTCCGCCCGCACGCCGACGTTCAGGGCGTTGATGCGTTCGATTACGCCGCCCAGCGTGAGGTTTTGCTCCTCGCGCAGGTCGAGCGTCGCGGTCGCGCCGCGCGAATTCGTCAGGCGGATGCGCCCGGCGGCCGCGCCGCGCCCGTTGTTCACGTCGCTCAAGAGCGTGTTTTCGGACAGGTAGCGGCGCTGCACGTTGTCGCTGCGCAGCTCGCCGCCGGAGGCGTGGTCCAGCCCCAGCGACGCGGCGAATTGGCCGCTTGCGTCGGCCAGCGAGACGCTTCGCCCCTGCGAATCGGCGATGCGCAGGCGCGTGCCCGCCCGGTCGATTCCGATGTCGAGGTCGATGTCTGCGCTGTCGGCTGCGCTGCGCAGCCGCTCAAGCGCCTCGGAGAGGGTCTCTGCGCCGCGCAGGTCGGCGTCCACCGTTTGATCGCCGACGCGGAGTTGCACGCGGCCGCCCGCCACGCCCGCGCCGCCGCGCAGTGTGTTCAACAGCACGCTGTCGGTCGCCGAGACGATTCGCCGGCCGACGACGGCGCCGCTGCGCGGGTCGCTCTCGGAATCCGGCAGCCCCAGGTCGGCGAGGGCGCGCGTCGTGCTCGAATTGGCCGCAATCAGCTCGATGTCGCCGCCGCGCACGTCGCGAAGTTGAAGCCGGCGCCCGTCCGCAGCGATGGATGCCTCAATCAGTGGGCGCGTCGGCGGATCACTCGCGTCGTCGCCATTACCGGCGGCGTAGTTGATCGCGGCGAGCACGTCGCCCAGCGTTTCGGCGAAGAGGATGGGTGTGCCGCTGATGCGCTGGTCCGGTGCGACGCCGGCGATGCCGAGGTCGCGGGCCGCGCTGCCGCTCACGTCCTCGATTCGCATCTCGCGCGGCGGGTCGGCGGTCACGCCGTCGCTGACGATCAGCCGGTTGCCGTTCATTACGACGCTGATGCGGTTGTCGCCGAACGCGGCGGAGAGGCGTTGCTGCACGTCGCCGACTGTCACGGCGCTGCGCAGATCGACCTCGGCGGTGTGACCGTCGCGAGAGGTGATGCGCACTGTTCCCAGCCCGACGCCGCGCCCGTGATTCAGGCGTTCGAGGCGCGTCTCCGGTTCCAGCACGTCGCTCAGCTTGACCTGTATCTCGCGGCCGTCGGAGGTGCGGAGCGTGAAGTCGGCGCCGGCCCGGCCGCGGCGGACGCCGAGCCCGTCATTCAGCGCCGAAAGGGGCGTCGCGCTGGAAAGGCGCATCAGGTCGCCGCCCGCGAGCCGGCCGTCGGCGTCGCCGTCGGCGCCGGCCGCCCCGGCAAAACCGAGGTCGGCGGCGGTGCTGCCGCCTTCGACGTCGCGAATGCGCAGCGTGCCGGTTCCCTCGGATGTGTCGCGCAGCTCGAGGTGATCTTCGCGAATGGCGGCCTCGACGCCGAGGTCGGCCGCGTTGATCCGATCCACGACCTCGCGAAGCGTGAGCGCGTCGGTGATGTCGATCGTGGCTTCGCGGCCGCTGCGGTCGCTGATGACGAATTGGCCGCGTTGCACGCCGGAGAAGCCGTTCAGCTCGTCCAGTCTTGTCGGGCGATCGACGCGCGCGTGGGCGGATTCGATCGTGACGCTGCCGGGGCCGATGGGCGAGTTTCGGCTGGCGAAGCCGCGGCTGACGACCTGGTGCGTGGCGGCCAGCGCCCGCACGCGGAAGGTGTGCGTGCCGGGGACGGCGCCGTCTCCGGCGCTGGCGGTGAGCACTTCGGGCCGCGACGAAGCGGCGACGGCGGCGCGGAACGTGCCAGGTCGCGTGAGCGGCTCGATGCGCGCCAGGATGGCGCTCAGTCGCGCAGAAACCTCCATGTAGGCCGTGCGTTGCGCGTCGATGTTGCGCATGCGCTGAGCGATGAGGTCGCGCGGCCGGGCTTCGATGGAGACGAGCCGGTCGACGATGTCGGTGATGTTCAGCCCGGAGACCAGGCCGACGCCCGAGAAAATATTGCCCACGCGTTTCCTCCCAGGGAAACGGGCCCGCGGCTGCGGCGGCCGCCATGCGCGGCGTGCCGGCGCCGGAGCGCACTCGGCGTGTCTGGCCGGCGCGCGCAGCCGCCCGCGGTCCGTATCGGCGTGTTTTCTGGCAATCCTGATGCCGCGCGGGTCGATTTGGCGGGGGCAGATTGCCGGCCCGGCGGAATGCCCGGCGCAAAGACTTCGATCGCGGCCCATTCCGGCCGGAGAGATTCCTGCAAACCAGAGATTGACCCGCGGCGCCTCGTGCATAGCATATCTAGAACTGCTGGCTAAGGAGGCCCGACATGAGCAGCGGTCGCAACATCGAGTTCTTCGGCCCCGACCTGGGACGCGGTCCGTTCTCGTCGTACCGCATCGAGACGGCGGCGCTGCAGATCGCCACCGCGCTGGCGCAGCTCCGCGCGCCGCTGGCGCGCTCCGACGCCGACCTGCGCAGCCACGCCGACTTCATCCGCGAGTTGGCCGACCGTCTCGCGCCCGACTGGGCGAGTCTCATTACCACCGACGTCGGCGTCGAGACGGCCAACGCCATCCAGACGTCCATCAACGCCGGCGTCGGAACGTACAGCCTGCTGCGCTGCTGGCTGGCCGACAGCGTCGGGGGCGGCGAGACGGCTTTGGCGCCGACGGTGGTCACGTGGAACAGCGGAGTCGTGCTGCAAAGCGTCACCGCCAACAAGCACTTCCTCGTCATCACGCCTTCCACCGGCATCGCCGACGTGACGGTCAGCTATTCGTCCGCGCGGTCGTGGTATTGGGCGATTTCACGCTACGGCCGCACGTACTACTCGACGAAGCTGAACTTCTCGTGATCGCGATCGAGGCGGCGGGCGACGAAGGAGGATTGTGATGGACAAGATCGACGAGTGGGTCTCGCCGGCGGGCACGGCCGGCGTGTACGCGGCGCCGCTGGCGCCGATTCTGGCGTCGTCGCCGCCGCTGCTGCTGGATGGGCGGCCGGTGACGGCGCTGGCGCCGCACCCGCACGAGCCGGAGATGGTCTACCTGACGACGGAAAACCCGGACGTGCTGCGCGACCTGCCCGAGCCGGTTGTCTGGTTGGCGTGAGTTTTGCGGCCGGCGCCGCCCCGGCCGCGCGAGGGCGCGGGCCGCTACGGCCGCGCGGGGGCGCGGGCCGCTACTCTTCGGGAATTTCGACGGACACGCGGACCGTGTCGACCGCGGCGGCGAAGCCGTCGCCGACGGTCAGGCTGAACGTGAGCGTGGTGGCGTCGGTGATGTCCTCGGGAATGAGCACGCGCACGATGGAGGCGGACTGGCTCGAAAGGAACTCGGCCTTTTCCCCGGCGATCTGCTGCCAGACGAAGAAGAGCTGATCGCCATCTTCGTCGGAAGATGTCGTCCCGTTGAGCACAACGACGTCACCCGGAAACGCCGACAGGTCGGCCCCGGCCGTCGCGGTCGGATGCGTATTCCGCAGCGCTCGATCGGTCAGGACGGGGTTGGGATTGTCCGCTGACGTGTCTCCGTCGTTCCCCGCGCCGGTGTTGGTGTCGGGGGAAACCAGCGGGCAGCCGGCCAGCAGGAACGGCAGGCCCAGCAGCGCGATCTGCGCAAGGCGGCGGTTCGTCAGGTGCAGCACGGCCGGTCCTCCAAGAATAGCGGGATCGCCCGCGGCAGGGGGGCGATCGGCCCGATCGACCCGCGGCACGGCCCGGCTTTCCCCAGGGCCGCCCCAGCGGTACGATATATCTTACTACACGTCGGGTGTCTTTCTCACGCGCACGCACCCGGTCGGCGCAGACGGGCTTTCCGCCGGGTGCTATCGGTTGTCGCGGCCGCCGGCTTGATTTGCGCCGCGCACCGGCCGATTCCGCCCGTCCGGAGAGCGAACATGCCCGCGACCGAGGAAGTCTTCCAGAATTGCGAGTCGTGCGGAGCGTCGATTTACCCGGAGCATCTGCAAAAACACACGGCCGATCGCTGGAACGGAAAGCTGCTGTGCTGCCATTGCCTGATGGAGCAGCGCGACGGGGGCGCGGCGGATCCCGCCGCGATTCCGTTCGAGGCGGAGGTGGACGTGTCGCTGGCCGAACCGGTCGCGGTCGGCGCGGGGGTTGCGTCCGGCGGCGGGGCGGGGACGGGAGCGCCGCCTGCGGCGCAGATTCGAGCGTTCGGGTCGAGCGGCAGCATCGGCGTCGCGGGGTCGGCGGGGCATCGCTTTCGCCGGGCGCTGGCGCCGGAGTCGCCGCACGCGACGCGCTGCCGCACGTTTCACGCGAAGCTGGCGGATGCGGCCATTGTTCACATGAACGAGCAGATCAACGAGTGGGTGGACGCGAATGACGACGTGGCGGTGAAATTCGCGACGAGCACGATCGGCGTGGTGGAGGGGAAACACAGCGATCCGCACTTGATTGTGACGGTTTTCTATTGATTCGAGTCGGGGGCGTCGGCGAGCGCGGATGCAACGATCCGAGCCGCGAGCATAAGCAAGCGCGTTCGATC
>CAZHIE010000181.1:0-8518 GCA_964532435.1 uncultured Planctomycetales bacterium
CGGCCAGCCGGCGCCCGACCCGGCCGCCAGCCCGTTCTCTCCCATCGATGAGATTCTCGACGAGCTGCGCGCCGGGCGCCTGATCGTGCTGGTCGACGATGAGGACCGCGAGAACGAGGGCGACCTTGTCTGCCCCGCGCAGTTCGTCACGCCCGACACGGTCAACTTCATGCTGCGCTATGGCCGCGGCACGCTGTGCGTCGCGCTGTCGCAATCGCGCTGCAACCGGCTGCAGCTTCAGCCGCAGGCGCCGGTGAACACCACACGCTACGGTACCGCGTTCACCGTCACGATCGACGCCGGGCCGCACCTCGGCACAACCACCGGCGTGTCCGCCTCCGACCGCGCGACCACGATCCGCCATTGCGTCGCCGAAGAGGCGCTCGCCGAGGACTTTGTGCGGCCCGGCCACCTCAATCCGCTTATCGCTCGCGATGGGGGCGTGCTCGTTCGCGCGGGCCAGACCGAAGGGTCGGTCGATCTCTGCCGCGCGGCGGGGCTGCTGCCCGGCGCAGCGCTGATCGAGATTCTCAACGAAGACGGCACGATGGCGCGCGTTCCGCAGTTGACGCGCTTCTGCCGCGCGCACGGCTTGAAGATGTGTACCGTCGCCGAGCTGATCGAATATCGCATGAAGCGCGAGCGGCTGGTCGAGCGCGTCGAGGCCGTCACCATTCACAACGACCTCGGCGAGTGGCTGCTCGTCGCGTTTCGCTCGGCGGCCGAGCCGGGCACGCATCTGGCGCTGTGTCGCGGCGGCGTCGGCGAGTTGGACGAGGCCGGCCGCGTGAAGGCGATCAACGAACCGGTGCTGGTGCGCGTGCATTCCGAATGCCTGACGGGCGACGTGTTCGGATCGATGCGCTGCGAATGCGGGCAGCAGCTACGCGCCGCGATGGAGCGCATCGCCGCCGAGGGGCGCGGCGCAATCGTCTATCTGCGGCAGGAGGGGCGCGGCATCGGGCTGATCGACAAGTTGCACGCCTACCGGCTTCAGGAGCAGGGGCTCGACACGGTAGAGGCCAACCTCGCGCTGGGGCTGCCCGCCGACCGGCGCGATTACGGCGTCGGGGCGCAGATTCTCCGCGAGATCGGCGTCACGAACGTGCGCATCCTGACCAACAACCCCAAGAAGCTCGCCCGGCTGGAGGTGTACGGGCTCAAGGTGGTCGAGCAGATCGCGCTGGAGCTGCCGCCCAATCCGCACAATCGTCGCTACCTGCAGGCCAAGAAAGACAAGCTCGGTCACACACTGCGCAACGTCTGACGAACGGCCGATCGGGCCGCAGTCCGCGCCGCGGCAGTGACGTCGAAACAGCGGAACGGCGCGTGCGATGCTCCCGCTGTTCCCAGTGTGAGCGTGTTCTCCGCTCGCCCGCTCGGTCACGCCACCCGGAAACGCGAAGCGCCCGCGACCGGGGTCCATCGACCCTGGCCGCGAGCGCCGGCGACTCCTGCTCACTTCGTTGTGAGGGCCGCAGCCGCTTTCGGCTGCTCTAACGATCGGATTCGACGCGATGAAGCGCCGTTATGCCACGCGCACGCGTCGCAGAACCAGCGCCGCCGCGCCAACCAGCAGCGCGCCGAGCGTCGCAAGGCCGAGTTCCGAGACGGCCGGCAGCCCGGAGGGGCCGCCCGCGCCCGTGCCCATGCGAATGGTTCCGGTCGTGGAGCCCGAGCGGCCACCCAGCGGTCCGCCCGGCGCGCCGATGAAATCGATGCGGTACGTGATGTCGAAGAAGCTGTCGACGTTCCAGTCGCCGCCCGGCAGGCGCGTCAGCGTCGTGTGGCCGGGGCTGGGCATGCCGAAGGCGTTGCCCGCGGTGACGCGCAGGAGGTCGAAATCCGGGTCGCCGGTGATCTGCCCCTGCATCCCATTCATCAGGGTGTCGAAGCTCTGCGGCGAGCCGGTGCCGCGCGGGGCCGTGTGCGCCTCGCAATTCACCTGCACAAACTTCGTGCGCACAAAGCCGGCCAACTCGCCGGTGCCGGTCATCTCCATCATCAGCGACGAGCCGAACTGCTCGACTTCGCCACCCAGCGAGCCGCCGGGCGTCCGCTGCGGGTTGATGAAGCGCGAGTGCTCGACGCCGACGTTGATCTGCGTGCCCGGAGGCAGTCCGTCCACGATCATGTGGAAGTCGTCGGGGCTGACATATCCGCAGCCCGCGGGCGGAAGATCAACCGTGCCGCTGCCGTTGTCCGGCACGACGCACGGCGGGTTCGTTCCGGCAATCGCGACCGCAGCCGCCAAACCGAGTGAAACGACTGTGATTAGTCCGCGCATCACGCTCTGCATGGTGGAGTGCTCCTCTCTCTGGGGCGACGCCGCTGGCGCCGCCACGCTCGGTCTCCGGATCGTCCCGGTCCGCGTAGCCGCAATCTCGCGGCGACCGCAGGGACCACGAACAAAACTCGCGCGGCGGGAAGCGCCCGCGCCCGGCCAAAGCCGGCGCTAGCGCTTCCCGCCGCGAATCCAGCGCGATCGCAATTACGCGGCCGCGCGACGCCGCATCACCAGCGCCGCAGCGCCGACGAGCAGACAGCCCAGAACCGCCAGGCCGATTTCCGACACGGCCGGCAGCCCGGACGGGCCGCCCGTGCCCGCCTGCATGCGGATCGTGCCGGTGGTGGAGCCGGACATGCCGCCGAGCGGTCCGCCCGCACGGCCGACGAAGTCGATGCGGTACGTAATGTCGAAGAAGCTGTCGACCGACCAGTCGCCGCCCGGCTGGCGCGTCAGCGTCGTGTGCCCGGGGCTGGGCATACCGAAGTTCGAGCCGGCCGTGATGCGGAGAAGGTCAAAGTCCGGATCGCCCGGCGGGAGCTGGCCCTGCATGCCGAGCATCTCGGAGGCGAACGACTGCACAGGCCCGGTGCCGCGCGGCGCGGTCGCCGCCTGGCAATTCAGCTGCATGGACTTGGTGCGGTTGAAGCCGGAGAGCGAACCCGTGCCCTGCATCTGGAGCAGCGACGACGAGTTGAACTGCTCCGTCTCGCCGCCCAGCGGTCCGCCCGGCTGGTGAATGACGTTGAAGAACTCGAAGTGCTCCAGGCCGACGTTGATCGTCGTTCCCGGCGGCAGGCCGTCGATGATCATGTGCAGCAGATCGGGACTGACATACCCGCAACCCTGCGGCGGAAGATCGACCGTGCCGCTGCCATTGTCCACCACGGTACACGGCGCCGGCGTGCCCGCCAGTGCGGCCGCGCAGCCAAGCGCGCCGGCCAGCACACCCATCAATCCCTTCCCAATCGCCCGCATGAGCAGTCTCCTGACAGCATTCCCGTTCAGCGTGGAAATCACAGTACAACGGCTCGATCTGCACGCGCAGCGAGCCCCTGTGCATTCAGAATTCACGACAGGCGGATCGAGGGTAGACGTAACCCGCGAACCACGAAATCGACCGACAAGTGTAAGAGCCCGTGCGCAACGCGATCGTCGCACACAACTGCCGCGGCCGAATACGCGGCTACCAACACACACACGATTTTGAGGGAGCTTGGCCCCATCCCAGGCGGGGCCAGTCCTTCACCTCCGACTCGGGAGCAGGTCCGCCCGAACAGGAATTCGGACCTCTACTGTGTTATCCTAACACAATCCCGGCCTGAAACGCAATCGGATTTTGACGTTTCAACCTTGACATGGCCGCCGCCGGGAGTCAACGCCGCGGGGTACGACCCCCGGCAGCGCCCATAACGCTCGATTCGGCAAGGAGCAGCGATTGCGGTTCCTCCATCGCTCGGCCATTCGCCACCCGCTCGCAAGCCTCTCCGCCGGCCTTCTGATCCTGCTTTTCGCCGCGCCGGGCATCGTGCGCCTCACCCTGCGCACCGACGGTCACGCGCTCGTGCCGCCCAACGCGCCGGAAGTCCGCGACGACGCCGCGTTTCGCGCGGAATTTCACCTGCTCGACCCGATCGTCGTCCTCATCCGCACGTCCCACGCCGACGGCATCTACAACACCCACACGCTCGAACTCGTGCAGACGCTAACGGACGAGCTGCGGAAGGTGGATGGCGTCCAGGCTGAGCAGATCGCCAGCCTCGCGACCGAGCCGGGGCGGCAGGTGCGCCCCGGCACGCTGGAATATCAGACGCTGATCGAAGTCCTGCCGCGCACTGCGCTCGAGTTTCAGCGCCTGCGCCGCGACATCGACGAAATCCGCCTCTACAACGGCACGCTCGTCTCGCTGGACGGGCGCGCCACGGCGATTTTCGTCGGCGCGCCGGTCGGCGTCGATCGCGTCGCGCTCTATTCCCGCATTCGCGAGATGACCGATCGCCAGCCGCTCGAAACGGAGCGAGTCGACGTCATCGGCGCCCCGGTGGCGGAGGCGCTGCTCGGCTCGCACATCCTCGCCGACCTGGGCGTGCCCCACGCGCTGCTTGGAACGGCCGGCGAACGCGGCGAGCCGCCCGGCCCCGAGGCGCCGCTCGCCTATCGCGTCCGCGTGTGGATCGGCCGGCACGTCGGCCTCGTGCCGGTCACGCTTGTGCTCATGGTGCTCGTGTTTCTGATCGCGTTTCGCCGCGTGGCGGCCGCGCTGATTCCTCTGATCGAAATGGGCGCGGCGCTGATCTTCGTCTTCGGCCTGATGGGCTGGTTCGGCGTCCCGGTGTATCTCACGATCGCCGTGCTTCCGATTGTGCTGACCGTCACGGGAGTCGCCGACGAGATTCACATCTTCCGGCGCTACGTCGAGAACCTGCGCCGCCATCCCGGCGCCGCGAAGGCCGACGTCGTCCGCCGCACGATGGACGAGATGTACAGCCCCGTGATCCAGACCGCGATCACGACGGCCGTGGGCTTCGCCTCGTTCGCATTCGCCCCGATCGCCCCGATCTGGGCGTTCGGCGTCTTCACGGCGGTCGGCACGCTCTTCTGCCTGATCTGGTCGCTGCTGGTGATGCCGGCGCTCCTGATATTACTGCCGACGAACTGGAGCGCCGCGGCGCAAGCGCAGCGCGGCGGCGCGCCCGCGGGCAGCGCCCCGCTGCGCGCCTGGGCCGGGGTTGTCGCGCGCCGCCCGGTATTGCTGCTGGTCGGATCGCTGGCGGCCGTCGCGCTGCTGGCGCCCGGCGGTCTGAAGCGCCTCGTCATTCAGGACAGTTGGATCAACAGCTTCGACCCGTCCAGCCGATTTTACGAGGCGACTCGCTATTTCGACCGGCAATTCCTCGGCGCGCACATCCTGCACGTCGCGCTGGAGTTTCCCGCGCCCGCGCTCGACCTGCCGATCCGCGGCGCCGACGTGGCCGCGAGCGAGATGCGTGTTCCGGCCGATCGGATCGCGTGCGACCCGGCCGAGCTCAAGGATTGCCGCCTGCGCCTCGACCGGCTTGACGCCAGCTTCGCCGACCCGTCGCCGCCCGACCTGCCGCCGGCGGCGATGTGGTGGTCGGGCGTTCTGCTGGCCGGCGAGCGCGTCGGCGACGACGTTGTTCTGCGCTGGGCGAAGAGCCAGGGATCGCCGGTCGTGATGCTCCATCCGAAGGTGGACGAGCCGATGCGTCTGCGGATCGAGTGCAAGCCGCTCATGCGTCCGGACACGCTTGCGCTGGTGGGCGAGCTGGAGCGCTTTCTGCGGCAGCGTGCCGACGAGTCCGTCGGCGGCGTGATCGGCCCGACCGACTACCTCTCCACGACGAATTTCATCGTGATGAACAGCGAATCGGCCCGCAGCGTGCCGACCGACACGGAGCGCATCGCGTGGCTGTGGGGCAATTTCGCCCGCGTGCGCGGACCGCTGCGCATGGGGCAGGTCGCGTCGAGCGACTACCGCCGCGCGGTCGTGACGATTTACCTGCGCGATTCCAACTTTGTCTCGACGGCCGCGCTGATGCGCTCCATCCGCGATTTCGAGCGCGAGAAGCTCGCGCCCGCCGGGATTGGCCTGCGCTTCGCCGGCGATGTTGCGGTGAGCCAGACGCTGATTGGCGCGATCACCACGACGCAGATTCGCTCGCTGCTCGGCTCGCTGGTGGGCATCTGGCTCGTCACGGCGCTGCTGGGGCGCTCAGCGCTGTGGGGGCTGTACTGCCTCGCCCCGTGCGGGCTGGCCGTGCTCGGCAGTTTCGCGGCGCTGGGTTGGCTGGGGATACCGCTCGGCGTCGCGACGTCCGTTTTCTCGGGCATGATTCTAGGGGTCGGAGTCGACTACGGCATCCACATGCTCGAGCGCTATCGGCTGGCGCGGGCCGCCGGGGCGTCCGCGGACGAGGCGCTGCGCGAATCGGTCTGCGGCGCGGGGCCGGCCATTCTGATCGACGGAGTCGCCGTGTCGCTCGGCTTCGGAGTGATGATGCTGTCGCAGGTGCCGCCGAATGCGAATCTCGGCGCGATCGTCGCCGCCAGCATGGGCTCATGTCTGCTGGCGACGATGGTGCTGGTTCCCGCGCTGCTGCGCCTCGCGCCGCCGCGCGTCGCGGCTGTTACAGCCGCTGTGCCGGCGGTCGCCGACTCATAGCGTCAGAGCCAGCACGCCGGCCAGCTCCAGCGCGGCGACGACCAGCGCGGCGACCGAGAGCACGCTGCGCTTCTCGACGTACATCGCCGCGCCCGCCGCCAGCAGCGACATCGGCGGCCCCGCGACCATCAGGCTCGGACCGAGCCAGTTCAGCGGATGGCTTCAGCAGAATACGAAGCTCAGCCCGAAGCCGATCGGCATCACCCCGGCCAGCGCGCACGCGACAATGGCGATCATGCCCGATACCCCAGCCGCGCCGCATTGTCCCGATAGAGCCGGGTCAGCACGTCCGGCGGCAACGACAGCCCCGCCAGGCGCGGCACGGGTTGCGCGTCGGGGTCGTCGATCGGGCTTTCGCCCGCGTAATCGCTCTCCCACATCATCTGCTGCGCCCAGTAGCGGCTGGCATAGTGCTCGAAATCGAATTTCTCGCCGACGACCACGTCGCTGCCGAAGAGAATCCGATCCGCGTTGCGCAGCACGAAATCGCGCACCTCGTCCGGCCGGCGCGACACCTCGCGCACGATCCACTTCGTCGCGCTCGTGTCGAGCCACAGATTCGCGTGCCGATCGAGCAAGCCCTGCAGGAATGGCGGATCTTCGACGCTCCCGCCCATGTGCGCCGCGACCACGTTCCGAGGCGCGACTGCGTCGAGGAAACGCTCCAGCGGCGGATACTGGTCGGGCTTCGTTCCGAATTGCGCAACGTCCGCATAGCGCGCCCCGGGCGCCCACCACACGCTCGGATCCCCGACGTGAACCATGAACTCATATCCGAGGTCCAGCGCTTCGCGGATCACCGGCTGAACAAAGTCGCTGTCGAGCGTGATGCCGTAGCGGCCGCGCATCGGCGGCGCCATCCAGAACTTGCACAGCCGCGCGCCGAGCCGGCGGAACGCGCGCAGGTTTTCCACCCACTCTTCGCGAAACCCGTCGCCGCGCTCGTCGCGCCGCCAGTTCGGAATCGCGATCAGCTCGACCCGCCCCGGAAATGACTCCAGCACCGCTTCGGCCTGCGGCAGCGGCGTCATGCTGACGACCTTGCTGATCCCGTATGCGTCGGCCGCCTCGAAGAACGGCCGCGCCTGCACGGCGTCATTGACGTGCGTGTGGAAGTCGATGATCGGCCCGCCGACGCGGCGCTGCGGCGCCGCGCGATAGTCGATTCCCAATCGGTTGGCCGGCGAGCGCGCAGCGCTCGCGGATCGCGGGGTCTGGCTCACAGGCACTCCCATCGCCGGACGCGATCGCCGCTTCGCCGGGCGCCGACAATCCATCGGCCCGAACGCCGCGCCGTCCGCATCACTTCGATTATTGGCGCATCCACCCGACCAGTGCCACCCTACCGCCGCCGAAGCGCGATTCCCGCCAAGAGCAGCACCAGCGCGCCGGCCGGCTCCGGAACGGCAAATTCGAGGCGATCGAAGCGGCCGAACACGCCCTCCTCCGGGCGGCTGTACGCGACGGCCCAGGCGATGTCCGTCTGCGGCCGCACGACACTCATTCCCTCCACCTCCCCCGGCCCGCGCGGCGCGGTCACATACGACGCGACGAGTTGGCCGCCGGCGTCGAACGCCTCCAGCCGGCCGATTTCCGCCGCGCCGAATCTTCCGCCGGCAAACAGCAGGCCGATGAACCCGACCGGCGAGGCGAAATCCATGCGCAGGCGCCGGTCATTGTTGAAAAATGGAATGTCCACGTGCGCGAAGACATTCGTGCCGGTCGGAGCGTAGTCGAGGTTATCGTCCGTGGCCGTCACGGCGAACGGGAATGGCACGTTGTCGGCGCCGGCCGTGGAAAGGTCCACCTGCGGGCTGATCTGGCTGACCACCGTTCCGCTCGGGTAATCGTCGGGCTCGATGACGGTCGCATGGGCGGCGGTCGTCAGGGTCAGAATGGCGCAGAGCATCATCGCACGCACAAACATGGTGCTTCCTCCGTTCTCGCGAAATTCATCGGGGTTGGAGCTGCCGCGGCGCACGACGCCGCGTCCCACGCCAGATTAGCAAATTTCACCCGCCCGCCGCAATGCGCATGGCCAAGCGCGG
>CAZHIE010000182.1:0-8404 GCA_964532435.1 uncultured Planctomycetales bacterium
GGCGGAAAGACCAGCGATTTTGTCTGGCGGAGCCGCGCTGGACCGCGAGCGGTTCGCGGCGAGTCGCGGACGAGTGGCGCGAGGCGTCGGACGTAAGGGGCTGGATCGCAATTGAGCGGCCCTGCGTCCGGAACGAGCGGCGATGCGACATGTGGGCTCCTTGTCAGCGGTGCTGGCGGGCATTGTCGCGGCAACGCGCCCGCGCCGCCAGCACCGGCGGGCGTACGCAGGGGCCGGACGCGTGGCGCCCGCCGGCGGGGGCATTGATTCCCGGCCGCGGGGGCCAGAATATTCCGCCCAACGTTGCGAATTCCGGGATGAGACCGCCCTGCCTCGCCCCCCTGCTCGCTGGCGGGGATGGGGGCGATGGGCGGGCGCTCCGCGATATCGCGGCCCAGCGGGAGCTTTGCGAGATGATCCACTTCTGCATCTTCGGCGGGCACGAAGGCGAGCTCAGCCCCGAGAAGCGCGTGTACATCTGCATTTTCGGCGGGAGCGAGCTGCGTCTGCCGACGATCGCGCGGCAGGTGGTGGATCAGCACCGCCGCGTGCAGGGCGTCGAGCGCAGCCCGTCGCAGTGCTTCTTTCTCACCGTGTTCGGCGGCACGACGCTAAAAGCGCCGACGCTGGTGGAGGAATACGTCGACCTGCTCAATGCGCAGCGCAGCGGCGCGATTCCGCCGCGCGAGTGGGACACGGCGCTGGCGCAGCTCGCGGCCGGCCGGGGGTTGACGACTTCGTCGTTTACGCTCTTCGGCGGGTTTGAGTCGTGCGAGCTGCCGAGCGAAGACAAGGAGCTGAACGATCTGGCGCTGCAGCGGCAGCTCGGGCAGATTCCCGAACCGGCGGTCAATTCGCTGATGCTGGCGATCGGCCAGGGCGGTCCGCAGCGATTCGCGGCCGTGCGAAATGCGGTGAACTCGACATTTGCGGCGCGGGGGTAGAGGCGGCCCCAAGCGCGGCCTCTGCGAGCCCGCGTGTCCTCACGCGCGGTCTTTCCGAACCCGCGTGTCCTCACGCGTGGTTTTTTCGGTTTCCAAAAAGGCCGCCCGACGACAGGCGGGGTCATTTCTGCACATCACACGCGGTATCTCCGACTGCGCCGTGTCTGCCGCGACGCGCGCGGGTCGCTACTCCCCGCCCCCGTCCGCGGTTAACATTTGCCGACCATCGCAGCGGCGCTGCGATGCCGCGTGGAGCACCCGGCGAATGACCATCGAGCGAACGTTCACGCAACCCGGCCCGGACGAAGAGGTGTTCCTCAACTCCCTTCGCCCGCGCACGCTCGACGAGTGCATCGGCCAGGAATCCGTTCGCGAGCAGCTACGCATCGCGCTGACGGCCGCACAGAAGCGCCGCGAGCCGCTCGACCACGTGCTGCTCGACGGCCCGCCCGGTCTCGGCAAGACGACGCTCGCCCACATCATCGCCGAGGAGATGGGAACGGCCATCCGCCTCACCAGCGGGCCGGCGGTCACGCGACAGGGCGATCTGATGATGATGCTCACGCAGGCCGAGACCGGCGACATCCTCTTTGTCGACGAGATTCACCGGCTGAGCAAAGTCGTCGAGGAATTTCTCTACCCCGCGCTGGAGGATTTTCGCGTCGATTACACGACCGAAAGCGGGATCGGCGGGCGGACGGTCAACTTCGCGCTGAAGCGCTTCACGCTCGTGGGCGCGACCACCCGCGCCGGAATGTTGTCGGCCGCGCTGCGCGATCGCTTCGGCCTGCTGCTGCATCTTCAGTATTACACGGTCGAAGAGCTGGCGCGGATCGTGGCGCGCAGCGCGGGCCTGCTGAAGGTGCGGGCCGACGCGGCCGCGCTCGGACGCCTGGCGGCCCGCTCGCGCGGGACGCCGCGCATCGTGAACCGCCTGCTGCGGCGCGTGCGCGACTACGCGGAGGTGCGCAGCGACGGCACGCTCACCGAGCGGACGGTCGACGAGGCGCTCGACATTCTGCAGATCGACTCGCTGGGCCTCGACGAACTCGACCGCGGATACCTGCTCACGCTGATCCGGCACTACGACGGCGGGCCGGCGGGCATCGAGGCCATCTCCGCCAGCATGGGCCACGAGCGCGACACGCTCGAAGACGTGGTCGAGCCGTATCTGCTTCAGATCGGGTTCGTCATCCGGACTCCGCGCGGCCGACAGGCGCGCCCGGCGGCATACGAGCATCTGGGCGTGAAGCCCTCGCGCGCGAACCGGGACGCGTCGGCGGGACTGTTCGACGCGACCGCAGGATGAGTAGCGAATAGCGAGTAGCGAGTAGCGAGTTTCAGACTTCGCAGCCGAACGGCCGCGCGATCGGAAACTCGCTATTCGCTACTCGCTATTCGACATTCACTCCTCTACGGACATCCCTCTCCCGGCAGCGGGGAGCTCAGCAGACAGTCGACAAAGCTGTCGATGTCCGCGTTGTCCACCGCGGTGTCGTGGTTCAGGTCATTCGTGGCCACAAAGTCGTACGTGCAGTCGGGATTTACCGCCAGGGCGCAAGCGCGCCACAGCTCGCCCGTCCCGTCGAGCAGCGCCGCCACGAAGCAGTCGATGTCGCCATTGTCCACGGCGCCGTCGCAGTTCGAATCGCCCAGCAGCGAGCTTGGGCCGACTTCCACAACGCCCGCCACGACAACGCCCGGCGTGTCGCGCAGATCGTTCCAGCCGCCGCCGTGTATCTCCACGTAATCTTCGCCCGTGCCGCCGCCGTCGTTCGGCTCGCCGGCCGCCCAGCGCGTGTACGACACCGGCTCGCCGCTGGCCCAGACGAAATTGCCCTCTTCGGCCGCGTCATTGAGCCCCAGCCAGATGCGGAACCCGCCGCCCATGTTGGCGAGCACCCAACTCTCCTCGTCGGCGTCGTTGATCGTGACGAGGTGGCCGCCGAGGCACTGCGCCAGCGCCTCCGACGCGGTCCAGCTCGCCGGATTCAGGCGGTAATACGTGTGGTTGTTCGACGGATTGACGATCGGTCCGGCCGCGATCGGAATCGCCGCGACGCCGCTCGCCAGGCGGAGCGTGAACGTGCCGCGCGCAGCCTGGTAGCCGGCCACGCGCACGTAATACGTCGTGCCGGCCTGCGCCACCCAGGTGATTCGCGACTGCAAGCCGCAGGCGTCGTCGTTGCACGCCACCTCCGCGCCGCCGCAGGCGTCGTACACCGCCAGCGTCGTGTCGAACGGCGAGCCGCACGTTTCGGCCAGCGCCTGGCAGCCGCCCTCGTCCGGCGTGTACGCGTACCACACGTCGTACGGGTCGTTAAGGGCGCACGACGTGATGTCCGTTCCGCTCGCCAACAGGTTGTCGCCGTCGTAAGTTCCGTCCGTGACGAGGATCGGATTCTCGCACGCGTCGCCGGCGCGAATCTGAACCACGCCGCGGATGTTCTCCGGGGCGAGCGACGCCGACACGTCATTCCACTGCCCTGTCAGGCCCGACATCGCGACGACGTCCTCGCCGCCCTGGTCGTTCGGCTCGCCGGCCGCCCAGTTTACGTAGCCCAGCGGCTCGCCATCGGTCCAGACAAACGTGCCTTCGCTCGCCACGTCGTTCAGCCCGATCCACAGATCGCCGGTGCTGCCGAAAGCGTCCTGAACAAACTGGTTTTCGTCGAAGTGCTCGATCGAGGTGAGGTGGCCGCCGAGTTGCTGCGCGGCGCGCTCGGCGCACTCCCACGGCGATGCGCTGAGCAGGTAATAGTCGCTGTTGTTCTCGGGATTGCGGACCGGTCCGGCGATGACGACCGGGTCGCCGCCGGTCGATAGGCTCAGCTCGAAATCGCCCGACCCGCCGTCGAACCCGGACACGCGGATGCGATACGTCGCGCCGGTCCGCACGCCGACCACGACGCGCGACGCCAGCCCGCCGAAGCCGCAGCTCGCGTCATCGTTGCAGGCCAGGAGATTTCCGTCGCAGCCGTCATAGACGGCCAGCGTCGTGTCGTAGTTCGTCCCGCCGCCGCACGTGTCGATGCTGAGCGTGCATTCTCCCGCGCCGGCCGTATAGCAGTACCACACGTCGATGGTGTCTCCGACGTCGCATCCGCCCGGACCCGCCACACGCCCGGCCGTCGAGCCGAACGTCGTGCCCGGCGTGATGCCGAGGCAGGTCGTGCAGTCTTCGCCGTCGTTGGGCACGCCGATCTCGACGACGGCGCGGCGCTGCGCCGCGGCGGAGAGGTCGTTCCAACCGCCGGTGGTCGCGCTCATCTCGGCCACGTCTTCGTTTCCGGAGTTGTTCGGCTCGCCGGCGTTCCAGTTGGTGTAGCCGACCACGTCGCCGCTCGCCCACTCGAACGTGCCCTCCACCGCGATGTCGTTGAACCCGATGAAGCAGGCGTTGCCGCCCGTAATGTTCACGCGGACCCATTCGTTCTCGTCGCCGTCGTCGATCGTCGCGAGGTGTCCGCCCAGCGCGACGGCCGCCAACTCTGCGCACTGCCAATCGGAGAGCACGAGCCGGTAATACGAGTGATTGTTCGCGGGATTGACGATCGGGCCGGACTCGACCGCGGGCGGCGTGGCGGGCGTGACGGTCAGCGTGAATGTGCCCGTGGTCGTCGCGCCGAACGCCGAGACGCGGATGTAGTACGTGTTTCCCGACGACACGGACCACGTCAGGCGCGACTGCAAGCCGCACGAATCGTCATTGCACGCGAGCTGCGTTCCGCCGCACGCGTCGAAAACGGACAGGCGCGTGTCGAATGACGCGCCCGCGCACGTGTCGGCCGTAACGGAGCAGGACGTCGACGCGGTGTAGCAATACCAGATGTCCGGGCTGTTCGCGCCACAGGTCGTGACGCCGGACGGCAGGAGCCCGACCGTCGAGCCGGCCGTCGCGCCGTCGCCGATTGGGATGCAGTCGATGCAGTCTTCGCCCGTCTGCGCCAACGCCGACGCACGAATCCCCAGGATCGCAAACAGTCCGAGTTGCGCGGCGATGAGAGGCGCTCTCCGCAGAATCCGTGTTGTCATGGATGTCGCTCCTGTTTGGATGAGGGCCGCTCCGCGTCGCCAAATGGCCGAGGCGCCCTCCGGAACGCCCACCGCCCGCGACCGCGGAGTCTGCATAGGACAGAGCCCGACCCGATGCGGCTCAGCCTAGCGTATTCAGGCGGAAAAGTCGAACCAAATGCGCGGGATCAGGGGGGCGGGCGGGTGGTGGACGGCGGACGGCGGACGGTGGACGGTGAACGGTGGATGTTGAACGTGGACGGTAGACGGTGGACGTGGACGGTCGACGTGAACGGGCGGAAATCGCGTGAGCCGGAATAAGCCCCGCAGGGGCGCCATTCGTTAGCCGGACGCGTAAGCGTCCGGATCGCGTACGCGTCCGGACCGGCGTCGCGCGTTGGTTCCACGGAGCCCCGCAGGGGCGCCATTCGTCCGCTCGCGGCTCGAAACCTTCGCCATTTCGAATCGGCGTCGCATCCAAATGTCGCCCCTGCGGGGCTGCAACGAATTTGCGCGGACGTGACCGGAGGCTTACGCCTCCGGCTAACAAATGTCGCCGCTTCGCGGCTCGGACATCCGGCATCCGGCGTCCGGCATTCGGCATTCGGCATTCGGCATTTGGCATTTGGCATTCGGCATTCGGCATTCGGCATTTGGCATTCGGCATTCGGCATTTGGCATTCGGCATTCGGCATTCGGCATTTGGCATTTGGCATTCATCTCTACGGCCGATCGCGGCCGACCCCCACCAGGAACGGCCGCGCGTCCTCCGTCGCCGGCGAGCGCCACGCCGCCCCGTCCGCGGCCCCGCTCAGGCCCGCCGCGCCGTCGCGCCCGCCGTACGAATCCGCCCCGCCGAAGTCGAAGAACAGCCCATATGCCCGCATCGCCGCGCGGATGCCGTCATTGGGATTGCACCAGCCCAGACACGATCCGGCCGGCGTCGCATAGCGATCCTTGCCGTTCTTGTCGATGAACAGCCCGATGCCGGCGGCATTCGACGCGCCCAGGCCCAGCGCCGTCGCGATGTACGAATCGTCTCCCGCGTCGTCGATCAGCACCCCCACGCTCAGGTCGTGCCCCGCGCCCTGCGACATGTTCTGATTCGCCGCGTATTCATCGTCGCCGCCGCGATCCAGCAATGCGCCGAACGCATAATGCGCGGCCGCCCCCTGCACGTACCAGTGTCCCTGATAGCGGTCCGCGCCGCCCAGGTCGACAAGCAAGCCGGCGCCGTACCAATATCCGACGCCCTGCCCGAACACGCCGCACGAATACGCGTCGCTTCCGGCCGCGTCGAGCAGCAGTGCCGTTCCCCCATTTACGCTTACGCCGTCGACGTAGTCGGCCCGCCAGCCGCTGGCCGCGCCCTGGCTCATGCTCGCATTGTGCTGCGCGTTCTGCGGCGACGGATAGCGGATGTCGCTGTCGTTCGCGACGTAGCGGTCGTTTCCGGCCAGGTCGATCAGCGCCGCGGCCGCGTTCGGACCCGCGAACGCCTGCCCGTTGCGGTAGCACTCGTAACGATCGTCGCCCGCCCGATCGAGCAGCAACGCATAGCCGGCGGTCGCGCAGGCCTGCGCATCCGTCACGGCGCGATACACGTCATCGCCCGCGCCGTCGATCAGAACGCCGACGCCGTGGATGCCGACCGCTTGCGCATTGCGGCCGCCTTCGTATCGATCGTTGCCGGCTTCATCCCAGAGGATGCCGATCCCGAACAAGCCCGACGACAGCGAGACAAACGATTCTGCGCCGTCGCGATATTCGTCATTGCCCGCCAGGTCGATCGCCAACGCGACCGCGCCGCTCTCGCCCGGCGCGCCGCCCGCGCCGCGCACGTACGCGTCGTTTCCGCCCAGGTCGACGATGAGCCGGACGACGCCGGAGATGTCATGTACCTGATCGCTCGCATCGGCCAGCACGATCCAGCCCGCGGCGGTCTCGATGCGAAACAGAAAGCGCGCCTTGGCCGAGGCGTCCGCGAGGATCATCGCCCGCGCATGCTCGACCGCCAGCAGCGAGTCCTGCGCCGCCACCATGAACGCCCCGATCGGATAGTCGCGCGTCAGGCGCTTCTCATATGCCTCGCGGGCCGCGTCCGGGCTTTCCCGCTCTGCCCGCTCCTCCTCCGCCCCGCTGCGCGGCGCGGTCAGCAGCCGCGCCCGCACCTTCTCGAAAAGCGCGGCGTCATCGCCGCTGCGAAACGGCCGCAGAGCCGCGGTCAGGCGCTCCTGTTCCTCGCGCTCCACCCGCAGCAGCAGCGCGGCCGCCGACCGCACGGATTGCGGCACCGCGGAGAGGTCTTTGGCAAGATCGCCGCTTTCCGGCCCCGCGCCGCTGGGCCGGCCCAATCGCGCGATTTCCGCCTCCAGCGCGCCGGGCTGCGCACAGTCCTTCTTGTGCTGTTCGAGCGGATCACCAATCAGGCCTCGAAAAACGCGATCGCCGTAGAGCCGCGACAATTGCGAGAGCAACTCGGTCGGCGATTTGGCCGCGCTGTCGAGCGCACCGCGGCAGATCGCGCCGACGACGTCGTCGGTCCGCAACGGCTGCGTCATCAGCAGTTGCGCGAGCCCGCCGCGCGGGTGCACACCGACCATCAGCTCCAAGTCGGCGGGGTTGATGCCGACGTCGCGCGGGTCGACGGAAATGGCGCGCAGGGCCTCGTCGAGAGCGGGCGACTGCGCGCAGACGGCTGGCGGGCCAGACGCGATCAGCGCCATCGCTGCGTACGCGCTCCAGCGATCGAGATTCCGGCGGGTCATTCGTGTTCTCCGAGAAGGGCGCGAGCGCGGCGAGGATATTCCACGCGGGCGAGTTTGCCCAACGCGCGCCGCGGCCGGCGACCTTGATCGCCGGCGCGGCGGCAACGGTGGGTTGATCGGCGGTTTGGATTATGTTAGGATACTGGAAGCTTGGGCGCGCGGCTCCGGGCCGCGTTCACAAAAACGGACCCTGTTGCAAGGAGCAGTTCATGCCCGCGATCGAAACAAACCCCGCCGTACAGGCGCTGACGACGCTGCTGGGCGAATCGTATGAGGGCGTCGCGCCCGACGGCCCGACCTGGTACGCAGACTCGGGGCCGCAGGGCTGCCTCCTCGGTCTGCTGGGGTCGCTGAACGCGGCTGGCGCGGCACGGCCGCCGGGGCCTGGGCGAAAATCGGTTGCCCAGCACGCCCGACACATCCGCTTCCATCTCGACGCGACGCTGCGCTTCCTGCGCGGCGACCGCTCGGGCAGCAATTGGGACGAAAGCTGGCTCGTGGACGCGAGCAGCGACGCGGCCTGGCAGAAGGAGGTGGCCGCGCTGCGCCGCTCGTATGAGGCGGTGCGCGACGCCGCGCCCGGCCTGCTGCAGGACGACTGGCTGAAATTCGCCTCGGCGTTCGGAACGGTCGCGCACGCGGCGTATCACATGGGCGCGATCCGGCAAATCCTGGCGC
>CAZHIE010000183.1:0-6448 GCA_964532435.1 uncultured Planctomycetales bacterium
ACTCGACGAGCAGCGGTTCCCAGAACGCCGCGGCAAGCGAGGGCGGAAATCGGCCGCTGCCGGCGAGAATGGTCGGGATGCGGACGGCGAGTTCGGGGTGGCGGAGCGCTTCGGTGAGCCACGCGGACGTTTCGGCGATGAGCCGCATCCGCATTTCCTCCCAGCTCTCTTCGAACCGCGATTCGGGCCACATAGCCATGAAGAGGTCTCACCCGATGGGTCTGACTGATTATACCGCGCCGCGGGTGGGGCGCGCCAACGCACCGCCGGCGCACGCGCCGCCGTCCCGTCGGAAGGACTCGAATTCAGACAAATACTGACGGCGATTTGATAGAATTCAGACGCAGATCCGCAGGCTTACGCGCGGCGTGATCGCCGTGCGCGGGCGCGTTCGGCGCGCAGCCCGGCCGGCGCATAGGGACGGGCGATGACTGCATTCGAGCCATTCGATCCGCAGCGGGACGGACCGTGGGACCGGCCGCGCGCCGCGCACCTGCTGCGGCGGGCCGGCTTCGCGCCCACCGACGCCGAGGCGCAACAGGCACTCGCCGACGGCGCGCCCGCGACTGTGGATCGCCTGCTTGGCGAGGGCGACGAATCGCCGCGCTTTGTCGAGTTGGACGCGGCCGGCGATACGTTCGCCGCCGGCGCCGACATCGACAAGCTGGCCGGGTGGTGGCTGTCGCGCATGGTGTACACGCGGCGCCCGCTGCGCGCCCGGCTGACGCTTTTCTGGCACAATCATTTCGCAACCAGCAACGTGAAGGTGAAGTCGCCGGCCCTGATGTTGTCGCAACTCCGCACGTTCGAGAAGCAGGCGCTTGGGCCGTTCGAGGAGCTGGCGCTCGCCGTGTCGCGCGATCCGGCCATGATCGTCTGGCTCGATGGCGAATCGAACCGCAAGGGCAAGCCAAACGAGAATTACGCGCGCGAGCTGTTCGAGCTGTTCACGCTCGGCCCGGGCAACTACTCCGAGGTGGACATCCGCGAGGCGGCGCGGGCGTTCAGCGGCTGGCATCAGAAACAGGGGCGATTTCAATACAACGAGCGCGCCCACGACGACGGCGACAAGACCGTGCTCGGGCGGCGCGGCGCGCTCGACGGAGCGGATGTCGTGCGGCTGGCCGTTTCGCACAGCGCGTGTTCGCGCTTCCTCGCGGGGAAGCTGCTGCGCGAGTTTCTGTGCGACGAGCCTGCGCCGGAATTGATCGAGGAATTCGCCGGCGTATTGCGCGACGAGAAATTGAACATCGCGGCGGGCGTGCGGCGCTTGCTTCTCAGTCGCGCGATGTTCGCCCCGCAACACTATCGCGCGCGGATCAAGTCGCCCGTCGAGCTGTGCGTCGGGCTGGTCCGTTCGCTCGAAATGCGCGCTCCGGGCATCGCGATCCACCACGCCGCGTCGCAGATGGGGCAGCGCCTGTTCGAGCCGCCGACCGTGAAAGGCTGGGAGGGCCGGCGGCGCTGGATCAACTCCGCCACGATGCTCGTCCGCATGAACACGGCGACAACCGCGGCGCAGGGCGGCGACGGCAAGGGGCTCGACGCGGCCGCGTGGGTCGCGCGGGCAAAGCTGGAGTCGGCGGCCGACGCCGTCGCGCTGGCGTGCCGCGTGATGCTCGACGACGCCGTCTCCGACGATCTGCGCACGGCGCTCCGCGAAGCGTGCAGCGGTTCGCCGGAGGCGGCGCTGCGCACGGCCGTCGCCGCCATCGGCGCGTCGCCGGACTATCAACTGGCCTGACCGGAGTGCCTCGCATGCGCCCGACTCGACGCGAATTGCTCGTCCACGGCTGCGGCGGAATCACGCTGGCGGCCGCCAGCTATTCATTGCCCGGCTTCATCGCGCGAACGGCGGCGGCCGCCGCGCGAAAGCCGCCCGGCCGCGATGGGCGAATTCTCGTCATCGTGCAGTTGTCCGGCGGAAACGATGGGCTGAACACGGTTGTGCCGATCCGCCAGGACGCCTATCGCACGCTGCGCCCGACGCTGGCGATCGCGCGGAATCAGGCGCTGGCGCTCAACGACGACGTGGCGCTCGCGCCGCAGCTTCGACCGCTCAAGGACATGTTCGATGAAGGCTGCCTGAGCGTCGTGCAGGGCGTCGGCTATCCGAACCCGAATCGCTCGCACTTTCAGGCGATGGACATCTGGCATAGCGGCGACCCGACGCTGGCGCGGGTGGACACGGGCTGGCTGGGGCGCGCCATCGAGCGCGACGCCGATCTGCACGCGCTTCACGTCGACGACGAGGCGCTGCCCCTGGCGCTGCGCGGACGCAGCGCCGACGTGCCGAGCGTACGAACGATCGAGAGCTTTCGGCTGAACTCGGCGCAAGGCTTCGACGCGCGCGCGGCGATCGAGCGCGTGCTTGCCTCGCCGGGCGGCGAAGCGGGGACGCCGCGCCCCGTGTCGGATCTGGAATACATCCGGCGGGCGGCCGTCTCGGCTTGCGCGAACGCGCGACGGCTCGACGGGGTCGGCGGCGGGGAGGCCGCGGGCTATCCGGGGTTTGCGCTGGCTCGGCGGCTGCGCGAGATCGCGACGTTGATCGCCGCGGAGTTCGGCCCGCGCATCTACTACACCTCGCTGGGCGGGTTCGACACGCACGCGCGCCAGAACACGCAGCATCCAAACCTGCTGGCGGAGTTGGGCCAGTCGGTGCGTGCGTTTTTTGCCGACCTGCGCGAGCGCGGGCTGGATGAGCGCGTCGTGCTGATGACATTCAGCGAATTCGGCCGGCGTGCCGCGGAGAATGGCAGCTTCGGGACGGATCACGGCGCGGCAGCGCCGCTGTTCGTCGCCGGACCGGGCGTGCGCGCGGGCGTCGTCGGCCCGCCGCCGAACCTGGAGGCGCTGGTCGACGGCGACGTGCCGCACAGCGTCGATTTCCGCAGCGTGTATGCCGACTTGCTGGACGGCTGGCTCGAATTGCCATCCCAGGAGATTCTGGGCGGTCGATTCCCGACCGTCGCGTTGCTTCGGAAATAGCGATCGGAGCCGCGAGCGTCGGCGAGCGCGATCCGAGCCGCGAGTGTCAGTGAGCGCTTCGAACAGAGCCGCGAGCGTCAGCGAGCGAAGCGTGCGGAGTGGGTTGCGGGTGCAAGAGCGGGAGGGCCTGCGCGCTGTTTCCACAGACTCAGTGCCGGACGTCGCGCTCGCTGACGCTCGCGGCTCAGTTCAAAACGTCGCGCTCGCCTATGCACGCGGCTCAGATCAATGCCTTGCGCTCGCTGACCCTTACATCTCAGATCGTCGGGCACAAATAACTGAACCCTGACCTATCCACTCACTCAACGCAGACGAATTTCCGCTCACCCGACACACACTCTTTGCGCCCTCCGGTTCCCGCATTCGAAGCGCTCCATGCCTCTCCGCCGATAACCCACCTGGCAGGCCGCAGCCCCCGGCATTCCGCGCCGACGGCCCGGCCGCTAAGGAGCTTGCCGATGAGCGCTGCGCAACGGCCGCAACGTGCCTTCCGGACCCATGCCGCGTCGGCGGGGCTGATACTTGGCGTGGCGTTGTTGAGCGGCTCCGCCCCCTCCTGCGAGCGCGGCAGCCTCATCGATCAGGTGGCGCCGCCGCTGGGCGAGCGCGACGCAGCCGCGGCGCTGGCCGGCGATGTCAGCCCCGTTTCGGACGCCGTCGCCGCCGAGGGGCAGACGCGCACCGCGCTCACCGCGCAGGAGCTGCGCGACGCCCTGGCCGAATCCGACAGCAGCGCGACCGTCGTGGTTTTCCTCAGCCCCTATCCGGGCCCGCAGGGCCCTCCCGGCGAGCCGGGCAAGAACGCGACGGTGGTGGATCACGGCGCGCTCGGCGGCCTGACCGACGACGATCATCCGCAGTACGTGCGCGAAGGCGAGCCGGGCTCCGTCAGCGCCGGCATGTTGCTGCCCAACGCGGTTCGCAGCGTACACGTGCAGTCGGTGCGACCGGACAAGGTCTCGCCGCAGGGGACCGGCAGCGGGCTCGACGCGGACACGGTGGACGGATTGCACGCGACCGACCTCGGCCCGCTTTACGGCGAAGTGCGGATGTGGGCCGGGCCGAAGAACCGCGTTCCGGTCGGCTGGGCCGTGTGCGATGGCTCGACGCTGGAGCGCGTGAAGTACCCGGCGCTGTTCTCGGTGATCGGCACGATATACGGCGTCGGCGATGGGGCGCTCACGTTCAACCTGCCCGACTTCCGCAACCGCAATCTCGTCGGCGCGTCCACGGAGTCGGCCGGCGCGCCGTTGACGACCGTGACCGGATCGCCCTCTCAGACCGGCGGCGAGGCGATGCATACGCTTACGGGCTCGGAGATGCCCCCGCACAACCACGACATGTCGCACAAGCACGACATCGATTTCTTCACCATCGGCACGGGCGGGCCAAACCCCGTTGCGGGCGTGGCGTCCGGCTCGGCCCAGACGTTTCAGACCAGCGACCCCAACGTGCAGTTCACCGGCATGACCGGCGGCGGCCTGGCTCACAACGTGATGGACCCGTATCACGCGATCCACTTCATCATTTTCACCGGCCGACAGGATCATTGAGCGGCGCGCCCCGAAGCGCGCAAACCGGCGGCGAGCCGGTCCCACGGCCGACGCTGCCACACGTCCGGCGATCGTGACTTTCGCCGACGCGCGGCGTACGATCGAAGCGGCATGGAATCGGGTATCACACTCCGCGAGACGGCGGCCCGCGAGTATCTCGCCGCCGCGTTGGGCGAGCGAGCGCCGCGGGTGTTGCGCGCCGAGGGCGAAATCGCCGAAAGCCCGCTCGACGGCGAGGGCGAGGTCTCGATCTTCGCGTTCGATCTCGTCGTCGGCGCGTGCGAGGGCGCGCATCCCGCTTCCGGCGCTCGGCCGCACCGCGTCGTCGTCGGTCGCACCGTTCCGAACTACTATCCGAGCTTCGGTCTCAATCTCGACGACGCGTACAGCCTGCACGTCGGCACCCGATTCATGCTCGAAATGCAGATCGAGCGCGTCGAGCCGGGCGAGGAACCGGCCGGCGCGCGCGAGCAGGTCGCCGGATACGTTCGTGGGACAAATCCGCGCGCCACGCTCGACGACGCGCAGCTCGCCGGATTGTTTCGCTGCGACGACAAGCTCTTCGCCGTCTACAAGCTGATCATCAGCGGGCAGCCCGTGTATTGCATGGGCGCCGACTGTCCGCCGGGTTTCTACCAGTTGACCCAGCACCCGCCGCAGGTCGCCCTGCGGCTGCACCTGGGCAAGCTGATCCGCTTCGAGGCGCGCCGGCCGGCGCGGGAGGAAGAGGCGTGAGCCCCAGACGATACCTCGACAATGCGGCCACGTCGTTTCCCAAGCCGCCGGGCGTCGCGGAGGCGGTGCTGCATTACCTGAACGACGTCGGCGTCAGCGCCGGGCGCGGCGCCTATCGCGAGGCGGTCGAGTCCGGGCGAATGCTCGCCGACTGTCGCGCGGCGGTGCGACGATTGCTCGGATGCCGCGAGGAAGACGACGTCATTTTCGCGCTGAACGGCACGGATGCGCTCAATCTCGTGCTCAAGGGCGCGCTGCGCTCCGGCGATCACGTTGTGACGACCTCGATGGATCACAACTCGACACTGCGGCCGCTGTCGGCGCTGCGGCGCGCGGGCGTCGCGTGGGATGCGGTGCGGCCGGCCGCGGCCGACACGCGCCTGACCGTCGACGAAGTCGTCGCGGCGCTGCGCCCGAACACGCGTCTCGTGGCGATCAATCACGCGAGCAATGTGACGGGCGCGATACAGCCGGTCGAAGCGATTGCGGCGGCGTGCCGGCGGAAGGGCGTGCTGGTGCTGATCGACGCGGCGCAATCGGCCGGGCACGTGCCGATCGACTTCGCCGCGCTCGGCGCCGATTTTCTGGCCATGCCGGGGCACAAGGGGCTGCTCGGCCCGCTGGGCACGGGGATTGCGATTCTTCGCGCCGGCGCCGCGGCGCAGCTTGCGACCTATCGCGAGGGCGGCACCGGTTCGCAAAGCGAAGTGCCCGAGCAGCCGGCCTCGTTGCCCGACAAGTTCGAGAGCGGCAGCCAGAACGCCGTGGGCCTGGCGGGCCTGCTCGCGGCGCTGCGCTGGATCGAGCAGCGCGGCATCGCGTCGCTGCGCGAGCACGAGCGGGCGCTGTGCCGGCGCATGGTGGCGCTGCTGGACGGCATCGGCGGTCTGACGTGGTACGGCCCGCGCGACGACGCGTTGCGCGTCGGCGTGTTCAGCGTTCGGCTGGCCGACCTCGATCCGCAGGAGGTATCGGCGCTGCTGGAGGCCGAGGCCGGCGTGCTGTCGCGCAGCGGGCTGCACTGCGCGCCGCTGGCGCACGAGACGATCGGGACGGCCAGGCTGGGCGGGACGACGCGGCTGTCTTTCGGCGCGCTGACGACGATGGAAGACGTGGAGGCGGCGGGGGAGGCGCTGATGCGATGTGGTGTGGGCTTCCAGCCCGCATGA
>CAZHIE010000183.1:6548-8402 GCA_964532435.1 uncultured Planctomycetales bacterium
TGGGCTTCCAGCCCGTGTGTGGAATGGGGCTTCGGTGTGGTATGGGCTTCCAGCCCGTGTGTGTGGTGTGGGCTTCCAGCCCGCATGATCCATGTGGTGCGGGTCTCCCGTATGTGGTGTGGGCTTCCAGCCCGCATGTGGGGTGCTTCCAGCCCGCTTCTACGTTGATCCAGAATCCGCCCTCCCCCCGCGTGGCACGCTCCGCATCCGCTCCCTAGAATCCCACTGATGAGACTCGAAACCCAGCGCCCACGCCCCGCCCCTCCGCCCGACGATGACCGTCGGCCCCTGCGCGTCATCGCGCTCCTGCCCAGCGCGGCCACCTGCGGCAACCTGCTGTGCGGCTTCTTCGCCGTCCTTTGCTGCCTGCTGTCCATTCGCAGCGAGTATTGGCAATCGACCGTGCGCTTCAATCCGCGCCTGGTCGAACTCGTCCCCAGCTTTCTGGCCGCCGGCGTCTATCTGATCGTCGCCGCCATGATCTTCGACGTGCTCGACGGCCGGCTGGCGCGCATCGCCCGGCGGACGAGCGAATTCGGCGCGCAGCTCGACTCCATCGCCGACATCGTGAGCTTCGGCGTCGCGCCCGCCATGCTCTACGTCACGCTCCTTCTGCGGCTCGCCTATCCGGCCGACGGCGACCCGATCACGTCGCGGCTGCATTGGCGGATCGGCATCGCCTGCGCGGTGGTGTACGTGACGTGCGCCGCGATTCGCCTGGCGCGCTACAACGCCGAAAACGTAAAGGACGAGGCGGCTCAGCGGCGCTTCAGCGGGCTGCCGTCGCCGGGGGCCGCGGCGGCATTCATCGCGCTGCTGCTGCTGCACGAGCACTTTTTCTATTCGAAGCCGTGGCTGCCGTGGGGGCTCGACGCAGCCTACATGACGCGCTGGGCGATCGCGCCGTGCGCGTTCGCGCTGGGCATCCTGATGGTCAGCCGGCTCGATTACGTCCACGTGTTCAACGTGTACGTGCGGCGCGAACATCCGCCGATTCACCTGGTCTGGCTGCTGCTGATCGTCGTGCTCGGGCTGTTTTTCCCGGAGATTCTGCTTGTCGTCGGCGCGCTGACGTACGTGACCAGCGGGCTCGTGCTGAACGTGCTGCGCCGCCGCCGCGAGCGGTCGGACACGGTCGCGGCGATCGAAAAGCACGCCAACTGAACGGGGTAGCGCGTGCCGGACGCAACCGCCATGCTCGCCGCACTCGTCGAGCGCTGTGCCGCGCTGCGCTCCGTGATTGTCGCCTACTCGGGCGGCGTCGACAGCGCCGTCGTGCTGGCCGCCGCGGCCCGCGCGCTCGGCCCGCGGCAGGTGCTCGCCGTGACCGGTCGAAGCGCCAGCGTGCCGGAGGCGGAGTTGGCCGGCGCGGCCGCGCTGGCGAATCAGATCGGCGCGGCGCACGAGTTTCTGGACACGCGCGAGTTCGACGATCCGAGTTACCTCGCGAACCCTGCAAATCGCTGCTATTACTGCAAAACCGAGCTGTATGGCCGGCTGCGCGAGCTGGCGGGCCAGCGCGGATTTGCGCATGTGGCCTCGGGCGTGAATGCGGACGATCTTGGCGACTATCGGCCGGGCCTGCAGGCGCTGGCGGAAAAGGGCGTCGCCGCGCCGCTGGCCGAGCTTGGGCTGGGCAAGGCGGCCGTGCGGGAGATCGCGGCGCTGCTGGCGCTGCCGGTCGCGCAGAAGCCTGCGTCGCCGTGCCTCTCGTCGCGCGTGCAATACGGCGAGTCGATCACGCCGGAAAAGCTGCGCCGCATCGAGCGGGCGGAAGTCCTGCTCCGATCGTGCGGATTCGCCGAGTGCCGCGTTCGCCATCACGACGACCTGGCGCGGATCGAGGTCTCGGCA
>CAZHIE010000184.1:0-8395 GCA_964532435.1 uncultured Planctomycetales bacterium
CACCACACCGGGACTCTAACCCCGGGCAGGGGAGACAGCCTTTCATGCAATTACGGCCGCGCGGGGGCGCGGGCCGCTACGGCGTCGGACGCGGGGGTCCGACGCTACGGCCACGCGAGGGCGCGGGCCGCTACGGCTTCGCGAGTGCGCGGGCCGCTGCAATTCGCTACTCGCTCCGCGACTCGCTCGCATCCGTCGAGACCTCCGCCTCGGCCGCCTCTTCCGTGTCGCGCTGCGAGCGGATCGCCCGCCACTCGTCCAGCGTGAGCATGACCTCGCGGGCCTGGCTGCCCTTGTATTCGCCAATAATCCCCGCCCCGTACATCTGGTCGATCAGCCGCGACGCGCGGCCATAGCCGATCGTCAGCCGCCGTTGCAGCAGGCTGACCGATCCGCGGCCGGACTCGATGATGATCTCGACCGCCTGGTCGAATAGCTCGTCGCGCTCGCCGCCCGATTCGCCGCCCTTGCCGGGCATGCGCACCAGCTCCGGGTGATACTGCGGCCCGCGCTGCTGCTTGCAGAAGCTCACGACGCTGCGCAGCTCTTCGTCGCTGATGAACGTTCCCTGCGACCGGACGAGCTTTGATTGTCCCGGCGGCAGGAACAGCATGTCGCCCTGCCCCATCAGAACTTCGCCGCCGTTCTGATCGAGCACGATGCGGGAATCGAGCCGGCTGGCCACGCGGAACGCGATGCGGCTCGGCAGATTGCTCTTGATCAGGCCCGTCACGACGTTGGCCTGCGGACGCTGCGTGCTGACGATCAGGTGGATGCCGACGGCGCGGCTCTTTTGCGCCAGGCGCGCCAGGTAAAACTCGACCTCCTTGGCGCTGGTCATCATCAGGTCGGCCAGCTCGTCGATCACGATGACGATGTACGGCAGATGCACCGGAACCTTGGCCATCTCCTCGTCCGTCGCGCTGAGCCGCTCCTTGAGCAGCTCGCGGCCGAGACGGTTGTACGAGCGGATGTCCTTGACGCCCGCCTCGGCCAGCAGCTCGTAGCGCTCGTCCATCTTGGTCGTGGCCCAGTCGAGAATCTGCTCGGCCTTGGCCATTTCGGTGATGATCGGGCACATCAGGTGCGGCACGTCCTTGTACATCGCCAGCTCGACGACTTTCGGATCGACGAGGATCAGGTTGACCTCCGCCGGCGTGCGCGTGAGCAGAAAGCTCATGATGATGCTTGTGACGCAGACGCTCTTGCCGCTGCCGGTCGTGCCGGCGATCAGCAGGTGCGGCATGCGCGTCAGGTCGGCCACGAGCGGCTGCCCGGCGGCGTCCTTGCCCAGATAGAGCGGCAGTGCGTAGTCGTGCGTGCGCGAGGCGGAATTCTCGATCACGTCGCGCAGCCGCACCTTTTCCTTGTCCGTGTTCGGCACTTCGATGCCGATCGTGTTCTTGCCGGGCAGCGGCGCGACGACGCGCACGGCCGGCGCCTTGAGCGCCCGCGCGATGTCGTTGGTGAGCGACGCGATCTGGCTGACCTTGATGCCGGGCGCCAGGCGCAGCTCGAAGACGGTGATCACCGGGCCGGTCTCGATCGCCACGACCTGCACTTCGAGGCGGAATTCGTTGAGCGTCTGCGCCAGCACGTGCGCCTTTTCCCGGCAGACGCTCTCGATGGCGCTGCGGTCGATCGGCGTCGCGGCGTCGAGCAGCGGCAGCGGCGGCAGCTCGTACTTCTCGTCAGCGGGAGAGGAAGGAAACAGCGGCGCGGGCTTCTTCGGCCCGGGCGGAGGAGCGCTCGGGCGGGCGGACGCGGACACATCGCGAACGACCAGACCGGCGGGGCGCTGCTCGGCCGGCGGCGCGGCGGCGCGTGGCGGCGCCGGCTTCGCTGCCGCTGCGGCATTTTCGGATTCGGGGTCTTCGTCGTCTTCGGCTTCGCGCTTGCCCGGCGCGCTGCGCGGCTCGTCGTCGGCCGGTTTCCTTGCCGCCGGCGCCGTTTCCTTCGGCGCTCCGGCCCGATCTGCGCCGCGCTCGTCGTGCGGCGGAGCGCCGGACTCTTCTTCGTCCGCCGGCTTGCCGCGCGACGGGCGGCGCTGCGCGGCGAGCGCGAGTTCGCCCTGCGCCGGCTCGAAGCGCGTCGGCCGCGGCGGCTCGGCCTTGCCATTTTTCGGCGCGGGGGATTGCGGCGCGGAGATCCGCTGCGATGCCTGCGCCACGCCGGTGGCCACCGCCGCCCCGGCGCTCGCCACGGCCGCGCCGCCCCGCGCCAGCGCGACGCCCGAGCGCCGCCCGAGCCAGTGCGCCGAGCGGAAGAGCCCGAGGAAGAGCACGTCGGCCGCCAGGATCATCCCGACGACAAGCCCCAGCGCCAGCACGCACAGCGTGCCGAAGCCCTGCAAGCGCGCCATCAGCAGCCCGGACAGCACCGTGCCCAGCACGCCGCCTGCCCCCATCGGCGTCCAGCGCTCGCTCGGCGATACGAAACTCGCGGCGAAGCACGCCGCCACGGCGACAATCAGCGCAGCGCCGATCGCGCGCAGCCAGAGGTCGGGAAGCGACCCGCCGCGCGACCACGCCGCCAATCCCGCCGTCGCGACGAGCAGCAGCGCGAACGCGCCCATTCCGAGGTAGTAGTAGGAGTGCCACGCGACCGTCGCGCCGATCGCGCCGCACAGATTCGCCGGCGCGGCGTTGAGCGGCCAGACGCTCGCCGACGGCGGGTCGGCCGGGTCAAAGCTCAGCAGCGCCGCCCATGCGAACAGCGCCAGCAGCCACCCGATCGCCGCCAATCCGACGCGCCACGCCGCGCGACGCTCGTCGGTGCGAGTCTTCTCCGCCATCCGTGCATCCTCGCCAGGCCGTTCATCCTGAACGGCCGATCCGCAACGCGATGCCTGCACCACGGACGTTGCGCCGCAGCCACTGGACCGCAGCCGGTGCGCCGCAGCCGGTGGACCGCAGCCGCCCTCGGCTGCATTCCGACCGCGCAGCGCACTCACCCCATCGGCCGCAACCAAACGAGCCCGCGGGCAAGTCCGCGAGCGGCCCGATCCATGTTATCGCAATTGCGGCGGGAATTCGATACGCTACCCGCCCACCCGACCTGCCGCCGGCGCGGCGCGTGCAGGGATCTTCGGGCGCGGCGGCCGCGTGCGGCGAGGCGATGGCGCGGAAAGGTCAAATCCTCAATCCGCTCGCGGCGCTGGGGGCAGCCGTCACTTTCCGGCTGCGCGCGTTCGGCGATTTCTGGATCTTCGCCGCCGGCATCTTCTCGTTCATCCCGGTCGAGCTCGCGCTCATACGGGGCTGGCGCCGGCTTTTGCCGCAGTGCTACGCCATCGGCACGCAATCCGTTCCGGTCGTGATGCTGACCGGGATGTTCGTCGGCATGGTCCTGGTCGTGCAGGGCTGGCAACAGTTCGACGCCTCGGGCCTGGCCGATCGGCTCGGGGCGATCGTCAACATCTCGCTGGCGGCGGAGCTTGGCCCCGTGCTCGCGGGTGTCGTAATCGCCGGCCGGGTGGGCGGGGCGCTGACGGCGGAGCTGGGCACGATGAACGTCACCGAGCAGCTTCTCGCGATGCGCTCGATGGGGGCCGACCCGATCCGTTTTCTGGCGACGCCGCGCTTCGTCGCCTGCACTGTGCTGACGCCGGTGCTGACGTGCTATGCCGACCTGACCGGCGCGATGGGCGGCTGGGCGGTCTATTCCGGCGTTTTCGGCGGCGAGAGCAGCGCGTACTGGTTCTACACGCGGCAGACCGTGCAGATGTGGGATCTCGGCACGGGGCTGTTCAAGGCGGTGTTTTTCGGCGCCGCCATCGGCGCCATCGGCTGCTATAAGGGCTTTCACTGCAAGCCGGGCGCCGAGGGCGTCGGCCAGGCCTGCACCGAGTCGTTCGTCGCCAGCTTCATTCTCATTCTCGTGCTCGACTTTTTCATCAACTTCTTCCTCAACGCGCTTTACACGCACCTGTTCGGCTACCGGTCGTTGATTGGCTAGCTGGCAGGCGGATGGCGGGCAAAATTGCCCGCGCCGCAGCAAGTCCAGAGGCCTGCACCCCGGAATCCCCGTTCCGGCTCATAGCGGGCAGGATGCCCGCGCCACGCCCGCCGCGGGCGGTAGCGGGGAATTCGGCGGCAGCGTAAAGCCGCCGAAATCCGCCCGGCCGGTTCCGGCGTATCCCTGATGGGCGCGTCCTGTGTGGACCGCGCGACATCCGATTTTCGGGAGACCGACTCATGCATTCCAGCCGTCTGCGCCTCGTCGCCGCGTTCGCCGCCGTTTCCGTCGTCCTGGTGGGTGGCAGCGTCTTCGCCATGGTTCAGAACAAGGGCGACGCCAAGCCCGCCGCTCAGCCGCATGCCGCGCAGCCGCCCGCGGCGCCGGCCGCGAAGTCGTCCGGCGACACGCTCTACAAGCGGCTGGGCGGCTATGACGCGCTGGCCGCCGTCACCGACGACTTCATCGTCCGGCTGGTCACGGACCCGTCGCTCGGGCGGTTCTGGGTCGGGCACAGCGTCGATTCTCGGAATCGCATCCGGCAGCTGATCGTCGATCAGCTCTGCGCGGCAACGGGCGGGCCGTGCGTGTACATCGGCCGGGACACGAAGACATCGCACGCCGGGCTGGGGATCACGGAAGCGGACTGGACGACGTCGGTGACGCTGCTGGTCGCGACGCTGGACAAGTTCAAGGTTCCCGCGCGGGAGAAGGACGAGGTTTTGGCGCTGCTCACGTCGCTCAAGCCGGATATTGTGGAGAAGAAGTAAGGGCGCGGCCGGGCCCGCGGATCGTCGGCGGATGGGGAGTCGCGTCCGCGGCTGCGCGTCGGTCCGCCGCGCGGCTGTGCTGAGGCGCATGGCGCAAGGCGTGCCGTGCGCGCTAGACCGCGCCAGTCGCAGACAGGCGCGCGATGCGGGCGTGCAGCTCGTCGGCCCGGACGGCAGAACCGATCCGCAACCCGTGCATCCGCAGCCGTTCGAGCTCGTCGCGCAATTCCTGTACGTCGGGATTGAGCGGACGCAGCGCCTTTGCCAGCGGAGGCAGAACGTGGCGGCGCGCGTAGCGGCGCGGGTCCGTGCTGCCGCGGTATAGCGCAGCGGCCAGGCATGCACCGCTGATGCCCAGCATGGTGTACGAGAAGCGCACGTCCGTGGGCTTGCGGCGCTCGGCTGCGATGCCGGAAAACCCCGCGATCAGAAAGCAGAAGAAGGCGATGGCCAGGATCGCCGACAAGACATCGATGTGCCCGCCCTTCCGCGCTTCCATCGTCGGGCTGAGGTAAAGGAACGGCTCGGCCAGGAACTCGCGTCGGATTTCGGTTCTCGCCCCGCCGGCGGCAATCGACCGCTCCAGGTGGAGACGCACCGCAATCGCCGCGGGCAGCGTGGGGTTCGTGGCCGCGACGAGCGCCTCCACGTCGGCGCTGCGATCGCGTGAAACCGCGTGGTAGAGCCCGTTTTGTGCGGGATGCCACACGCGGCAAGACTCGCAACGGTGCGAGTATTGGAGGGCCTCGCCCGGTCCGAGCGGGATGTAATACAGATGGCTCACGGCGTTGGCGCGTTCGAGTCCATGCGCGGTGATGCGACGGCAGATTGGGCAGAACTCGGCGACGCGGCCGAGCTTCGAGCGGCGGACCTTGGTTCCCCAAATGATGAACATGTGCTCCCCGTTTCGATCGATCGAGTCTTGTCTTGTGTAACGCCGCTTACACGATGCCAGGCGCCGCGCCGCGAGAGGGAAGTTTGGGCGCCGCGCGCGACCGCGGCGCAGCGTATAGCCTTGCAACGCAGCCAGAGTTCGGTCGGGTGTTCCCTCTCATTACGTCGACGCCCGCATCGCGATCAACGGTTGTATTGGGCATCACGAGCACGCCTTATGCAACCGGCTGAGGCAGGCGAGCGCTTTGGAGAGACTTTCGGATTCCTGCGCTGCCGCTTTGGGCGACCAATGACGGCTCGCAAACTCGATCAGGCGCGACGAATACGCCGCGCCGATGGAACGTCCGCTGGCGGGGCGCGGTACCATGTCTTCCCGCAAAGATCCGGCGCGGGAACGCCCGGCGATTCGAACCATCTCCGTTTTCGGATTCTCAATGGACTCCGGCGATGTCGGAATCTGGCTGACGCCCACCCTCAAAAATTCGGCCAGATTCTTCCGGTCGGCGAGAAACCAGGCTTCGATCGCTCGCACGACAACACGGAAACACATCCGCGCAGCGGGTGCGGGAAGCCACTTCAATCGAGCGGGCGGCGCGCAGCTTTCGTCCCGGTCCAAATCCACCAGCACAAGCCACGGCGTGAACCGCGCCGCGTTGTTGTACGCAGCGGATCGGCGAAGCAACCCGGGCTTGCCGTCACGAAAGTAAATCTGCCCGGGCTCGGCGCCCACGGTACGGATAAGCCTGCTGGCCGCGGCGGCGTCCGTGGGGCCCTCTACCGCGGCGGATATGAACAGCGAAGACGGTGAGGACACGATTACACGTCTCCAAACAACGGCAGTTGCTCAGGGTGCCGCGGCGACGTGTATGGCAGGACAGCCTCGCGCAGCACCATGCCGCCTTCCAGCAGGTGACGCACCTCATCGATTTCCGTGGCCAACTGCAGTTGTGTACCCTCGCCCTTCGGCGAGAGGAGCAGCACCTCATCATTGCCAATGCCCTCGTCCTGCAGCAACTCCGCCGAGTGCGTGCTGATGACAATCTGTCGCCGCGACCTGCGCGCCGCGCGGGAGAAGAGTTGCGGCAAGTATCTCACCACGCCGGGATGAAGCGATAACTCCGGCTCCTCCAGCAAAAGCGGCCCTTCGCCGTCCAGAAGCGCCCAGAGCAGGCCGAGCAGTCGAAGCGTGCCGTCGGAAAACTGCTCTTCGGATTGATAGGCCCCTTGGGGCCGCCAGTGCTCGTAGCGGCCGCGAAGGTGGGGCTTGCCGGTCTCGTCCTGCCAGAGCTCGAGCTCGAGCAGTTGCGGGACGGCGACACGAAGTGCCTGGGCGATCCTGTTCAATCGACCCTTCTGTTTGCGCTTGTCGGTTGTGGCGATGCGCTCGATGAAATCTCCGCCGTACGGATCGTCCTTTCTCCCGGTCGATCGATCCGGTTCGCGGACGAGCTGCGGTACGATGTGCAGATAGCGAATGGATGCCAGGAAGTCCGCCATCGCGCGGAAGTCCCGATTTACGTTGACCTGTTCCAGGTGAGTTTGCGTCAGACGCGCCGGATCGGAATCATCATCCTTGTCGGGACGAGAGAGCAATTTGGATTCTTGGCGCCATACCTCTTCACGCTTGATTACGGGCCTGCGCTGATTGTCCTGACCGAAGGACAGCCGATACTCCCACGCGTGCTCCTGCTCATCGGTCCCAAGAACGGCGATAATCTGTATCAGCGGGTCTTGTCGAGCGGCGAGACAGCGGATAGCGCTGACGCCGCCGCGCCGCCGGACGGCTTCCTGAAATCCGCCGCCAATCGACACGATGTCGCGAAGGAATCGAAATACGTCGAGGAAATTCGACTTTCCGGAGGCGTTGGGACCGACCAGAAAGACGCGCTGTTGAAGCTTCGCCCGCGCGGCCGTGAAATTCTTCCAGTTGCGAATTTCGATGTTCGTTATGCGAAGCGTAGCCTGGTCCGTACCTTGCACGGGCGTCCCTCATCATGCGATGGCGCGATCGCGCGGACGTGCGCGCTGCGGACCGCCGTTTGAATGGAACCATTCGCGATCAGCGACTACGATGATAGTCGTTGCCACTCTCTCCGAGTAGCGCTGCGACCTCTGGTAGTTCCCCCGTTACCCCGACCATTTGAGTCAGCGAGATGCCCCCGAAGATCCTCTCACTCCGTCGCTTCATCACGCACCGACGCGGACACTGTGGGCGGAATCGCGCGCTGCAACGGAAACAGCAGCACGTCGCGGATGCTTGGCGAGCTTGTCAGGAGCATGCACAGCCGATCGATGCCGATGCCCAGCCCGCCGGCCGGGGGCATGGCATACTCCAGCGCTTCCAGAAAATCGTCATCGAGTACGGCCATCGTCTCGTCGCCCTCGCCGCGGAGCTGCGCGCTCATCGTCTCGCGCTGCACTTTCGGATCGTTCAATTCGCTGTAGGCGTTGCCCATTTCCATCGCGTTTACGAACACCTCGAAACGCAGCGCGAAGCGCGGGTCGTCCGGATGGCGCTTCGTCAGCGGGCAGAGCGGCGCGGGATAGTCGATCACGAACGTGGGCTGGACGAGCTTGTCCTCGACGTAGTGCTCGAACAGCGTGCCGACGATCACCGCGTCGTCGGCCTTGGCCGGGTCGAGCGTGATCTTGCGCTGCCGGAACAGATCGCTCGCGAGCTGGCGCACGGCCGCGGCGTCGTCGATCGCCACGCCGACGTGCTCGGCGAACAGGTCGGCATAGCGCCGTCGCGGCCACGGCGGCGTGAAGTCGAT
>CAZHIE010000185.1:0-1181 GCA_964532435.1 uncultured Planctomycetales bacterium
GCGATTGCGTCGCGCGAATTTCACGCACCGGTACCACGACGACGGCGCCCGCGCGACCACCGGCATGCCCGTCAGATAGTTCTGCACGTCTTCGCCGAACTTCGCAGCCGAGTCGTAGCGATGCCGCGCGACCTTCTGCATCGCCTTCAGGATGATCCTCTCCAGATCGCCGCGCACACGCCGGCGCAGCGTGTCCGGCCGCGTCTCGCGCCGGCGGGCGATCTCGTCGGCCGTGACCGTCTGCGTCGTGCCGTCCGAGCGCCGCCGCTCGACCGGGCGCGTCACGACGTCGCTCGGCCGCGCCGGGTCCACGTCGCACACGACATGCTGGATTTCCGCGTGTTCGCGCGTCTTGAAGTCGTACGGCCGGCGCCCGCAAACGAGCTCGTACAGCAGCACGCCAAGCGAGTACACGTCGCTGGTTGTGCCGATCGGCTGGCCCTGCACCTGCTCGGGCGACGCATATTCGGGCGTCATCAGGCGAAGCTGCGGCGTCGTGTCAACCGTGATCGGAACGATGTTTGGATTGCGCAGCTTCGCGATGCCGAAATCGACCAGCTTCGGCTCGCCGGCCGGCGTGACGAGGATGTTCGACGGCTTGATGTCGCGATGGACGACGAGCTGCGTGTGGGCGAAGTGGATCGCGCCGCACACTTTCTGAAACAGCGCCAGCCGCTGCGCGAGCGGCAGGCGCTGCGCGTCGCAATAGTCGTCGATCGACTGCCCTTCGACGTATTCCATTACCAGGTAGGGCGTGCCGTCTTCGAGTTCGCCGCCTTCGAACAGCCGGGCGATGTTCGGATGTGTCAGGTTGCTGAGAACCTGCCGCTCGACCTCGAAGCGGCGGCGCGCCTCGTCGTCCGCCATCGTCGTGCGCAGCAGCTTGATCGCGACCTGCCGGCGAAATTGATCGTCGTCGCGCACGCCGAGCAACACGCGGCCCATGCCGCCGCGGCCGATCTCGCGGATGATCCGATAGGGACCGATGCGTTCGGGAAATTTGTGCCGGGCATCGGCCATGTGGTCGATCGCGTCGCGAATGGCCGCTGCCTCGCGCGCGACGGCGGTGCTGCTGGGCTGCGTTTCGTCATTCGGGTCCATCATGGCGCTCGGCCGCGTCGCCGGGTCGGGTCGCTCTCGCCACAAACGTCCGCATCGGCGCCGGCGCGCCGCCGCGGTTC
>CAZHIE010000185.1:1281-8391 GCA_964532435.1 uncultured Planctomycetales bacterium
GGTCGCGCTATTCCGTGGAACCGTCTCGCGGAGCGGCGCCGGACGACTCCGTGCGGCGATCGGCCGCCGGCTCGCCGGAAGTATCCAGCCCGATCGGCGGCGCGAGGAGAATCTGAACACGGCGATTGAGCGACTTGCTGGCGGTGGTCTGGTTCGGGGCGCGCGGGTTCCATTCGCCCTGCCCGCCCGCGATGACCTTCACCTTCTCAAGGCCCATGCCGTAGAACTCGCGCGTCACCGCGGCGCCGCGCTGCACGCTCAGCTCAAGATTGTCCTTCCACTTCGAGTGCTTGATCGGGTCGGTATCGGTGTGGCCGATGACCCACACCAGGTTGTCGCCCGCCGTGCCCTGAATCTGGCGCACGATCTCCTGGAGCTTGGCTTTGCCGGCGGCCTTGATGTCCGCCTTGCCGCTGTCGAAGAGGATGTCTTCGCTCAGGCTGGTCCAGCGGTACACGCCGCTTTCCTGCCATCCCTCCGGCAAGTCGCGGCGACCGCCCTGAAGATCGCGAACCTGCTGCGCCAGATCGAGCGCCCGCTGTCGCGCTTCGTCGCGCTCGCGAACCGCCTGGGCCAGCCGATTGCGCAGGTCCGCGTTCTCGCCGCGAAGCTGGTTGTTCTGTTCCTGAAGCGCCTCGATCTGCTGATCTTTCGGCGACATGCCGCAGCCGACCGTCATGAGAATGGGAAGAACCGCGAGCGTCATGCCCGCCAACCGCCGCGCCGTGATCATCGTGATCTCCCTTCGCCTGTCGCGGGCCGCCATGCCCGCGGAACCGCGCCGCTCCGCCGCGCCACACGCGCTTTGGGGGCTGCTCCAAGCGGGAGAATATGACGCGCCGTCGCCGCACGCAAGGCCGACCGATTGCCGCCTCCCCGCATTCGCCGAACCCTAGGCCGAGCCGGTCTCGTTCCGGCCCCGCGGGGTACAATTCGCCCGTTCGCCCGCGACGCGAACGGGCGCGACGGGAACGTCACACAACCGCGCGGAGCCGGAGCCTGCATGGCGCTGCGATCGGAAGTCAGACTCTACAACGGCCGGCCGATGCTGCACGTAAACGGCCGGCCGACCAGCGAGTTCTGGTGCTACGGCGAACCGCGCGCGCTGCCCGACTTTGTCGCCGGCGGCGTCGCGATCTGCCAGTTTCACGCGCGCTATCCGTCTTTCTGGACCGGGCCCGGAACATACGACTTCGCCCCGCTCGATCGGCAGTTCGCCGAATTCGCCGCGGCGGCGCCCGACGTGCTGCTCCTGCCGCGCGTCAGCTTCGGATTGCAGGGCGAAGGGTGGTGGAGCGAACTGCATCCCGGCGAACTCGCGATCGGACGCCGCGTCGACGGCCGCGACGAGAACTTCCTCGCCGTGCGCGTGCGGCCGGAGGAATGCTGGTGGTCCGCCGGCTCGCGCGACTGGACACGCGAGGCGTCGGCGGCGCTGGCGGCCTTCGTCGAGCATTGCGAAACGCGGCACGGCGAACGCGTGCTTGGCTATCAGGTGGGCGGCGGCATCTCGGCCGAATGGTTTCGCTGGTGGAATTTCATCGAAGAGACGTACGAGGACTACTCGGCCCCAGCGCAGGTCGCCTTTCGCAGCTATCTGCGCGAGCGCTATGGCGATGACCACGCGCTGCGCCGCGCATGGGGACGGGCGGATGCGACGATCGACGGCGCCGTGGTGCCGCCCCCGCCGCGTCTGCACGAGCCGGCGAACGGCCTGCTGCGCGACGTGCGGACCGAGCGCGACGTGATCGACTGGCTCGATTGCCTGAGCGAGCTGAACGCGTCGCAGCTCATCGCGCTATGCGAGGCGGCCCGCGCGGCCTGCGGCGAGCGCAAGATCGTCGGAAGTTTCTACGGCTATGTCTGGCCGCACTGGAACACGCAAAGCCCCGCCCGCAGCGGACACATGGCGCTGCGGCGCGTGCTCGACAGCCCCGCGCTTCAGTTCATCAGCTCGCCGTATCACTACGACCATCGAATGCTGGGCGGGTTTCATCACAGCCAGACCGTGCCGGAAGCGATCGCCCGCGCGGGGAAGCTTCATCTCGACGAGATCGACACGCACACGCACCTGGTCGCGCCTGATTCGTGGCTGGCCCGGCTGCCGGGGTCGCCGCGCACGGCGGACGAGTCGGCGCTTCTGCTGCGGCGCGACGCCGCGGCGGTGCTGGGGACGGCGGGCACGGCGTGGTGGATGGACCTGCTCGATCAGCGCTGGTTCGCCGATGATCGCGTGCAGCGCGAATTGCGCGAGCTTCAGCAGCTTGCCGTCGCGTCGCGCGAGTGGGGCGCCGAGTCGTATGCCGACGCCGCGCTGGTGATCGACCCGCGCAGCGCCGCATACGTCGACCTGCGCAGCAACATGAATCAGTACTTCACGTCGCTTCCGCGGCAGATCGAGTGGAGCGACCTGGGCATTCCGCTCGACACGCTGCTGCTCGACGAGGTCGCGAGGGTGCGCCCCTATCGCGCGTACATCCTGCTCAACGCGTGGTTCGTTCCGCGCGAGCGGCGCGAGGGACTGCGCGCGGCGCTTTCGCGCCCCGGAACGACGGCCGTGTGGTTTCACGCGGCGGGGCACTTCGACGGGGCGCGGCAAGGCGCCGAGGCGATGCGCGAGCTGATCGGCCTGCGGGTCGAGGCGGCCGCGGGCGCGATTCCCGAAATCGAGCTGCTCCCCGCCGGGCATCGCTGGCTCGACGCGGCCGGCGACCCGCCGCGCGGCACGACGCGCTTCGGCGCTCGGCTCGACGAGGCCCGCGCGGCGCGGCTGGTGACGACGAACCCGCGCGGCTGGGACACGGAGATCGCGCCGTTGTTTCACGTGATCGACGAGCGCGCCACCGTGCTCGGGCGCTATGTACACAATCACGCGGCCGGCCTGGCGACGTGCGAGATCTACGGCGCGCGCAGCATCTTCTGCGGCGCGCCGCTGCTGCCGGGCTGGCTGCTGCGGCGCATCCTGCTCGACGCCGGCGCGCACGCCTACACCGCGGCGGGCTTCGACGTGCGCCAGCGCGGGCCGCTCGTCAGCGTCTATGCGCCGCGCGGCGGATCTTGCGTCGTCCGCGCGCGGCGGGAGCATGGTTTGGCGGAGCTGCGCGTCGGCGCGGACGGAACCTGGAGCGCGGTCGGGCCGTTCGCTCCGGACGAATCTTGCGCGATGGCGCCGGGCGACACGCGTTTTTTCCTGGAGGCGCCGACCACGCGTGGCTGACGACTCGCGCATGCCGGCCATCGAGCGGCTTGCGCCGCAAGCGCTGGGCGACGCGCTGCGGATCGTGCTCGCGACCGCAAGCGAGCCGCAGCCCGCGCGAAAAGCGGCCGTGCGCGCGTTCGTGTCGTACCTGCGGGCGGCGGATCTGCGCTGCGACGCGACGGTCGTTCGCACTCCGGCCGGCGTCGCGGGGGCGTGTGTGGCGGTGCGCACGCCGGGTGGTGTCGGGCTCGTGCTCACTCCGCCGCTGGCGTTCGCGGGGATTGCCGCGGAGGAGATCGAGCGGCTGGTCGCGCACTGTGTGGGCGAGCTGGCGGACGCCGGCCTGCATTACGCCCAGGCGCTGCTGGAGCCCGAAGCGGTCGCCGAGCGCGAGCTGCTGGAGCGGGCGGGCTTTCAGCGCCTGGCCGACCTGCTCTATCTCGAGCGCGACGCGGCGTATCCGTGGACCGAGCCGGTGGCCGAGAATGAGTGCGCCTGGGTCCGATACGGGCCGGCGACGCATGACGACTTTGCGCGCACGATCGCCCGAACGTACGTCGGCACGCGCGACTGCCCCGAGCTTGCGGGCGTTCGCAGCGCGGAGGACGCTCTGGCCGGGCACCGTGCGACGGGCGCATTCGACGCGGCGCTGTGGGAGCTGCTCATCGTCGAAGGCGAGGCGGCTGGGTGCCTGCTGCTGACGCGCGTGCCGGGCGATTCGTGCCTGGAGGTGGTCTACATGGGGCTGGCGCCCTCCGCCCGAGGGGCCGGACGGGGAGCGCTGCTGATGCGGCGGGCGCTGGATCGCTGCCGGGAGGCAGGCGCGCGGCGGCTGATCGTCACGGTCGACGAGCAGAACGAACCCGCGCTGGCGCTCTACAAGCGATTCGGCCTGGAACCGGTGTCGCGGCGTGTGGCGCTCTGGCGGCCGCTGTCGCCGGCGCGGGCGGCGCGCGGCGAGTGATCGCGCGCGGCGGCGACGCTTCGGGCTCGGCCGTGCGCTGCGGTGGAATGTCGTCGCTCGGGCTGCGGACAGGCTGTTGAAAAGCGGTGAATGCAAAAATTTCGTAGCGATCAAATTTCGATTGCGCAGAGACTAACGCGATTCGCGGAGGATTCCGCGCTTCTCGCGATTGCGAGCGTGCGCTGTGCCTGTTATGATTCCGTCGCTCATGGAATAGGCGAGTAAACGGTAACTGCGAAGACAACAAGCACGATCTTGCTGGACCCCTGACATAAGCACGGGTTTTTGCTTCTTTTATTAAACTGAGGCCGACGAGGGCGTTCCGTGGACACAGCGGGACCGGAGAGACTCTGTCGACTCATCGCGGCATTCTCGGGGGCGATCGGCGCGGAACGGTTTCGAACCTGGTTCGCGCCGCCGACCGAGTTGCGGTTGATCGACAACCGGATTGAAGTGCTCGTGAGCAACCCGTTCACGGGCTCCTGGATTTCGAGCAACTTCCTCCCGGCGCTGCTCGACGCCGCGCGGGAGGTCGTCGCGGCCGACGCGACCGTCGACATCCTGGTTCGCGGCGTTAACGGGGACGGCGCGGCCACGGCCGCGCTGGGGCCAACCTCCGCCGCGCGGCCGCACAACGGCAAGCCCGCGCGCATCGCCGCGCGGGCCGAAGCGCGACCGCCCCTGCGCGGCGACCTGTGCGAATTCGTCGTCGGGCCGTGCAACGACCTGGCATACGCGGCGGCCGCCAACGTGGCGCGCACGCCCGGCGGCGCGTTCAAGCACCTCGTGCTGCACGGCGGCTGCGGACTGGGCAAGACGCACCTGCTGCAGGGCATCTGCAACGGCCTGCGCTGCGAGCGCCCGGCGGTCACGTGGGCATACGTTTCGGGCGAGGAATTCACCAACGAATTCATCTACGCGCTGAAATCGAACCGCGTGGAGGCGTTCCGCGCCCGCTTCCGCGCGGCCGACGTTCTGGTCATCGACGATCTGCACTTTCTCGCCAACAAGCGCTCCACGCAGGAGGAATTCCTCCACACCTTCAACACGATCGACACGGGCGGCAAGACGGTCGTGCTCTCGACCGACCGCCACCCGCGGCAGATCAGCGAGCTTTCGCCGGCCCTGCAAAGCCGGCTGGCCGCCGCGGTGATTGTCGAGGTGCAGCCGCCGGACCTGCCGACGCGGCGCGAGATTCTGCGGCGGCGCGCCGCGCGCATGTCGGTCGTGCTTATGGAAGACGCGCTGGAGTACGTCGCGCGGCACGTGCTGCGGAACGTGCGCGAATTGGAAGGCGCGCTCTTCAAGCTGGCGGCCTATGCCGCGCTGACGAAGGAGCCGATCGGGCTCGACATGGCCCGCCGCGTGCTCTGCGACTACGTGACCCACTCGCGGCCGCCGGAAATCGAAGAGATCGCCTCCGCCGTGGCGGAGTTTTTCGAGGTTTCGCGCGAGCTGATCGAATCGTCGTCGCGCGACCGCGCGGCGACGCAGGCGCGCGGCGTCGTGATGTACCTGGCGCGGCGGCTGACGCCGCTCAGCTATCCCGAGATCGGCCGACGGCTCGGGCATAAGAATCACTCGACGGTGCTGATGGCGGTGCGGCGCGTCGAGAATCATCTCCAGGGCGACGGCGCGGTTGCCTGGAAGACGTCCGCCGGTCCGCGCGAATTGCCGCTGCGGCGCGCCCTCGACGACCTCGAGCGGCGGCTGGGCTGGTCTCGCGCGCCCTCGGCTTAGCACGAGGGCGTACCGGCGGCGTCGTGGCGGCGAAACGGAGTTCGCCGCCTTTTTTATTGGCAGCGCCCCCGAGCCGCCCAGCCAGCCCCGCGCCGCATTGGATGCCCGCCGCGCGATGCGATATCCTTGGCGATCCGCCCGCCGGCGGCCCGCTGCAGCGCTGGCGGTCGCGGGTCCGACAGGAGTGCGCATGCTCGTCGTCATGAACGCCAAAGCCACGGCCGCCGAAGTCAACGCCGTCGCCGCCAAGATCCGCGAACTCGGCTACGAACCGCACGTCATGCCCGGCGCGACGCGCACGGCCGTCGGCATCACGGGCAACCGCGGGCCGGAAGGACGCGACGCGCTGCTGATCATGCCCGGCGTGGCCGACGTGATACGCGTCACCGCGCCGTTCAAGCTCGTTTCGCGCGAGTCGAACCCCGAGCCGACGGCATTCGGCGTGGCCGGCACGCGCATCGGCGGCGGCGGATTCACGGTGATCGGCGGGCCGTGCTCGGTCGAGAACGAGAAGATGATCATCGACTCGGCCCGCTTCCTGGCGCAGCAGGGCGTGAAGCTGCTGCGCGGCGGCGCATACAAGCCGCGCACCAGCCCATACAGCTTTCAGGGGCTGGGCGAGGAAGGGCTGCGGCTGCTCGACAAGGCGCGGAAGGAAACCGGCATCGGCATCGTCACCGAGGTGATGGACGTCGAAAGCGTCGAGCGAATCGAGGAAGTCGCCGACATGATCCAGGTCGGCACGCGCAACATGCAGAATTACCCGCTGCTGCGGCGGCTGGCTCGCGCGCGAAAGCCGGTGCTGCTCAAGCGCGGCATGGCGGCCACGCTCGAAGAATGGCTGATGGCGGCCGAGTACATCGTCAGTGGCGGGAATCGGCAGGTCGTATTGTGCGAGCGCGGCGTCCGCACGTTCGCCGATCACACGCGCAACACGCTCGACCTGTCGATCGTGCCGGTGGTGCGGCATTTCTCGCATCTGCCGATCGTCGTGGACCCCAGCCACGGCACGGGCAAGGCCGAGTATGTGCCGGCGATGTCGCTGGCGGCGCTGGCGTGCGGGGCGGACGGGCTGATCGTTGAGGTTCATCCCGATCCGCGGCGGGCGTTGTCGGACGGGGCGCAGTCGCTGGATTTCGACGCGTTTGCGAAGCTGAATGCGTCGTTGCGGCCGGTGGCGGCGGCGCTGGGGGTTGTGATCCGGTAG
>CAZHIE010000186.1:0-8160 GCA_964532435.1 uncultured Planctomycetales bacterium
CCCACCATGCCATCCACCTTCGCCAGCCACACGCTCCCCAGCGGCCTTCAGGTCGTCTGCGAAGAGATGCCCGCCGTGCGCTCCGCCGCGGCCGGCTTCCTCGTCCAGACCGGCTCGCGCGACGAGTCGCGCGATATCCACGGCGTCAGCCACTTCCTCGAGCACATGTGCTTCAAGGGAACGCCCACCCGCTCGTCGCTCGACATCAACGTCCGCTTCGACGAACTCGGCAGCATCTACAACGCATTCACCGGAAAGGAGCACACCGTCTATTACGGCTGGGTGCCCGCCGGACGCATCGATGAGCAGATCGAACTCCTGGCCGACATGATGCGCCCCGCGCTCCCGCCGCAGGACTACGAGATGGAGCGCAACGTCATCCTCGAAGAAATCGCCATGAGCGACGACAACTTCGACCGGCACATCTCGACCTTCCTGCACGAAACCGCGTTCGGCCAGCACCCGCTCGGCCACGAAATTCTCGGCGAGAAGGAGACCATTCAGCAGCTCCCGCGCGAGGCGATGGTCGCCTACCACGCGCAGCGCTACGCCCCCAACAACATGTGCCTCATCGCCGCTGGCGCCATCGACGCACAGGCCGTCTTTGCCGCGGCCGGCCGCTATTGCGGCGAATGGCGGCGGGCCGACGCGCTTCCGCCGCGCGAGGCGCCGCGGCTCGATCCGGGCGGCGTGCGAAAGCTGCGCCTCGAGCGCTTCAAGCAGCAATCGCTCGTGCTGCTTTACCCGTCCGTCCCAATGGGGCACAGCGACGAGGAGTGCGTCGAGGCGTTCGCAGCTCTATTTGGCGGGCCCAACTCGCGCTGCTATTGGAACATCGTGCAGAAGGGCGTCTGCCCGCAGGCCGGCGCCGCATGGCTGGGCTATCGCGACTGCGGATTGATGGCGCTCTACGCCAGCGGCGAGCCGCAGCGCTGCGAGGAGATGCTGGCGGCGCTGCGCGAGCAGGCCCGCAGCGTGATGACCGACGGCCTGCGCGAGGACGAAGTCCAGCGCGTCCGCAATCGCCGCCGCACGACGCTGGCGGTCGAGGGCGAAAGCCCGCGTACCCGGCTCATGCAGCTCGTCGACGACATGGAAGTCCACGGCCGGCCGCGAACCACCGAGTCGCGCCTGGCCGCGGTCGAGGCGGTCAGCGCGGCGCGGATCATGAAACACCTCAAGTCCCACCCCATCGACGGCGAGGGCATGTTGATCTCGGTCGGTCCGCGCGACTGGCCGGCGTAGAGAATAGCGAATTGCGAATAGCGAAGAACGAATTGCAGCGGCCGCCGGCATTTCTGGAATTCGTTATTCGCTATTCGTCATTCGCCATTCGTTATCTAGGAATTGCGAATTGCGAATAGCGAAGAACGAATTGCAGCGAGAGACCGCGGGCTTTCCCTAATTCGTTCTTCGCTATTCGTAATTCGACATTGCCTCTTGCTATCGCCTTCGCCCCACCAACGCCCCCGCCAGCAGCAGCAGCAGCGCCGCCGGCTCGGGAATGTTCTCGCTCCCCGGCGTCAGCGTGAATTCCGGCGGCAGCGGGCCGCCGAACGTCCGCGTCGGGTCGTTCGCCCACGGCCCCGGGTTCGTCCCCGTCACGTCGAACGCCGCAAACGTGCTCCCGATTCGGTCGAACGCATCCGGCGTGAACGTCTGCTGCGGGATGAAGAACCCGCCAAAGCCGGTCACAAAGTCGTAGCCCGGCGGATCGGCGCTGTCCGCGTACGCGAACGCGTCCATCACGCTCGCCCATGGCGTCGAGTCGAGCACGCCGTCGTCATTCGCGTCGAGGTCCGTGCCCAGGCTGCCCGAAAAACCGCTGACGAGCAGATATGTGTTCCCGCCGTTCTCGATGTCCGGGCTGAAATCCGTCACGCGTACCGTCGTCTGCGGGTGCGGCGGCGGATTGAGCACCGCGGCCGCGTCGCGCCACAGAAACAGGCCGTTGGCGCCGGTGCTGAATCCGCCCAGCCCGAGAACCTGGTCGATGGTCCCATTGCCCGCGCCGGACGCTTCGCCTTCGAGCACCAGCAGCGTGAGATTGCTCATGTCGAAGCTGGCCGGCCCGCGCAGCTCGATGAATTCAAGCCCGTTGTCGGTGCCGGGCGAGTTGATCAGCGCCTCGTTGATCTGCACCTGCGCCAGCGCGGGAGCGCCGGCCAGGACAAGCACAAGCGTAGCGACCGAAACCCGAATGGAACGCATCTGCATCCTCCTTTTCGATTGGAATGAAATCGTCGGCCGGGGCGTTGTCGGTCAGGCCCCCGGCGGCGCGTATCTGGCAAACGCACCGATCCGGACGACGCGCAGCACGCATCCGGCGCCGCTCTCCCAGACCAGCCAGTATAGCGAAAACGCCCCGCCCCGTGCGTGAAGGGCGCGTTAAGACCGGGTGAGGTCGGCGGGCGTCGCTGCCGCGGTTATCGGTCCGACGACTGGCCGATCCGGTCGTCGTGCCGCGAGGTACAATGCCGGGAATGGCCCCCGCGCCCCCGGCGGGCGAGCGCGGCGGCGGGAGTTTTGTGCGAATGGCGACTCGATGGCTCGTGCTCCTGCTTCTCTGCGCGGCCGCGCGCGGCGAGCAACTGCTGATGATTCCCGATTCGGCGGGCGACCGGATCATGCTCTTCCACGCCGCGACCGGCGCGCTGATCGATGCCGACTTCATCCGTGACGCCGGCGGCGCGCCGTATGACTTCCAGGCGCCGAAGGACGCGATCCAGGTCGGCGGCGAAATCTGGGTGACCGATCAGAGCAGCGACGCCATATTCCGCTTCGACCTGCAAGGCGCGTACATCAGCGCGATCACGGAAGGATTGGACAACCTCCGCGGAATGGAGTGGATCGACGACGTCGTATACGTCTGCAACGCGGGCACCGGCAACGGCGCTCCGGGCGAAGCAATTCTGCGCTTCACGCCGGAGGGCATGCCGCTCGCCTCGTTCGCCCAGCCGGGCAGCCCATTCGACGTATTTCCGCACGACGGCGAATTGCTCATCTCCGACTCGTCGTCCAACGACGTGGAGCGCTGGACCGCCGGCGGCGCCGCGCTCGGACGCTTCGAAAACGACGCCAGCGGCCTGGCGTTTCCGCAGCAGATCGCGCGGCGCGCATCCAACGGAAACCTGCTCGTGGCCGGCTTCTCCGGCGGGGCCAATGCGGGCATCTACGAGTTCGACGCCGGCGGAGCGCAGGTGGCGCTCCGCGCCGCCGGCGTCGCGGTCCGCGGCGTCTACGAGCTGTCGAACGGACGCCTGCTGTTCACGACCGGCAGTGGAACCAGCGGCGCCGTGCGCATCCTCGATCCCGCCAGCGGGCAGATCGTCGACGCGCTCGCCGGCGGCATCACGCCGCAGTTTGTCAACCTCCTGACCCGACCGGGCGGGTGCGACGGCGCGCTGCGCGGCGACGCAAATTGCGACGGCGCCGTAGACAACGGCGACATCGATTGTTTCGTCGCCGCGCTGATCGACGCGGAAGGGGATGTGTGGCGCAACTGCGCCCTGGCGACGAACCCGGACTGCGTACAGGACTTCCTCTGCATCAACGACGCCAACGGCGACGGCGCGGTGGACAACGGCGACATCGACGCGTTCATCGATCTGCTGCTGTAAACCCGGCGATTGCGCGCGAGGGCGATCGGCGGCGACGGCGCGCAGCGCTCATTTCGATCGCTTCGTTCGGCCTTTGGGCCGATTCGCGCCGAGCAGCGCCCTGTAGCGCGCGAAGCGCTCCTCCATCCCCCTCTTGAGCGCGGCGGACGACGCCGTGTACCCGCCGCGGTCCGCAGCCAGTTCGACGAACCACTCGACCATGCGCTCCCAGTCGCGCAGCGAGACGTATTCCGTGTCGATCCGTTTGCGCTGCACGTCCATGTTGTGGTAATTGCCCAGCGCCAGGCAGATGCCCGTCACCGGATACCCGTACGCCGCGTACGCGGTCGATTCGCACGTGCCGCCGTCCATCAGTTTGCGCTGATAGACGAACCCGCCGGCCGGCGCGGGCGCCGCGCGCCGCCGCGCGGCGGGTTTCGTCGAGCTGCCCGCCGCGCCCGCCGGCTGCGTCGCCTGCCACATCCGCTTGGCCACGCGATCGCAATAGTCCGTCACCGCGGGCGTGAAGATGCTGGTCTTGTCGCCCACGCGCAGGATCGGGCCGTCGCCGATCACGGCATTCGCCAGCGCCTTGCTCGTCTCAATCGCTACGATCGGCAGCCCGCGCGGAATCGTCCCCGCCCGGGCCGCGCCGATCGCGCCGATGAACCCCACTTCCTCCGCGCGCGTGAAGAGCGCATACGCCTCCGTCCGCGACCGGCCCCGCTCCAGCCGCTCCAGCATCGCCAGCAGCCCGGCCGCGCCCGCCACGTCGTCGCAGCCGCGCGCGTGGACGCAGCCATCGCGCTCGTACGGATCGGGCAGGCCCCACATGCCGGGACACCCCGGCTCGACCGGCGCGTCGACCCGCACCGCCACCTCCTCCGGCCGGCCGGTGCGGCCGATCAGTCCGTAGACGGGCGCGACGCGTTCGATTTTTTCGACGCGGCCTTTCACCCAGCGGCCGCCGCTCCAGAACTGAACCGGCGTTCCGACGAAGTACTCCGGCTCGACCCATCCGCGAAACGCGGCGCTGAGCGTGGTTCGGTTCTTCATGCGCAGCGACGCGAACCCGGGGTGGTCGGTGTGCGCCGTGAAGACCAGCGGCGACCGGCGGGCCGCGCCGCGCCGGAAGTGTGCGAGCAGGTTGCCCCAGCGGTCGCGCCGCAGCGCTACGTGCGATAGCGCCCGGCAGCGCCGCTCGATGTAATCGAGCACGTGGTCTTCGAGAAACGCGGCTGTCGGCAGCGACAGCATTTCCGACAGAAGTGCTGGAATGGCCAAGGCGTGCTTTCCCAAAAGAAGGTCCGTCCCGTTGGCGTTGCGGCCGGCATCGTAGCGGTCCGTTCCGCCGCGGCCAATATCGCCCGACGGCGCGTGTTATGAAGATGCGTGGCGATTTCGGCGGAGTACGCTCGGAAGCATTTCGCCCGGCGGGGTGCAAGAGGGTTGCCATTGATTTCCGTGACTTGATGCCGCGGCACTTCCCACTGCTTTCCGCCCAGCATGGCGGACGGTGGTTGCGATTGATTTCCGTCACTTGACGCCGGGGCACTTCCCATTGCCTTCCGCCCGGCAGGGCGATCCATGGTTGCCAGGGGCTTCAGCCCCTGGATTGCCCGCACACTTTTTTGTTTTCCGCCCGGCAGGGCGAACGAAGCCACCGAAATTCGCCCACCCTCCGGGCGGAAGAGAGTTAGTGGGGTGTTTGTCCAGGGGCTGAAGCGCCTGGCAACTATCGTGCGCCCGGACGGACGAAAGACGGCATCCGCCGAATCTCTCACGCGCCCTGCTACCATTGCCCGAGCGGGATGATTTTCCCGGCTGTGCCGCCGCCTCCGCCATGTGGCCGGCGCGGCGCAGTTCCTGCCGGACAGATTGTGACATGGCCCAGAGCGACTCATCGTCTAAACAGGACGTCATGACGACCGCGACCCTCGACGCCCAGTCGCAGCGGCAGATGATCTCCGACGCGCAGCGCGGAGACCGCATCGCCGCGGACCGGCTGGTTCGCGATCACGATCGATGGATTCGAAGCGTGATCTTCGGCGTCACGGGCCGGGCCGACGTCGTGGACGACGTGGCGCAACAGGTCTGGGCGCAGGTGTTCGAGCGCCTGACATCGCTCGAAAACCCCGACAAGCTCAAGGCCTGGCTCGCCACGATCGCGCGGAATGCGGCGCTCGACGCGAGCATGGCGGCCCGCCGCCGACGCGTACTGTCGGGCGAGGCGGCGGCCGACGTCGCCGACCAGACCGAGACGCGCGACCGCAACCCGGCCGTGCGCGTCGTCGGCGGCGAGCTGCATGCGCTGCTGATGGACGCCGTGCAGGCGCTGCCGGCGCTCTACCGCGAGCCGTTTGTGCTGCGGCATCTCGAAGGCTGGTCGTATGCCGAGATCGCCGCGGTGCTGGGCATCGCCGCCGAATCGGTCGAGACGCGGCTCGTCCGCGCCCGCCGGCTGTTGAAGGAATCGCTGGAAGGAAAGCTGGACGTATGACGGACTCTCGCGAACATCTCGAACGCCTCATCAGCCGGTATCTCGACGGCGAGGCCACCTCGGCCGAGAGCGCGGCGCTGCGCCGCCAAACGCGGCACGATCCGCACGCGCGGGCGCTGCTCGACGAGCTGACGGCCATCGACGGGGAAGTCGGCGGCGCGCTGCGCCGCGCGATGGGCCGCGGACCTGTACAGCGCGGCGTGCCCCGGCGCGAGCCGTTGATTTTCCGGATTGTCGCGGTCGGCATCGCGGCTTCGCTTGCCGCGCTGCTGTGGCTGGCGCCGCCGACGTTCCGGCCGGACCGCCGCGGCGTGCAGGCCGCCGGTTCGTGGTTTGAGCCCGCGGAAACGCGCGTGGATTCTGTCGAGGCCAGCCCGGAGATATTCGAGCGGCCCGCGCTGCACGTCCACGACACGACGCAGCATTGGCTGGTCGTGCCGGGCGCGCGGCCGGGGGAATTCCTGATGATCGAGGTGCAGCGCACGCGGACGCACGTGCTGCCGAAGCGCGGCGACTTTTAGAGAAACACGGAAAAGAATCAGGCCAACGAGCCGTTCAGGAGGACCGAAATGACTTCGCTCATGCTCATGATCGCATTGTTCTGCCCGCCGGATGCGGCCGCGCCGGTGGACGTCTCCGCCGCGACGCGCGACGGCCAGCCTGTCGTCGTGCTGCAGCGCGGCGCGGCGCAGCTCGTCGCGCAGGATGTTCAGCTTACGCAGCCGCTGCTCTTGCAGATGCGGGCCGCCGCCGTCGCGGACCAGCCGGTCGTCGTGCTTGACGCCAACGGATCGCAGTCGACCGCGCCGTTGCTGCGCATTGTCGGCCAGCGCCTGGCGGGCGACGTCAAGAATTACGCGACCGACGACGATGCGGCCGATGACGAAAACGCCGCGCCGAAATTCTGGATCGGCGTGCGGCTGACGCCCATTCCCGCGCCGCTCGCCGCCCACGTCGGCGACGACGGGCTGATGATCCTCAACATCGTCAAGGACAGCCCCGCCGACAAGGCCGCGCTCCAGCAATATGACGTGGCTGTGGAGTTCAACGGCGCCAAGCTCGACAGCGAGCAGCAGCTTCGCGACGCGATTCAGGCGATCGGCGCGGGAAAGGGCGCGGCGCTGACGATCATCCGCGGCGGCAAGCGCCAGACCGTCACGGTCCAGCCGGCCGAGCGAGACCCCTCCGCCGACGTCGAGTACAAGTACGCCGAACCCCAGGCCGACGCCGCTGACGCCGTCCGCGCCTATGGCCACGCCCTGCGCATGGGGCCGAACGGCCAGTGGCAGTTGGACGACCTGGGGCAGCTCCACTCGGTGCCCGACCTTGTTCGGCCGTATTTGCTCGACCTGCCCAACATTCAGTGGAACATCCCCAACCTCAACGTGCCCAACATCACGATTCCGGCCATTCCGCCGGCCGGTGCGACATCGCAGCACGAGGTTCAGATCACGGTCGTGCGCAATGGCGAGACGCTCTCCGTGCAGAGCGGCGGCGCCGGCGCGATCACCGTGACGCGCACCGACAAGGACGGTAACAAGAAGACCACTACGTATGACAGCGAAGACGAGCTGCGCAAGGCCGACGCGGAAGCGGCCGACCTGCTCGGCGGCGCGGCCGGCGGCGCCATTCGCGTGCGCGTGGGCCAGCCGGGCGACGACGATGACCTGCCCGCCATGCAGCGCGACTTCCAGTTGCAGATCGAAAAGCTCCTGCGCGACGCCCAGCAGCAGACGGAGGAGACGCGCCGCGCGGCCGAAGACCTGCGCGCCCGTGTCGAACGCGGCGTGCGCGGTGAGTCGAAGAGCCAGGGCAAGAGCCAGGGCCGGAGCGAGGGCCGGGCGCAGAGCCGCGCCGAAGCCCGCTCAAAGGCGGCCGGACAGCCGGCCGAGCGCGTCGGCGACGGCGACCGCGTGCGCGTCCGCGTGGCGGACGACGGCTCGGTCAAGGTCTCGGTAACCAACGGCGACGACACGGCCGAATACGACTTCCGCAGCCGCGACGAGCTGCGGACCAAGCAGCCCAAGCTCTACGAGCGCGTCAAAGCGCTGCTGGAGTAGC
>CAZHIE010000187.1:0-8073 GCA_964532435.1 uncultured Planctomycetales bacterium
GAATTCGCTATTCGCCATTCATTCCGTCGCGTCGGACCTCTGCGTCCGACGCCGTAATCCCGAGCCGCGAGCGTCCACGAGCGAGCCATCCGGCTGCTCCTGGCCGCTCGCGGCTCTTCGTACTTTCCGTCCTCCGCGGAGCGGCGATCATGCCCCGCAAACGCCCAGCCCCGCGCAGCGGCCCGACAATCAAGCCCGCCCGCCTCGCCAAGCTCCTCGACCTCTGCCGCTCCCTCCCCGACGCCGTGTCCCGCCCCGCCGGCCAGGGACACTACGCCTTCTCCGTGCGCCGCAAGTCTTTCGCCTGGTTGCTGAACAACCATCACGGCGACGGCATCGTCGCGCTGTGCTGCAAGTCCACGCTCGCGCGGCAGCGCGAACTCGTCGCGGCCGACCCCGCCCGCTACCTCGTACCGGCCTATGTCGGGTCCAAAGGTTGGGTCTCTCTGCGGCTCGACACGCCGAAAGTGAACTGGGACGACGTCCTTGATCTCTTCGTCGCCGCGTATCGTGCCCAGGCGCCGCGTCGTCTCGCCGAAAACTTGCGCTGAGTTCGCGTACAATTTCCCGACGAGGTGACGCGATGCTCGGCCCCTACACGCGCGAGACGATCGAAAACTGGGTCGGCGACTTCGTCCATTCCGACGCAATCGACGAATGCCCGACTGCGGTCCACGAGTTCGCGCCGCAGATCCTCACGACGCTCATCGTGGCCGCATGTGAGGCGCGCGACGTCGAACCGGGCGAGATCGAAGAGGCGGACCTGCGCGCCGCGCTGCTGGACCATGTCGCCCCGCTCGACATTCCCCCCGCCGCTCGTTCCGGCGTGCCCGATCTGTGCGCGGCGTTTCTGACTTCGCTGGAAAGCGCCGGACGCCTGGCCGACGGACACGTCCTCGGTGCGTTCGTCCGCGCCCTGCGCGGGCCGTTCGCCGAGCGCGCCACCGGCAAGCCCAAACCCATCACCCGCCCCGGCAGCCGCATCGGCCGAAACGACCCGTGCCCCTGCGGCAGCGGAAAGAAATACAAGAAATGTTGCATGGGCGAGTGAGAGTGACGAGCCGCGGCGGATTCTTCGCCGCCGAGCGTCACACCGGCCGCGCGAGGGCGCGGGCCGCTACGCGCGCGGCGGATCCAGCGCCAGCGCCGCGTCGATCAGGCCGAGATGCGAATACGCCTGCGGAAAGTTGCCCAGCGAGCGCCGCTCCGCCGGGTCGTACTCTTCCGCCAGCAGGCCCGTCGGCCCGGCCTGCGCCGCGTACAGCTCGAACAGCGCCTCGGCCTCCGCGCGCCGGCCGGTCCGCGCATACGCCTGGATCAGCCAGGACGTACACAGGTTGAATCCGCCCTCCGCGCCGGGCAGGCCATCGTCGAACCGGTAGCGGAACACCGTCGGCCCGTCGCGCAGATTCCGCTCCACGAAATGCACGGTCGAGACAAAACGTGGATCGTCCGGCGCCAACAGCCCGCTCAGCCCGACAAGCAGCGCCGCCGCGTCGGGCTCGCCGTCGTCGTACGTGGCGCAATACGCCTGCTGTTTCTCGTTCCAGCCGTGCTCCAGCACGTCCGACGCGATCCGGTCGCGCAGCGCCGCCCAATCCGGCCGCTTCCGCCCCACGTAGCGCGCCACCCGCAACGCCCGATCGACCGTCTGCCAGCACATGATCTTCGAATGAACGTAATGTTGGCGCGGCCGCCGCACTTCCCAGATGCCGTGGTCCGGCTCCTGCCAGCGGCGCTCGACCGCGGAAACCATCGTGTCCACCAGCCGCCAATGCTCCGCCGAGAGCGCCGCGCCGCTCTCCGCCAGCGCCGCGACCAGCTCGGCCACCGGCCCGAACACGTCGAGCTGAACCTGGTGCGCCGCCGCATTCCCCACACGCACCGGACGGCTGCCGCGATAGCCCGACAACTCGCGGATTTCGCCCTCCGGCGTGATGTGCCCCCCCGTCACCGTGTACAGCGGGCGAAGCAGCGTCCCCGGCTCGCAAGCGTCTAGAATCCCAAGAATCCAATCGAGCAGCTTGACGCCCGGCCCCGGCGCGCCGAGACGCAGAAGCGAAGTCGCCGACATCGCCGCGTCGCGCGGCCAGCAATACCGGTAATCCCAGTTTCGCACGCCGCCGAGGTGTTCCGGCAGGCTGGTCGTGCCGGCCGCGGCAATCGCGCCCGTCGGGCCGTAACAGAGGCTCTTCAGCACGAGCGCGCTGCGCATCACCTGCTCGCGCGCGAGTTTCGTCGGCGTGAGCGTGACGGCCCAGCCCGACCAGAATCGCTCCGTCCGCTCGCGGCGGCGCGGCTCGGGCAAAGCGACGGCGTCGAAGCTGGCGGTTCCGTAGCGCAGCTCCAGCACCACCGGCTCGCCGGTCAGGTCGAACTCGGCGATGGCCGACACGTGCTGCCCCTCGCCGGTCAGACGCCACGCCAAACCCGGCGCGCGCAGGATCATCGAGTCGACCGTGCCCTCGACGCTGACGCCGCCCTCGACGATCGTCAGCTTCGTTTCGATGCGCCCGAAATCCAGCCGCGGGGAGAACACGACCCGCACGCGCCCGGCGCCCTCGATTACGCGTATGAGATCGGTTCGCCCGGCCCGCTGAAACGCCCTTCCCCCGCCGCAGTCGAGATAGTCGGTCACGCGCATCGTCTGCCAGCGCGTCTCGAGCACGAAGCTGTCGCCGGCATACGCGCGCGCCGGCGTCGGCTCGTCCCCAACCGGACAGACCTCGAAAAACCCGGCTGTCGGGCCGCCCACCAGCTCGGCGAAAGCGGCCGACGAGTCGATGCGCGGCAGGCACATCCAGACGACGCGGCCGCGCGGACCGACCAGCGCGACAGTGCGCTGGTCGGAGAGGAGGGAATGCTGCTCGATCGCCGTCGCGTGGGAACCGGCGATCCACTGAGTGCGGCGCTCGGCGAGGCGGACGAAGATCTGGGCCACTTCGCTGGTGTCGGCGGCGCGAAAGCGCGCGACGCTCTCGCCGGGACCGACCTTGACGCCCACGTCCGGTCCGCCGAGCGTCGCAAAAGCGTCCTCGTCGGTCGCGTCGTCGCCGATGAACGCGGCCGCCGTCGCGCCGACCTGCTGGCGGATGCGCCGCAGCGCCGCGCCCTTGTCGATCTCGACGACGCTCAGCTCGATCACGCAGTGTCCGCGCCGCACGAAAACGCCCGGCCACGTCGCCGGCTCGCGCATTACGGCCTCGATCGCCTCGCGCGCGACGCGCTCGGTCGCATTGCGGTAGTGAAACGCGAGCGACGCCGGCTTCTCTTCCAGGATCAGCCCCGGCCCCATTCGCACGATCTCGCGCAGCCGCGCCACCAGTCGCTCGTGCAGCGCCCGCGCCGCATCGCCGATGGGCGTCGCGAAACCCGCCTCGTATTCGCTGCCGTGGCTGCCCACCAGGTGGGCGTCGTCCATCTCGCGCGTGCGCCCCGCGAGATCGCTCAGCGCCCGGCCGGATATGATCGCCACGTGCGTGTGCGGCATCGCCGCGAGCGACTTCAGCGCGACGATCGACTCGCGATTCGCCTCGGCCGCGGCGGGGTCGGCGACGATCGGCGCCATCGTTCCGTCGAAATCGCTGGCGACCAGCAGCACCGGCGTGCGGGCAATCTCGTCGAGCCGCGCGGCGAGCGCGTCGTCGAGCGCCTCGTGCCCGGAATGTCCCACGTTCATGCAACGGCTCCGGCGCTCTCGACCACGGGCGCCCGGGCGGGCGGCGTCGCGGCGCCGTTCATCGACACGCCGCACGCGCCGAGGAATTGCTCGACCCACCAGTAGACGTCCTGCCGCCGCACGCCGCTGCGCAGCCGGCGCATCGCCGGGCGGCGCTTGCGGATCGGCAACAACACGCCGTGATGAATCGCATCTGCCACACCGCTCATGTCATACGGATTGACGAGCACGGCGTCTTTCTTCATCTGCACCGCCGCGCCGGCGAATTCGCTGAGAATCAGCACGCCGTCGCCCTCCACCTGGCAGGCGCAATATTCCTTGGCGACGAGATTCATGCCGTCCTTGAGCGGCGTCACGAGCGCCACGTCGGCCGCGCGATAATACGACAGCAGCTCCGACCAATCGAGGCTTCGAAAAACGTAGTGGATCGGCACCCAGCCGGGCTGCGTGAACTCTCCATTGATCTGCGCCACGAGCCGCTCGATGCGGCCCTTCAGCTCCTGGTATTGCGGCACGGCCTCGCGGCTCGGAACGACGACCTGAAGCAGCGAGACGGCGCGGTGCAGCTCCGGATAGCGCTTCAGCGCCAGTTGAAACGCGCGCAGCCGATCGGGAATCCCCTTTGTGTAGTCCAGCCGGTCGAGGCCGAGCACGATCTGCTGGGCCGGGAAATCGCGGCGAATCTGCTCGACGCGGTGTGTGATGTCGTCGCTGGCGGCGTCGCCGGCGAAGTGCGCGTAGTCGATGCCGATCGGGAAATCCCCGCAATCGGTCGCGTGCGACTCGCGAATGCAGCGAAAAACGCCGCGCCGCTGCCGCCGGCGCACGCCGGGCAGCAGCTTGCGGATGCAATCGAGGAAGTTCTCCAGGTCGCGCGGCGTCTGAAAGCCGACGATGTCGTGATGAAGCAACCCCTCCAGAATCTCCGTCCGCCACGGAAGCTTGCAGAACAGGTCCGGCGGTGGAAACGGAATGTGCAGAAAGCATCCGATCCGGTTGCGGATTCCCTTTTCGCGCAGCCGGCGGCCCAGTCCCATCAGGTGATAGTCCTGAATCCAGATGAAGTCGTCCGCCTGCACGTGCGCCTGAACCACGTCGGCGAATTTCCGCTCGACCGCGCCGGAATTGGTCCAGTATTCCGGCACGAAATTGCAGAAGGACTGAAGATCGTGAAACAGCGGCCAGACGATCTCGTTGCAGAATCCCTGATAGAAGCCTTCCACCTCGGCCTGCGACATCGGAACCGGCTTCATGCGGAAGCCGACCCGCTGGCTGTGCTCGTCCAGAATGTGCGTGAGGAGAGCTTCGTCCTCGCAACCGGCGCCGGGCCAGCCGATCCACGTTCCGCCCATGCGCTTGAGAACCGGCGCCAGCGCCGTGACGAGTCCGCCCGCGCCGGAGCGCGTCGTCCAGTTTCCGTCCTGCTGCTCCAGAACGACCGGCAGCCGATTCGAGACGATCATCAGGCGCATACAAAGCTCCTGGCTCTCGCAGCGTCCGGTCCCATGCGGCTCACGCAATGCCCCGCGCCGCCCGGCGGGTCCGCGGCGTCGCTCGGCGGCTGCAAACGTGCGGGAATCTCCGCCCGATAGTCGTCGCGCGAACGGGCGCGGGGGGCGCCCGGTGATTTCTACATGATAGAGCGACGTGCCGCGCGGCGCGACGATGCCGTGGATTAAAGTTTGTTCACACGCGCGGAAAATCCCCTACGCCCCCGCCCGCGCGCCAGATCAATTCCGCCTGCTGCGCCTCGGCCGAAACGGCTCGGCGCAATCGAAGCAGCAGGAACAGCGTCAGCAGACCGAAGACGACGACGCCGAGCGCGGCCAGCCCGACCAGAAGCACTCCGACCGGACCAACCCCGGACGTCACGTCTCCCGTCGCCCAGTGCGCCGCCAGTACGATGGCGCCCCCCGCCAGGCCGGCGCCGAGCGAGCAGACGTATGCCCAGCGAAGGAATCGCGACCGTCCGGCCAAACGCGGGTCCGGAATGCGCCGGGCGATCGTCTCGTAGTACAGGAAACGATACCACTCCCCCAAGAGGCTCACGATCATGCACAGACCGCCGACGACAGCGATTGCCGTGCGAGCGGCATCGCCGGGGGCGAGCGGCGATATGCCGTTGAGGATTCCGCCGGCCATGCCGACGATCAGCGTCGCCCGAACGATCTTGCGCGCGTTCACCGCGCTGTCTTCGCCGATGCCGCTTGGGTCGCGGGATGTCATCATCCACGTGCCGATGACCCCCAGGAGACTGCCGCCCAATGTGACCACCAATGCGAATAACGGTCGCGCGTCCTGAAAATACCTCCCGAACGCGCCGGCGATGCAGTTGAAAAGGATGCCGACGAGAATCCCCCACAAGATCAGGCTCATGCCCGACGCGACTTTCCGAACCCACGCCGGCTCGGCAAATTTCAGGAGGTCTCCCAGTAGCGATCGCCCGACCGGCGTCGCGCACTCGGGGCAGACTCCGTCGGCGGGCAGACCGCGCACGCTGTAGCCGCAACGGCGACATTGCACGTCGCCAACAACCATTCCCGCGGAATCAACCAGGCCGGGCGCAATGGGCGGGTTCATCGCCGTCACGTGACGCTCCCTCAGGGGTTCACGTGCGAAAGACTACTGAACCTGTCCTGCGACGGCAACGTTGCGCGCCGCCGTCCCGGTAGCACCGGCACGGTAGCACCGGCTTCCAGCCGGTTCCTTTCTTCGTTCTTCCAGCCGGTTCGTCCGGTCAGCGCTTGCAGCCAATTCTTTCAGCCGGATCTCCTCCGCCGTTCTTACCTCGATCCCCCGCCTCCCATCAATCGCCCCCGCAGACTCCCCACGGATCAATTCGCCGACAACAACTCCGCGCGAATCGCCCGGATCGACGACTCGTTCTGCACGGCCGGCCGCGCGGCTTCCTCGCGCGGCGGCCGATTCAGCGCCGTCATGAGCGCCCCCGCGGCCGCGGCAATGCAGCCGAGCACAACCACCGTCAGCGCCGAGAACCGCCGCGGCCCGCGCGCGCGTGCCGGCGCGCGTTCGGCGGCAAAATCCCCTCGCACCGCCGCCGCCTGCCGCGTCGCAATCCGCCACAGCGGCAGTTGATGCCCGACCGGGCGCTCGTAGCGCGGCAGCGCGGCGCCATCGAGCACGTGCGGCCGGCCCGGTCGGCCCGCGTCCGTCGATCGGCCGAGGCGGCTTTCGGAAACGGTGCGATTCCTGCGCGTCGAATCAATCTCAAACGACTTCATGAACGTCACTCCAATGGCCGCCGCAATCGGCAGTCGCCATCGGTGAAAGTGACGTCGGTCGTCCCCGCTAACGATGTCCGAAGGAGTGTCCTGTACGGCCCGCACCAGAACCGACCCCGCTTGTCCCCAGGCGGGTCTTTCGCCTTAACGAGGAGACCCGCGTGAGTTCACGCGGGCTCAAAAGACGCGCTCTTGAGCCCGCCTGTCCCCAGGCGGGTCTTTCTCTCTAACGCCGGCGCCCCGTGCCACTACGCCGCGCTACGGCGCCGTCAGCAACGCCACAAATGCGTCGATGTCCGCGTTGTCGATCGTGCCGTCATTGTTCACGTCCGCCGTGAACGACGGGCAGCCCGGGAACGACGCCGCATAAAGCAGAGGGTCGATCATCGACATCACGAACGGGTCGATGTCGCTGTTGTCCACCACGCCGTCGCAGTTCGTGTCGCCGCGCATCGTCGGCATCACCGCGCTCTGCGCGCAGCCCGGATCGTCGCAGTTCGTGTTGTCGCCCTGATACCGCCCGTCGGCCTCCTCGCACTGCGCCGCCGTCGCGATGTGGCACTCGCCATTCGCCAGGCAGCACGCGCCGCGCGCCGGCCGCGGACAATCGGCGTCGCGGCAGGTGCTATCGTCGCCCTGATACGCGCCGCCCGCCTCGGTGCAGCGCGCCTCAGACAGCATCAGGCACCAGCCGTTCGGCAGGCAGCACGCGCCGCGCGGCGTTACCGGGCAATCCCGGCCTTCGCATGTCGTATCGTCGCCGGCATATGTGCCATGCGCACGGCCGCAGCCCGCCTCGGTCACCACAACGCATCGGCCGTCCGGCAGGCAGCACGCGCCGCGGGCCGGCTGCGGGCAATCCTGATCGGCGCAGCTCGTGTCGTCGCCGGCATACGTCCCGCCCGCATGCTCGCAGAATGCCGGCGTCGTGACGATGCAACGCCCCCACGGCAGGCAGCACGCGCCGCGCGCGGGTCTTGGGCAGTCCGTATCCGCACACGTCGTGTTGTCGCCCGCGTACGTGCCGCGCAGATGCTCGCATCCGGCGGCGTTGGTCATGACGCACAGCCCGAACGGCAGACAGCACGCGCCGCGAACCGGCTGCGGGCAATCGCGATCTTCGCAGCTTGTGCCATCGCCGGCATACGTGCC
>CAZHIE010000188.1:0-8000 GCA_964532435.1 uncultured Planctomycetales bacterium
CGAGCCGATCAGCATCGCATAGCTGAATCCGCGAATGCTGCTTCCGCCGAACAGGTACATGCAGAACAGAACGAGCAGCACCGTCGCGCTGGTCAGGATCGTGCGCGACATGCACTGGTTCACGCTGTCGTTGATGATCGCGGGAGTCACGACTCCCAGCCGGCCGCGAATCTCGCGAATGCGGTCGAAGATGACGATCGTGTCGTTGATCGAGAAACCGATGATCGTCAGCACGGCGGCGATGATCGGCATGTTGATCTTGAAATCCTCGATCAGGAACAGCCCGCCGATGCCGCTTTTGGCCAGGAAGCTGGACAGCGCGATCGCCGTCAGGCCGACCATCACGTCATGGACGAGCGCGACGACGCCGGCCACTCCGTACGAAGGCTTGCCGAAGCGCACCCACAGATAGGCGATGATCATCGCCCACGACAGCAGCAGCGCCATGCTCGCGTTCTGCGAGGACTGTCCCGCGATCTGCGGCTTGAATTGCGACACCTTGCGCAGCGCCTGCTCGCGGTCGAGCGTCTCGCGGACCAGCCGCAATTCCGGCTGCGCGAGCTGCGCGTACCAGCGGTCGGGGTCGTCCGAATAGAGCAGCTTCGGATCGGCGACGGCGACGACGACGCCGCTGTACAGCGGCTGGCCCTCCTCCGACGTGCCGGTGGGAGTCGTGCCGAATACCTGCGACTGTCGCCAGGGCATCTCCTGAAAGCCCGGCTGAAGCCGCATGTTTCGCAGGCGGTCCGAAATCGACGCCAGCGTCTGCGGCGGGTTCAAATTCTCCAGCCGGATCGCCACGCCGCCGCGCAGGTCCGTGACGTCCGCGTCCGCGTCGGCGGAAAGGCCCGGAATGACGGCTGCCAGGCTGTCGGCGCTGACCGGATAGGGCCGCTCTCCGTCGCCGCGGAAGTCGTAGCGCACGCGCGGGCGCGTGCGCAGGTTGTCGCCCAGCGCCGCGACCAGCGCGTGCTGCACAAGGCGGCGGTTGGTCTCGGTGGTCGTGATGCTCCAGATCAGGCCCTTTTGCACGTTCGACCCCGGCTCGGCGACCGAGTTGACGTTCGCGCGGGCGATGTCGTCCGCCGAACCGACGTCCGCCGATGCCAGCCGGGCGATTTCCTTCTGTAAATCAGCCTGCGAAACGCGATCCGGCACGCGCAGCGTGACGACGCCCTCCGTGCGGAATTCCACGCCGCCGCGCTGCAGCATGTTCTTGTCTTCGAGCGGTTCGGCCACCAGCGCCGCTACTCGGTCGGCGCTGACGCCCTCGACACGGACGTTGTACACGTCGGGCTCGCCGGCCACGGGCTCGATCGCCGCGCCGTCGAGCTTTCGCGCGTCGCGCTTGATCTCGCCGGCCGCGTCGGCCAGCCGCTCGGCGATCTGCACGTCGTTGAGCGTCGCCGCCTTGAGCTCGACGTCGGCGGTCAGTCCGCCGCGAAACTCGACGTCGAGCATGTCGGCCCCGCGGTAGAACATCAGCGCCGCGCCGGCCAGAATGACCGCGGCGGACGCGGGCAGGAAGATGCGGCGCAGGCCGTACCAGTCGATCTTGGGGATGCCGATCAGCCGCTGCATGCGGATGTCCTTGATCCAGCCGTACTTCACCCCGAGCGTGATGAGCGTTCGCGTGATGAAGACGGACGTGAACAGGTTGAGCGCGATGCCCCATCCGAGCGTCAGGCCGAAGCCCTTTACTTCCTCGCTGCCGACGTAGTAGAGAATCATGCACGTCAGGAGGGTCGTTACGTTGGAGTCGAAGATCGTGGAAAACGCCTTGTCGAAGCCGTTTTTCACGATCATGCGCAGCGACGCGCCGCGGTCCTTTTCCTCGCGCATTCGTTCGTAGATCAGCACGTTCGCGTCGACCGCCATGCCGACGCCCAGGATCAGGCCGGCGATGCCGTCGAGCGTGACGCGCGCCCCGAGCATCGAAAGCGCCGCGAGCGTCAGCAGCACGTTGACCATCATGCCGAAGTTCGCGATCAGGCCCAGCTTGAAGTAGTAGGTCGCCATGATCGCCAGCACCACCACCGCCGCCATCATGCCCGAGCGCACCGCCTTGTCGCGGTTTGCCTCGCCGAGGCTCGAACCGATGGTGCGTTCGGAGATGGGCGTTTCCTTGAGTCGCGCGGGCAGCGCGCCGGCCTGAAGCGTGTTGGCCAGGTAGCTGACCTTGTCGAAACTGAAATCGCCGGTGATCTGGCCGTTGGTTCCGATCTTCGAGCGGATGTTCGGGGCCGAGTAGGCGACGTTGTCTACGATGATGCAAAGCGGCTTGCCGATGTTTGCCTGCGTGAGCGTTTCGAAGAGCTGGCCGCCCAGAACGTCGAGCATGAAGTTCACGCACAGGCGGCCGTGCTCGTCGCGATCGACGCGGGCGGCCTTGAGCTGCCAGCGCTGTCCGACGTTGTGCAGCAGGCCGTGCTCGGCGTCGCGCCGGGCGAGGACGTAATAGTCGTTGCCGCGCTTCTCGACGACTTCGGGCAGCTTGCGATAGTCGAAGTTGCGAAGCTCCGCCTGGCTGTTGATGTTCGGGAAGAACGCGACCGGGTCGTCGATCCGCAGCCAGATATCCTCGTCCTCCGGCGCGGGCGTGGGCCCGAGCTCCTTGAGGCGCTGGCGCAGCCGATCGTAGCGCGTCATGTTGTCCGCGCTCTGTTCGGCCAGGATGCGGAATTCGAGCACGCCGGCGCCGCGCAGCAAGCGCTGCAAATCGGCCGGGCCGTCGAGGAATCCGCGGTTGGTGCGCCAGGATTTGTGCTTGACGACGACGTCGTCGATTTTCGAGGCCAGCGTCGGATACTGCGACTTGAATTCGTCCAACTGCTTCGTGCGGCCTTCGGAATCCTCGAGGTCGAGCACGGCCTGGAACCGGGCCGGGTCGAGGTTGGTGAGCAGCACGTCGTCGATGGCGCTTTCATAGTCTTCCGTGGCGCGCAGCACGTTCCGCCGAAGCGCCTCGGTCGTTGGCGGCGGGGGCGGCGGCGGGGCCGGCTGGGTCGTCGGCTCGCTGGCGGGCGCCGAGGCGGGCTGCGTCGAGGCGGGATCGGCGAGCTTGGCCTGCGCTTCGAGCAGGCGGTCGTAGCGCTCGGTCGCCTTGCTGAGCGCGGCGAGCCGCGCCGGCACGCCGACCGAGAGCGCCTGAATGGCGTCGGAACGGGCGGTGCCCTGAAGCTGGACGGCCTTGATCACGTCCGAACGGCGCATCGTGTTTCCGGCGAAGAGCGCCTCGCGGGATTGCTCGTATTCGTCACGCCGCAGCGCCGCCGCCTTGGGCGGGAGCGGCATCTGAATCTCCAGTCGATTCCGCCCGTGAACGCGCCAGACGAGGTTGTATACGCCCTTCGGGTCGACGCGCCGCTGAAGCAGCGTCTTCATGCGATCGGCCAGCGTCGGGTCGTCGGCCATGCCGGTGTCGTCGATCTCGAAGATCATGGACACACCGCCGGCGATGTCGAGCCCGGGGCGCAGCCGCATACCGATGCCTTCGCCCGGGCGGTACTCCAGCAGCAGCCAGAGCGACGCGAGAATCGCGCCGCCGATGATTAGCAGTCGTTGAGCCAGGTTCTTTTCTGACATGAGCTTGCAATCCTGTCAGGCCGGGTGCGCCGCGCGCGGCGGTCGGCCGGGGTTCGGGTTCGATGATCCTGCATCCGGAAAAATCGGATGCCAATCGGGAAGGGGATGATGACGACGCGGCGCAGACCGGCCGAGCGCGCGTCTGTTCCGGAGCGCGCCGCGCGCATCCGGCCAGAGCGGCGTCGGAACGCGGCTCAGGCGCGCGGCGGTGCGTTCGAGGCGATGCTGGTCAGGAGTGCGGCGCGGTGGCGTTGCCGTGCGTCGAGCGAGGTCGATTGCCCGGAGGATGCGAGACCGGCCGACGAATGGGCGGCGGCGGATTCGGACCATAGCGTTGCGGCGGGGACTGATGCCCATCCGTGCGAGCCGCCCGGCGCACCGAGCTTGGCGACGCCGTCGTCGCGGCCGAGCAATTCGCGGATGGAACGGGAATCGAGCGGAGCGGCCGGCCGCGGTGCGATCTCCGTGGGCAGGGCGGCGAGCAGGCTCAGCGGCGGCTTGGCGGGTTTGGTGCCCGGCGAGGCGGGTTGGTTCGGCGTCGTCGACTCGGCCGGTGGCGCGGGCTGATTCGCGTCCGTTCCGGCGGTCTCTGGCGCATCCGCAGCGCGATTCGCCTCGCCCGCGGGCGTCAGCGACGGGAACGCCCGCTGCTGCGCGGCGAGAAACAGCGCCAGCGACAGACAACAGGCGATGCGCGTCGGGTTGTTCGCCCAGGCTGCGGACATTCCGCGAAGTATATCGGCGGCGCGGCAGGAGCGCCAACCGCGCGCCGGGGCGGATCACGCGGCGCGAAGATTGGGGCTCGCGGCGGATGCCGCGGGCCGCTCGGAGTTGATTGGGGGGACAAACGGAACGCACACGCAGGCGGTCGGCCGATTGTGAGCACTGGGCGCAAAGCGTCGGCGCGGCACGCGGATTGCCCGTAGGTATCTCCAGCGGCGCGTTCCTGCGGCCCCCCGAGCTCTCGCGGCGGCATTCTGCCGCCCGGCGGTTGGCCGGCATGCGTGTTTCGGGCCGGGAAAGCCGGTGCAGGGATGTGTACCGAGTCGTTCGGCGGGTCGGAAGAAGGTGAGAGGCGGGTGACGGGGGATCGTCAGCGGGCAGCGGGGTGTGTGGAATTTCGCGCAAAGTGCGCGATTTCACGCAGTGGCAATGGACCGCAGCCGCCCCCGGCTGCATTCCGTGGGGAGACGGGAAACGAAATTCCGCGCCGTCGCGGCACTTCGCAGGCCGTCCGGGCGAGTCGCGGGGCTACAATTTTCGCTGCGTCCACGCCCACCACGCAAGTGGTGGGTGAATCGCGGCTTCGCACGGCCGCCAAGACCGTCTGCGTCGTCCTGCTAGGCCTGTTCATCATGCAACCCGCATTCGCGCAGCTCGATCCGGCTGATCCGTGGCCGGAGTACTACCGCGACGAGCGGAATAGCGGCTACAGCCCGAATCGCGGGCCACATATGGCGCCGGTGCTGCGCTGGTGGGCGAAGCTCGGGCCGGAGGGCGATACCGTCGATGTGCAGCGCCACTGGGGTGGGGCCGCGATCTTCAAGCATGATGGGCAGAGCTACGTGGCCGTAGGTTCGCCGGATGGGTATTTGCGCATTTTTCGCACGATCCAGCCAAATGAGCCCGTAATCAGCCTCCCGCCCGACATCGGGCCCATCTGGCTTGGCCTCGGGAATCCGGGGCAGGCACAATATCTGGAGCGCATGCAATCTACGCCACTTGTGCTGCCAAATGGCAACATTGTCGTTCGGACGCATCTGAGCGTTCAGGAATGGGATGTGTTCAACGACATCGCGCCGGGACAGTGGCGCTGGCGGCTGGTACTCGACGAGCCTGGTTCGCGCGGCTCGCCGACGTACGGCAACGCATACGTCTGGGGAAAGCCGCGCCTCTTCGTGCAGGAGCCGCACAGGCTGATTTGCATCGAGCTGACGGACAGCGCGCCATTCCATCAGGTCGAGTTTACCGTCCAATGCGAAGTGGATTTGCCGAACTCCGCGCTGCACACGCCCGCGCTGGGACCGAACGTCCCGCAGGACATTTACGAGCGGAACCTCGTCTACCTTTCGGTGCGCGGGCAGGACGCGAACGAGAATTCGATCTTCGCGCACTTCGCCGACTCCGGCGCGCTTGCGTGGCAAGCTCCGTTTCGGCAGTCCGGAGGCGGGCTTGGAGGCACGGATGCGTCGCCGAGCTTGTTTCCGAATGCGGATGCGCGTCCGGTCATCGGATCGGAAGATGGCGCGCTGTACGGACTGTTCAACGCGCCCGACGCGCGGCTCTTCGACCCGAACGCCCCGGACCCGTGTGTGGGGCATTCCGATTACCTGCGCTGGTGCGATCCGCCGGATATTTCGGGCGGTCCGTGCTCGTCCACTGCGGCCGTGACACCGACAAACGATGCGTTTGTGTTCAACGAGGCCGATAGTGTGGTGTCCATATTTCAATTCAAGGATCTGACAATCTCCGGAGTGCAGCGCTCCAGCAAGATCGTACTCGATAATCCTCACACTCGCTGGGCCTTTCAGTCTGTATCCGCCGATTCGCATCGCATCTGCTTCGGCACGATCGCGTCGGCATCGCAGACTGAATCGCGCGACCGGTCGGTCGTGATCTGGTCATACGATCCGGCCGGAGAGCTTGAACTGGGTGCGTTCGAGGCACTGTTCAGTCCGGCGGACGACGGCGATGCGCGCCTGCGCCAGAGTTTTCGAGCGCCGATCGCCATCGATGAAGATGGGACGCTGATCGCAGTCAACAACGGGTACGTATTCGCACTGCGCGTGTATCCTGGCGACCCGAACGGCGACCGCTGCCGCAATAATGAGGATATCGACGCATTCGTGCTGGCGCTGATCGACCCTTCGGCATGGGAGGCTCAATATGGAAGCGTGTTCGGTCTGAATCGCATTGGTGTGTGCGATTGCAACAATGATGGACTCGTGAACAACGACGACATCGACGCATTTGTCGCACTGGTGCTCTGCTGCACGGAGTGCCCCGGCGTAACGGAGTTTGCTGGACCTGTCCAGGCACCAGCAGAAGATGAGTGGACGTACTTCTGGGAACAGGTAGCGCTTCTGCACGCGTATTTCGGGGAGTAGGACAGGGCGCCAAGCCGCGCGACGCGAGCTTAGAGTGCATCCGATGCGGACGATGGTTCGAGAATGCTGCGTTGCGGCCTGTTGTGGCCTTCTTGGTTGTGTTGCGCCATCGTTGGCACAACAGGCAGTCGTGGAAATCGGCGATCGTCACTTTGTCCTTACACAGATGAATGCCGATGGAATTCCGGAGACCGCGAAGTGGGCGCATGCGATTCATGCTCACGATGGTATTTGCGCATACGCCTTCGCGATTCAGGCGCCTCGAATGTCCTTCGCTAGATTCTTCGAAGGGCCGGCTCCGATCACGCCCGCAATTCCGTTCGATGAGTCGAGTGAATACGGTGGGCTAACGCACGGTGTCGCGCGGAGCGGGGCGCTTGCGTGGGTCGTGCGCAATTCGGCATTCGAAACCGAAGCGCGCCTCTTTGACGAAGCGCCTGTCGGCGACGTGTTCATTCCGTTCGATGTTCGCTTTTCGGCCGGGGACGTCAATTTTTCCATCGACTCGGACAGCGAGCACGTCGGAATCGCACTCGCCGGAACGCTTAATGATGAACCACACGAACGCGTGATGTTTCGCCTCTTCGAGTTCGACGGCACGCCCGCGTCGGAGGAGATTACGCTCCGCCAGACGGGGCGCGACGGCGTCGATCTGCGGGACGTCTCGCTCAGCGCGCTGGGCGACGGCTCATGGGTCGTTGTCTACGAATACCGCCTCTACCCAAATCGATTCATCGCATTGCAACGAATCTACCCGGATCTGACGTTTGGCCCGCCGGTCTCGTGGACGACGGCGCAAATCCGGCGGCCGTATGTCAAAGTGCTGGACAACGGAACGCTATTGGTGACATACGATCAACTCAGCAGCCCAGGCGCGCCCGGCGGTCGGATGCAGCGGCTGGACCTGCAGGGCCGGCCGCTATCCGATCCCAAGCCGATCGGCGGGCACTACGACGGCGTCTCCGCGCTTCGCAATGGGCGTTTTGTCGTTTGCGAGGCGATACCCGGCGTCGGCGTCGTAATTCAGTTGTTCGAGCCGGACGCAACTCCTGTCGGGCCGCCGCTCGACGTGGCGCTGGATGAGTCGTACGACCTGCACGATTTCTTCGACGTAGTGCAGCCGATTTCGTACGAGGACGATGGGACAATCTGGGTGTTGTGGGCGGCGGCCCTGGGCAATGGTCCGGATGGTCCATGGCCGAACTACCTCAGCCATCTGAAACCCTTCGACCCCGGCGACATGAATTATGACCGCGCTGTGGACAACGGCGACATCGACGCCTTCGTCCTCGCGCTCACCGCGCCGGA
>CAZHIE010000189.1:0-7997 GCA_964532435.1 uncultured Planctomycetales bacterium
CATGCCGACGATCACGACCAAAGACGGAACAAGCATCCACTACAAGGACTGGGGCAAGGGGCAGCCGATCGTCTTCAGCCACGGTTGGCCGCTCAGCGCCGACGATTGGGACGCGCAGATGTTCTACTTCGCCTCGCGCGATTTCCGCTGCATCGCACACGATCGGCGCGGGCACGGCCGCTCCACCCAGACGTGGAACGGAAACGACATGGACACCTATGCGGACGACCTTCTGGAGCTGGCCGAGCAGCTCGACCTGCGCCGCGCGATCCACGTCGGGCACTCCACCGGCGGCGGCGAAGTCGCCCGTTACATCGGCCGGCACGGCGGCGGCCGGGCCGGTGGCCGTATCGCCAAAGCCGTGCTGATCGGCGCGGTTCCGCCGATCATGGTGAAGTCGCCCAGCAACCCGGGCGGATTGCCGCGCGAGGTCTTCGACGGTTTCCGGGAGAAGCTGCTGGCCGATCGGGCCCAGTTTTTCCGCGAGATTCCGGCCGGGCCGTTTTACGGGTTCAATCGTCCCGGCGCCAACGTGTCGCAGGGCCTGATCGACAACTGGTGGCGACAGGGCATGATGGCCGGCCTCAAGCCCGCGTATGACTGCATCAAGGCGTTTTCGGAGACGGACTTTTCGGATGATCTGAGGAAGTTCGACGTGCCGACGCTCATCCTGCACGGCGACGACGACCAGATTGTCCCGATCGCGGGCTCGGCGCAGCTCACAAGCAAGCTCGTAAAAGGCGCGACGCTGAAAGTCTACCGCGGATTCGATCACGGCATGTGCTCCACGCACCACGCGGAGATCAACGCGGATCTTCTGGCGTTCATCAGGAGCTAGCGAGCGGCATCCGAGCCCACCACGCGAGTGGTGGGTCGCGGGCCGGCGACGGTTGCGGATGTTGGGCGAGTCGCGGGGATGAGAACGCGGAATGTCGCGACCCGAAGGCGGCACATGAATCGTAGGCGTCGCCGCGTCCCGACCCGCCACTTGCCTGGTGGGCTCGGATTAGGCCGATGGCACGCCCGCGCGATGCTCCGCGCGGGCGTGCCATCCGAATTCTCAGCCGCAATCCGCGCCGCCACAGGCGGCTCGGCGATCAGCCGCCCGACGAGCTGAACGTCGGGAAGGCGTCGTCTTCCGCTTCCTTCTGAATGATGATCTTGGCCTTGACCAGGATCAGCAGCGTCTTGGTGTCCTTCACCGTTACCGTGTTGGTGAACGCGCGCTTCAGAATCGGAATCTTGCTCAGAATCGGCACGCCCGCCTCGACCTCCGATTCGCCGACCTGCTTCAACCCGCCCAGCAGCACCGTGCCGCCGTCGGGAATCGAAACCGTCGTGCGAACCTGCGCGAACGTCTGATCCAGCAACTGAATGAAAATGCCCGGCGAATCGCCGCTCGCCCGCTGCACCTCGAACCGCTCGAAACGCGGCTCATCCGCCTGCGCCGTGACGATCGTCAGCGTCACATACTTGCGGTCGGCCGCGATCGTCCCTTCCACGATGAGTTCCGTGCCGCTGTCCGCCGCGCCGATGATCGGCTGCACGCCCACCGCGCCTTCCGCCAACCGCGGCTGCACGCTCGACACGTACTGCCGCCGGCGACCGACGTCGATGCGCGAGCGCTGCCCGTTGAAGAGCACCAGCCGCGGCGCCTGCACCACGCTCGAACGAGCATTGGCCTGCGTCGCGCGGATCAGGAAATCGACCTGCAGATTGTCGAGAAACGATCCCGCAATGTTCAGCGCCGGCGCCAAGCCCGCCCGCTGTGCAAACGAGCCGGGCACGCCCGTGTTCACCGAACTCGGGTCGGCCAGGCCGAGCGAACCCTGCTGCGCCGTAATCGGCGTCATCTCGTCGAAGTGCGGCGATACGCCCGTGCCCGACGGGACGAGGCCCGGCTGGCCATACGGCTGACCCAGCGGCTGACCTTGCAGCGGCTGGCCGAAGGCCGGAGCCGCGGGCGTCGCGCCGATGCGCGAGAACTGCCTCGGTTGCAGGACCGGAGCGCCCGTGAACGAATCGAAGACCGGCGCGCCCGTGGGGCTGAACGCGCGGTCATACCCGGCTGAGCCGGAGTTGAAAACAAAGTCGATGTCGACGCCGAACTGTTCGAGGAAGTTGCTCGTCACGCTCAGGAAGCGCGTCTCGACGGCGATCTGGAGCGCGCGCGTCTCGCGAAGCTGGCTCAGCAGGTCGGTCACTTCGCGGTGCGCGTCCGACGTGTTGTACACGATGAGCTGGCCGTTCAGCTCGCGCAGCGATCCATCGCCACCGCCCGTCTCGCGCCACGAATCGGGCTCGACGGTCTGATGGATCAGGTCCATGATCTTCTGCGACACGCCGGCACTGTGTCCGTTGTCATTCTTCAGGAATTCCTCGCCGTGGCTGCCGTCGGCGGTGAAGAGGCTGCCGCTGTTGAAGCCGCCCTGCCCCTGCTGCTGCTGAAGTGCCTGGCCGGGGTCGAGCCGCGACTCGCCCGCGAAGCGCGGAATGTTGATGAGCAGGTCGCGGATGTCGTAGACCAGCACGAACTTCTCGCGGTCGAGCTTCTCCTTGGACGCCAGGCGGATCAGCCCGTCAGCGGCCTTGTACGCCAGCCGCACGTCGCCGCCGACCTGCGACAGCACCTCGCGCAAAACGGTCGAAACCGCGACGTTCGTCAGTTTCATGCTGACCGGCTTGTCGCGCTCGATGCCGTTGGCTTCGAGATCCTGCCAATCGGGCGAGATGTTGACGTTCGCGATGCTCGACAGCGTCTCGACGACCTGTTCGAGCGGCTGATCCTGGAAGTTGACCTCGGGCACCTCTTCCTTGAGCTTGCGGTTCAGCTCGGCGTCCTCTTCGGGCGATCCGGCCGCCCCGCCGGCGGCGCGCGACTGCGTCAGCTCCAGCCAGTTGCGCGGATAGAGAATCTCGTAATCCCACGGAATCAGCGCTTCCTCCGCGTTGGTCAGCGCCCGGCGATTCTGCCGGCGGAGGTCCATGTCCCAGTCCTTCTGCAGGTCGAGGGACTCGTAATCCTCCATCACGCCCAGCTCGTACAGGGCGCGGGCGTTGCCGGGGTCGATCGCCAGAATCTGCCGCTCGACTTCGGCCGCCTCCGAGAAGCGCCGCTCCTTGCGCAGGCGCGACGCGGTGCTGAATAGCTGCTCGATCTTCTCGCGGCGCTGCTGTTCGAGCAGGCGCTCGCGTTCGGCCACGCGCTGTTGAATCTCGCGGCGCTGCTGATCGGCGGTGCGCGAGTTGAAGTCGGCCTCGGCCGCGTCGACGTCGCGCTTGAGCGCGTCGGAGCTGTTGCGGGCGGCGGTATACTTGGCCACCGGCTCGGCGTAAATGCGGGCGCCTTCGATCAGTTGCGTGATGTGATCGAGATTGCGGCGGGCCTCGGTGAAGTCGCGCGCCTCGACGGCGGCTCGCGTCTTGGCTGTAAGCTCGTCCACTTTCGCCATGGCGCGCTGCCAGAGCAGCTCGTCCACCATGCGCCGCTCATCCGTGATCGTCACGTGCCGCGATTCGACCACCGGCGGCGTCGCGGGCTGTGCGGCCGGCTCGGCCGCCGGCGCTGCGGTCGGGGGAGCCTCCGGCTGCGGCGCGGCGACTTCCTTCATCTCGTCGGCGCCGGCCTTGCGCCGCGCGACGGCCTCGCGCTGCGTGAGCGCCTTCTGCCGATCGCCGGTAAGCGCGAAACGGTTGCCCAGCACACCCTGATACAGCTCGTCGGCGCGTTCCAGGTTGCCGGCTTCCAGCGCCTGATCCCCGGCGGCCAGATCGGCCGAAGCCTGACGGCTGCCGGCGATCGCGTCGGGCGCGAGTTTCAGAAGATTGTCCAGCTCGGCCTTCTCGGTGTCAGAAAGCTGGTCGCGGTCGACCTTGCGCAGCGCTTCATCGGCCGCCGCGTATTCCTGGCGGTCGAAGAGGTCGACGGCCGACTTGAGCGCATCGCTCTGCGCCAGGACGGCCGGGGCGCACGCGAGCGTCGCCCAGAGAAGCGCACCCAGAGAAAGACGCACTCCGCTACGCATGAGGGTCTCCTTCGAGATCGACGTGCCGGCTTCCGCTAGCGCCGGCGCGTCTGCCGCTGCGACGCGTGCCCTGCTTCGTCGCGCGGCTTGTTCCATTCACCAACCAGGTCACGCATGGTCAGTATGAATGAATGAGGCCGGTTCGGGCACGATGCATTTCTAACGCGAGCGGGAGTCTAGCGACGGGCACTGGGGCTTGCAACGGCAAACCGCAGCGGCCGCGGACGCCCTTCCGTCCACCGGCGGCGCGGCGACGCGGCCCGACGGAAACTCGTCAACCCGCGTTGCCGATCCAGTCTGTGTCGATCATGCCCCGTCACGCGGACGTCGCGCCGGCGAGCGCCTCGACGTTTGTGTATTGATCGACGTTGAGCGTGGTGATTTCGCCGTCGGGCTTTCGAAGGCGGATGCGAAGCAGCCAGAACTGGTCGTCCTTGCTGTGCGCGTACCAGCTACCCGTCTTTTCCGGCTGGATGGAGAGCACTTCGCCCTCCACAACCGTTTCCCAGGCGCCCTCGCGACGGGCGATTTCCTGCCGCACGCGGATGCGCTGGCCGATCTTGATTTCGTCAGGGGTCATGTTTCTCCGCCGCTTTCAGCGATCGGCCGGCGAGTGTAGCGACGAGGGCCGCGGCTCACAAATGCGGTTGTGCATCGGGAGCCGTCTCCGGCAATTGCCGGCGGAGCGCCCGCAACAGATCCGACACGGCGCACGGCTTGACAAGGTGCGTGATGCCCGCGTCCCGCTCGACCGGCCGGCCCGCTGGCCCACTCGCGTGCAGCACGATGATCGGCATTCGCGCCACGCCGGTGCGGAGACGAGCCGCCAGGCCCGACAGCGCTTCCGGCACGCAGCCCGCGTCGTCCAGAATCGCCGCGCGAAACCCGTGCGCCGCGCTCTCCCCCGCACCGTTCAAATCGCTTGCGGTTGCGATCGCCGACACGTCGAACCCCTGCTCGCGCAGCGCCGTGACCAGGATGCCGCGCGCCTGCGCGTTTGGCGCCAATACAAGGATGCGGCCGGAACTGCCCGGCGGGCGGGCCTCGGGCACGAGCGGCGCGGCCGCGGGGAGATAGATGGTGAACGTGCTGCCGCGCCCGGGCGTCGATTGCACGTCGATCCGTCCGCCGTGGTCGCTGACGATTCCGTGAACGATGGAGAGCCCCAACCCCGCTCCCGCGCCGGCGGGCTTGGTCGTAAAGAACGGCTCAAAGAGGCGCTCGCGAACGCCGCCAGCCATGCCGGCGCCATCGTCGGAGACCGCGATCTCAATCGCGTCGCCGATTTCCGGCTCATCGCCATTGCGCGTCAGCCGCGCGCCGACGCGCCGCGCACACACGCCCAGCCGCCCGCCGCTGGGCATCGCGTCGCGCGCGTTCTCCGCCAGCATCAGCAGCGCCTGCTGCAACCCCGCGTCGTCGCCCACCACGTCGAGCGGAGCACCCGCGTAGACGTTCAGTTCGAGCCGGATCGACTCGTTCAAGAGCGGCCGAATCAGCGGGCCGACGCCCTCCACCAGCGCGCGAACGTCGACGCGCGTCTTCTGCGAGTGGCCGCGCCGGCTGAACGTGACGAGCGCGCGCGTGATTCGGCCGGCGTCGGCGGCGGCCTGCGCGATGGCGTCGAGCGATCGGTGCGCGGGGTGCGCCGCGCTCAACCCGCTTCGCGCCAGTTCGACGTGTCCAAACACGGCCGTGAGGAGATTGTTGAAGTCGTGCGCGACGCCGCTGGCCAATTGCCCGATCGCCTCGAGCTTCCGCTTCTGCCGTAGCTCCAGCTCCGCCGCGTTGCGGGCCGTAACGTCGACTTCGAAACAGAAGAACTCGATGCGTCCGTCGGCCCGGCGGCGCAGCACATTCGTCGCATAGACCGACACCCGGGAGCCGTCCTTGCGGACCAGTTCGATTTCGCCGGCGTCGGTGGGTTCGCCGGTCCGCAGCGCCGCGCCCATGTTGCGGCGCTGCGCGGCGGCGGTGTCGTGGCCGTGCAGAAGTCTCACGATGTCGCGGCCCATCGCCTCAGCCGGGGCGAAGCCGTAGAGCGCTTCGCTGCCGCGATTCCAGAAAGTGATCGTGCCGTTGGCGTCGTAGGCCTGCACGGCGACCTGCGTGAGATCCTGCAGCGCCTCGCGAAAGCGCGATTCGCTGGCCGTCAGCGCGCGGGCCTGCCGCTTCGTCTCGGTGACGTCGCGTATGACGCAGACCGCCTGGTCGGGCGCGATGCGCGCAAAGCGGGCCTCGAACGAACGCGGCGTGCCGCCCAGATCGACGTCGTACTCCAGCTTCTGCGCAAGGCCGCTGACCAGAACCGCGCGCAGGCGCTCGCCGGCCGGGCCGGCCACTTCGGGCGGGAAGATGTCGGCGAGGCGGCCGGTGGGGAGATGCTCCGGCGCAACGCGCGAATCGGAATCGGCGGCGCGATGGAACGCGTCGAACCGCCCGTCCGCCCCGACGCGCAGAATCACGTCCGGGATCGCTTCGAGGATCGCGCGCATCATCGATTCGCTGCGGACCAGGTCGTCCTCGGCCCGTGCGGCCTGAGATTGTGTATTCGCCACTGTCCGATCCCGGCTCGCGGCAAGCGCGGATCATCGCCCGCGTGGCCGAAAAACTGGCGGGACGATGAGATTCCGCGACATGTCCGTCGCGCGCACCCTAGACGCCCGGGGGGCGCAATGCAATCCGGCCAACACCGGCATTTCCTCGCGGCGCCCCGCGCCCTTACACTCCCCCCGCGCCGCGAATCCCCGCCGCGCGAGGGAGTTCGTCATCATGAGCGAAACGGGACTGATTCCGCCCCACGGCGGCAAGCTGGTCAACCTCGTCGCCGCGCCCGCCCGCCGCGAAACGCTGGCCGCCGAGGCGCGAAAGATGCCGCGCATCCGGCTGCCGGAGCGCGAGCAGTGCGATCTGGAACTGCTGGCGGTCGGCGCGCTTTCGCCCCTTGCACGCTTCATGGGCGACGCCGACTTCCACTCTGTCTGCGACAACATGCGGCTCTCGTCCGGCCTGCCGTGGAGCGTTCCCATTACGTGCTCGGTCGAGCGCGCCGCGGCCGACCGACTGGAGCTGGGCGGAACGGTCGCGCTCGTGGACGACGCCGACCGGCTGCTCGCGACGATGGTAGTGGAGGAGAAATACGTCCACGACAAGGCCAAGGAGTGCCAGCGCGTCTACGGCACACCGGACGCGGCGCATCCCGGCGTGGCCGTCACGCTCTCGCAGGGCGACGTGTGCCTTTCCGGGCCGCTGGAAGTGCTGACCCCGCGGCACGAGCCCGACTGGACGCGCTATCGCCTGGCGCCCGCGCAGACGCGCGCGGCCTTTGCGGAGCGCGGCTGGCGGACCGCTGTCGCGTTTCAGACGCGCAATCCGATTCACCGCGCGCATGAGTACATCACGAAGTGCGCGCTGGAAATCTGCGACGGCCTGCTCGTTCACCCGCTCGTCGGGCAGACGCAGAAGGGCGACATTCCGGCCGACGTTCGCATGAAGTGCTACGAAGCGCTGCTCGGCAATTACTACAACCCGCGCAACAGCCTGTTGGCCGTCTGGCCCGCGGCGATGCGCTACGCCGGGCCGCGCGAGGCGATCCTGCACGCGCTGGTGCGGAAGAACTATGGCTGCACGCACTTCATCGTGGGCCGCGACCACGCCGGAGTCGGCAATTACTACGGCACATACGACGCACAGCGGCTGTTCGACCAGTTCGACCCGGAGCTGATCGGCATCACGCCGCTGAAATTCGAGAACAGCTTCTGGTGCCGCAAGTCGGGCAGCATGGCGACGGACAAGACGACGAACTCATCGGCCGACGAGCGCGTCTCGCTCAGCGGCACGGCCGTGCGCGACATGCTCAGCAAAGGACAGCGCCCGCCGGCGGAATTCACGCGGCCGGAGATTGCGGACATATTGATCGCGAGCATGAAGGCGGGTGCGTAGCAACCCGCACCTCGGCGATCCGAGCCCGCG
>CAZHIE010000190.1:0-7935 GCA_964532435.1 uncultured Planctomycetales bacterium
CCGGTGCAGGCTGCTGCGCACGATCCGCGAATCGTCCGCGTCCGGCGAACGCTGGAGATAGGCGGCCAGATGCGCCGCCGCGCCGCGCACGTTCCCCAGCCGACACTCGACCGACGCGAGATCCTGAAGATGGCGCGGGCTGTTCGGCTCCACCGCCAGCAGCCGCGAGAGCACAACCTTCAGCCGCGGCCATTCCTCGGCCGCCAGGTAAATCTGCCGCAGGTTGTTGAGCATTCGCACGAGGATCGATCGCGTGTCTACCGGGCTCAGGATGTTCTGGGAGAATTTCGTGCGGTTATCGGCGTGGTGCTGATGGAGCTGTTTGCAGTCTTCGAGCGACAATGTCCGGCCGTCCTGGAACGGATCGACGACCACGTAGCGCTCCGGGTCGTCGATCCGGACCAGGAAATGGCCCGGAAAACCGACTCCCGAAACGGGCCATTTCAGGCGCCGCCCGACCTCGATCCAGACGACCGACAGGGCGATCGGGTTCCCGTGGCCGCGATCGAGCACGCGATTGACGTACGTGTTGTCGGGGTCGTAGTAGTCGTCGTCGTTGCCGCGCAGCTCGGCGCGCTCGACCAGCACCTCGTGCAGCGCCGTGTAGCGCTGCGGCGCGGAGATGCCGGGGCGCAGCTCGGAGACCTCTTCGGCCAGCGCGTCCAGCTTGCGCAGGTAATGGCCGAAGTTGATGTCCGGGTACGCGTCGCGCGCCAGGTGGAGCGCGGCGCAATCGAGACGGATCTGATCCGTCTGCATTTCCATGAGCATGTCGAAGGGGTGCCTGTTCATTTTCCCTACCAAAACGGACGAACACCCAAACCATAAACCAGATTGTCAGCGGTCATCATAGCAACTCGCCGGGGGGCGATGCGAGACGGAATTTCAGATCGTCGTTATCAGACGCGGAGCGCAATCCGCCGGAAAACCACGGCTTTTCATCATATCGCGAGCGACGCGCCGCCGCAGCGGGGCGCGACAGTCTTTGCGCGCGCGCCGATCCGGCCCGAGCCCCGGGCGCGCCCGCTCGCGCCGCGCCCGTTCACGAAACCCAGCCGCGGCCGTACAGTATCGACCGTGATGCGGTCCGCGGCCGCGGCGCGCTCGGGTCGCGCGGCGGGCGCGATCCGGGAGGAACACATGGCCATCGAGTTTCACTGCGAGCATTGCGGCAAGATGGTCCGCGCGTCGGACGAGCACGCCGGCCGGCACGCAAAGTGTCCATCCTGTCATCAACCGGTGTACATCCCGACGCCGGACGCCGAAATCGAGCCGCTGCGGCTCGCGCCGCTCGACCCCACGGACGAGCGCGAGCGAGCGCGGCTGTTGAAGGAAGAGCAGGATCTGCGGCATCGCCTGCTGCGCGAGCGCGAAGCCGGCTACGACACCGGCCCGCCGAAGTCCGACGCCGCTCGCGAGGTTCTGCCGCCCAAGCTCGACATGGAGACGTTGGTCATCGAGTACGCGCTGAGCATGGCCGACGGCAACCTGGCCGACGCGCAGGAACTGGCCAACGACATCCGCAAGGACATGCGCAAGGCGGAGGACGTGCTTCAGAAGCTCATGGCCGACACAATGCCCCCGCCGCAACTCGCGAAGATTCCGCGGCCGGTGCTGGTCGGATTTTTCAAGCAGCTTCGCGAGCACAAGAAGTAGCGCCGACTGGTGCGCGAACGCGGCGATTACGCGATGCGCCCGACGCGCCGAGGATCAAAGATAACAGTGCGCCCGTCAGGCTCGTTGTCGAGGCGATTCATACTTGGGGGCCTGAAGTCCGGGTTCAGTCGGCCGTGAAGCCACGAAACGACGATGGCCGCTCGCCTGCGACCCTTCGCACGATCCCTCTTCGTGCGATCAGGAGCAACGAAGCGGGCGAGACAATGACGCTGCCAGTCGCTACGATGAAGGTGATGAACGTCGCCCCAGGATTTGAACCAAGATGAGCACTTGGCCAAATCTCCCTCGCGCCCCTATTGTCGAAGGTCTGATTGACCTGCGCGTCGAGCGGTTGCAAATCGCAGCGCTCGATATTCTCAAGGGCTGTGCAGACGAGCTCGCCGCTGATTTCCCGGCGAGGGAAGAGCTGCGCCACTTCATGGGCCAGTTCAGCTTCTCGCCGGAAGGCGGCTCGAGGTTCGCGGCACAATCGCCGGCGCCAATGGGACTCATACTTCGGTCTGCCGACGGCAAGTGGGTCGCACAATTCCGCCTGGACGGTTTCACGCTGTCCCGGCTTGAGCCGTACACGTCGTGGGATGAACTGACAAAGCGGGCGAAGGATCTTTGGAGCAAGTACGCCGCCGCAACTCAGCCGCAGAAGATCGTGCGGGTTGCTGCGCGCTTCATCAACCGAATCCCGCTGCCGCAGGGTGAGTCGTTCGACAAGACTTTCATTACCACGTTCAACGTCGCGGCGACTTTGCCGCAGGCCGTGGCCGGTTTCCTGCTGCGGGTCGTCATTCCATTTGAGAGTGAAGCGGCGATGGCAATTGTTACGCAGGCGCTTCCGGAGAACAGCCAGGATTGCATTTTTGACCTGGACGCATTCGCGATGCCCCCAGGAGGATTCTCCGAGTCCGAAGCATGGTCGAAGCTTGAGCAACTGCGCAGTGTGAAGAATCGTCTGTTCTTTAGAAGTCTCACACAAGACGCGCTTGGAAAGTTCCAATGAGCAGAACGCAAATCCAACGACGGTCCCCAACACGCAGCGGTGCAACAAACGCGGCGGGCAGCGTGCTAATGACCGTGTCGGCGCTTGGTGCCAGCCCACAGTCGATCCAGTTCGAGCGTGAGCTACAGCACCTCGGGGCATATTATGAATTCCCCGCGCACAACAACTGCAATCGCCGCCGCGAGCGATTTAACTGGCATGCCCGCCGATGGCGAGAAGATACGCAATGGCTCTCGTCGACAACCGACATCGCGATGCACCCTGACTATCAAGCGATCATCGGAATGGGCCCGGAGGCGCTTCCGATGATCGTGGAGGACCTCCGGGACAACTCGGGACAATGGTACTGGGCCCTGAAAGCCATTTCGAACGAGGATCCCGTTCCGCCGAGCGACCGCGGCGCAATCAAGAAGATGAAGATCGCTTGGCTGCGGTGGGCAGTGCAAAAAGGGATCGTTGCTCAATGACGTTCAAGGAATTTGTTGACGCCCTACGACCCAAGTTCCCTTTGCTCAGGGTGGAGAATTGCCGGCTGACGAGTCCCGCCGACGACGGCTACAACTGCATCGCATGGGCGGCGGACGACACCGACCACTGGTGGTGGCCCGATTCACAAGAACAACTCTACTGGCCCGCGACGGCTCCCCGAACCGTGTCCGTAGCCGCATTCGAGATGGCCTTCCGAAGTCTCGGCTACACAGACCGAACCGACGCTTCCTTGGAACCGGGAAAGCAGAAGATCGCGATCTTTACGAGCCAGCACGGAGCCCCGACCCACGCGGCGCGCCAACTCCCGGACGGGTGGTGGGCAAGCAAACTCGGCCGGCAAGTCGACATTGAGCACGAACTGTCCGCCATCCAAGGCCCGGAATACGGCACGGTTGCGGTCGTGCTCGCCCGAACCGCGGCCAATACCTGATCGCGACCGTACGGTGTTCTCGTCGCTGAATGCGACGAAGCGGCGGATCCTCGCAATCATCCGTTTTGAGCTCCCCTCTCGATGACGGAAGCCTCGTCCCCGAAATGTGAGAGCCCTTCGACGTGCTCGCCGAAGGGCGTGAACTGTTAGAAAACGGAGAGAGCGGGATTCGAACCCGCGGTAGGGTTGCCCCTACACACGCTTTCCAAGCGTGCTCCTTAGGCCACTCGGACATCTCTCCAGCCGACCGCGCAAGCCGGAAGCGCGGGGTATCCCCGTCGCCCGCTCCCGCGGCCAGTCGCAGAATTCTATCGGCGTCCGCGCGGGCGGGACAGCCGCCGCCACGTCCCGCCGGGGCGAATTCCGAACCCGCCCGACTGCCGCGAGCGAAACCGACGCTTTCGCGCCAGTCGCGAAGCGCGGCCGATTTCCTTCCGCAACGACCGCAACACGTCGGGCTTTTCGTCTGGCCGCGCGCCCCGCCGCCGCAGCGCGCGGCCGCCGCATCACGGGCCGTTGACATTCCGCAAATGTGCCGATCTACTATGCGAATACGTCTTTGGGCCGCAGGTCCGTCGGCCGCCCTCTGGCCCTTGGCGAACCGTAGAAAAGGGACACGCGCATGCTGATGCAATCTGACTGGTTCAACAGCCCCCTGTACTGGGTGATCATCGGCGTCCTGATCGTCGGCCTGATCGTCCTGCTGATCGTCCGCCGCAAGCAGGCCGGTTGATCGTCGCTGCGTTCTCGCCCGGTCCGGCGCGGACCGCCGCGCCGTGCCGCGACCGCTGACCGGCGGGCGAGCGACTGCTTTCGCCGCCGCTGTCTTTTGGTCGCGGGGGCGAACGGCGAAGCGCCGGTTTTCCTGGAATCGAACTCGCGCGGGCCGGGCACGCATCGATTGCTCGGCCCGCGCTGTTTTCCGGCGGCGGCGCGAGCGGGCGCTATCGGCAGAAACGCCGCCGCGGCTCGCGCGGCTATCGATCGCCAACATGACGGACGTTTCCTGGATCGGCTTCACGCGACACGTGCTCGGCGCGCTGCTCCTGCGCGGCGAGGCGCCGCACGACGCGCCGGCCCCCACCGACCCCGCATCGCACGCCGGCGCTTTCGTGACACTGCACCGCTTCGGCCGCCTGCGCGGTTGCATGGGCTGTCTCGAACCCGGCCCGCCCACGGCCGAAGTCGTCCGCACGGCGGCGATTCTCGTGGCGACGCGCGATCCGCGCTTCCCGCGGCTGTCCATTCATGAATGGCCCGACGTGCGCGTGACGGTGTCGATCCTGGCGACGCCGCGCCGGTTGTCGTGCCTCGAAGAGCTGGAACTCGGGCGGCACGGAATTGTCGTGCGCGGCGGCGGGCGGCGCGGGTTGTTTCTACCGGAGGTCGCGATCGAGCACGCGATGTCCCGCGAGCTGTTTCTGACGCGCTGCTGCGCGGAGAAAGCCGGCCTGCCCGCGGATGCGTGGCGCAACGGCGCGGCGGATGTCGAGATATTTGAAACGGCCGTCTTCCGCGAGCCGCGCTGAGGCGCGTTCATCGCGCGCCGCGGCCCTTACGCCGCCGGCGCCGCCTTCCGATACACCGCCAGGCAATTCGCCGCCGCGTGCTTCCAACTGAACCGCCGCACTTCGATGCTGCCGTGATCGCGCAGCGTCATGTGCAGCGGCGGGTGGCGCAGCACCGCGACGATCTTGTTCGCCATCTCGTCGATGTCCCAGAAATCCACCTTCAGCGCGTGCGTCAAAACCTCGGCCACGCCGCTCTGCTTGCTGATGATCACCGGCACGTCGTTGGCCAGCGCCTCCAGCGGAGTGATTCCGAACGGCTCCGAGACCGACGGCATGATGTACAGGTCCGCCATGCGGTATACGCGCTTCACGTCGTTGCCGCGCAGAAACCCGGTGAACAGCACCTTGTGCGCGATGCCCAGCTCGGCCGCCAGCTCGATCATCCGCCGCGTCATGTCGCCGCCGCCCGCCATGACAAAGCGGACGTTGTCCATCACCTCGATCACGCGCCGCGCGGCGTGCAGGAAATACTCCGGCCCCTTCTGCATCGTGATCCGCCCCAGATACAGCACGATCTTCTCGTCGCGCTCGATCGGCGGCAGCTCGAAGGCGTCCTCGTCGCGGCCGTCTTCGTCCACCGCGTTGTACACGACGTCGATCTTGCGCGGGTCCACGCCATAGCGCTTCACCAGCACGTTCCGCGTCAGGTGACTCACCGCGATGACCCGCGCCGCCGCATGCACGCCCGCCCGCTCGATGTCGTAGATGCGCTGGTTCACGTGCATGCCCGAACGGTCGAACTCGGTCGAGTGGACGTGGACGATCAGCGGCTTGCCCGTCACGCGGGCCACCACGATCCCCGCCTGAAACGTCATCCAGTCGTGCGCGTGGATCACGTCGAAATCCTGCCCGCGCGCCACGGCCGTCGCCAGCGCCGCATACCGCTCGATCTCCGAAAACAGGTCGCCCGAGTAATCCGCCCCCGGCCCGCTCGCGTCGACGGCGATCGACGCCGGCGCGGCCAGCACGTCTTGCGCCTGGGCGGGGCGATTGGCGCGGCGCAGCGCGTTCCACTCGGCGCTGCTCACCTCCGCCCCCTCGCGCAGCACCTCCCGGCTGAGCTCCACGGTCTCGCCCGGCGCCAGCATGCGCGACGGACGCGAGTAGGGCTGCAACGAAGACTCGATCTCGTGAAACAGCGTGTGCCGGAATGTCTCGGACGCGCGCACCGCGCTGCGGCCCGCCACGGCCGCCGCCGCCGCGGTCTGCAGCGCCTCGCGCACCTGCGGGCTGGACGGCGATAGGATCTTGACGTGCGTCGACTCGCCGCGGGCAACCGGCCGCGGCAGCACGAATTGCACCTCGACGCCCAGGCGATCGAGGCCGCGCGTCAGGCCGTAACATGCGGTGCCCAGGCCGCCGCTGATGAACGGCGGAAATTCCCAACCCAACATGAAGACGCGCATGAAAGCGCCCCTCCCGGGCGAACGGTCGCGGCGCGGCGGAGGTTCGAGGCCGGCGGCCGATCCGACGGCCGCGGCGCGGCAGACGGCGCGCGGAAGCTAACTCCTACTAGAAGCGTCGTGGCGTGTCAAACGAGCGCCGCACTGCGGTGCAGCAATGCGGCCGTGCGGCCGCGAAAGCGCGCCCAATTCGCTTGAATTGCTCATGCCGATGAAGATACAGTAGCAGAGTCAGAATACCGCCAACGTCATTTGCGGTCGCCCATCGGTAGGGGATGAGGCCATGAATTCGCAAAAGCGTACTGTTCTCAGCACCGTTCTCGCCGCGCTGGCGCTCTGCGCTGTCGCCCGCGCTGCCGAGATTGTGAATCCCGACTTCGAAAACGCGCTGGCCGGCTGGACGGCGGCCGGCCCGGTGAGCGGGACCGTGACGCCCGACAACGACGTCGCGTTCTTCGAGGAGAACCCCCAGGGGGCGTCGAGCACGCTCTTTCAGGTCTTCGACTTGCCCGACTCGCCCGCCACGCTCTCGTTCCAATATGCGCTCCTCTCATTTCCCAACGGCCGCGCGCCCGACCCCGCCCGGCGCGGCGAGACGCGCCGCCGGGCCAGCCGCGCCGTGACCGGGATGTTCGACGACGCATGGCTCGACGACGGCGCATTCGGCGGCGCGCTGCCGCTCGGTTTCCCGGAGGACAGCTTCTCCGCGTTTCTGCTCGATCCGATCACGCTCGATCGCCTCTTGCCCCCGCCGGGCGAGCCGCCCCTGCTGTTCGACGATTTCTACTTCGAGAATCGGCTCGGCACGATCGAGTTCAACGCCGATTACGTCAGCGTTTCGCCGCCCGACCCCGACGGCATCCGCACGGTGACGCTCAACACCAGCAGCCTGGCCAGCGGCCAAAGCGTGCGTCTGGAATTCGGCCTGGCCGGCGGACCGGATGGCTTCACCTCGGTCGCGATCGTGGACAACATCGTCGTAATCAGCGGGAATCTGCCGCCGACCTGCGACGCCGGCGGCCCGTATGAGGTCGAATGCGCCGGCGCCGCCACGGCCGTCGCCCTGGATGGCAGCGGCTCGACCGATCCCGACGACGATGAGTTGTCGTATCTGTGGGAATCGGATTGTCCGGGGGCGCGTTTCGACGATCCGACATCGCCGACGCCGACGCTCTTCCTCGACCCCGGCGCCGGGTGCGATGTCCAATGCACCGTGACGCTGACGGTCAGCGACGGCATCGCCGATCCGGTTACGTGTACGGCAACGGTGCTCGTCGATGACACGTTGCCCCCCTTCTTCACCGGGCTGCCGCTGAACATCACGGTGCAGCATGGCAATCTGATTTGCCACAATGGCGAAGTGGCCGACTT
>CAZHIE010000191.1:0-7925 GCA_964532435.1 uncultured Planctomycetales bacterium
GCGCCGGCCGAGGCACTGAAGCGAGAGCGATGCGGGCGGAGGCGGTCCAATAGGCTCGAATGCAGCCGAGGGCGGCTGCGGTCCATTCGGCACCGGATTGTTGGCCGACGAGCACGTTCGATGGAGACGAGCGATGACATGGGTCGATTCTTTGTGCGACCTGGCATGGCGAAGCGCGTGGACGATTGCGCCGCTGCTCGTGCTGATCTGGTTGATGTGTCGATCGCTTTCGCTGCGTCCGGCGACGCGGCATGGGTTGTGGGTTGCGGCATTGGCGTGGCTGGTCGTGCCGCTGGTGCTGGCGCCGCTGCCGCGGCCGGCATTGCTGGGGCTTGCGTCGAGCATCGACGTCGAGGAAGGCGATCCGCCGACGGATCTGGCGCCGGGCGTTTACTACGAATCGTGGATGGAAGCGGGCCGGCGGATGGATGCGGGCGGCGGAGAAGCGCCGGCCGGCGACGATTCGTCTTCGACGACGAGCGAAGAGCCGGAGATTTCTAGGGCGGAATCTGACCGGGCGAGAGCCGACGAGCCGTCGATAGCGAATGTCGCGGGGCGCGCGGATTCATCTCCCGTGCGCGCTGCGGGACGCATCGAAGCGAATCGAGTTTCCGGCGGAACCGCGGAATCCGGTCGGGCGGCGCGGGCGCCGGCGGGCGAGACGGTTGCGGAATTGGCGTCCGATGCTCCTGCTCGTGCCCGGCCGACGGCACCCCTTCCGCCGCGGCCGGGCCTCTCACATTTTGAGCGCGGCATGCCGCCGGGGGGAGAGCCGCGGGCTGGAAGCCCGCGCCACCGTGATGGTGGCGGTCCGGCCGAATCGCGGGATGCCACAATTCGGAGTGGAGTTGTTTCGGCGCGCGCACCCGTAGAAGAGTACAATTCGTCCGCACATCCAAATGAAAATACATACCACAAGAGTCCGTTGAAGAACCCGCGCGAAACGGGAGTGCATCGCGCGAGTTCCGAAGAAATTGCAGCCGAGGGCGGCTGCGGTCCAATTTCTCCACAGACTCATGGCCGCGGCGACGGGGAGTGGAGCGCCTGGGTGGTTGCCGTGGGCGGATTGCTACAGTCTTGGCGGCAATTGCCGACGATTCCGGCGACGCTGTGGCTGAGCGGCTCGGCGGCGTTGTCGCTGCTGTTGCTCGCGCGGGTCGTGTGGTTTTCGCGAAAGGCGCGTGCGGCGCAGGCGGCGCCGAAGTGGGTGGAGCGGGAAGTTTCGCGGATCGGCCGGCGGATCGGGCTGCGGCGCGTGCCGCGCGTGCTGATGACGGAAGAGCGCGTTTCGCCGCTGGTGTGGTGCGGCGGCGCGCCGCGGCTGCTGCTTCCGCGCAAGCTGTGGGAAGAGCTGGACACCGCCGGCCGGCGCGCGATTCTCTGTCACGAGCTGGCACATGTGCGGCGGCGGGATCACTGGGTTTGCTGGGCGAATCTTGTGGTCGCGGCGGTTTACTGGTGGAACCCGCTGGCGTGGTGGCTGCGGCGGCGGATCGACGAAGAGGCGGACCATTCGTGCGATGCGTGGGTGACGTGGCTGATGCCGCGCGAGCGGCGCGCGTATGCCCAGGCATTGTTGCGCACACGAGAGTACATCGACGGCGGCAGCCGCACACCGGCGGCGATCGCGGTAATGGGCAAGGATGCTCGCAAGCTATCAAGGAGACTGACGATGGTGATGACGCAGCGGATGCGCCCCGGATATTCGTGGGCGGGCGGAATGCTGATGGCGGCGGTGATCGTGGGCGGCCTGGCGGCGGCGCCGACGCGTTCGTGCCCGCCGGAGGAGCGCGAAGCGGCGCAGGCCGCGAAGGCGGCGGCGGAAGCGGCGGTGGCGGCGGAGACGACTGCGGCGGCGGTCCGCGACGCGGAACTTTTCACGACGCGAGCCGAACAGGAGAAGGGCGCGGCGAAGTCGGTCGCGCGGAACCTGATGGCGGCGCAGCGAGCGGCCGAGGAACGAGCCGCGGTGACTCGATCGGCGGGCGGCGGACGTGGCGGCAGCAGCGCGCCGCGCGCGGCGCAGAACACGTTTGACACGTTTGTGCGTGGCGGCGGGGCGGGCGGAGGGAAGGGCGCCGTCGCGGGCGACGACGCGATCGAGATTCGATCGTACGCCGTGCCGAACAAGAAAAAGCTCGACCTGCTTTACAAGCTGATGGCGCGCGACGACGTGACGATCCGCGTGTCGCGATCGGACGGCGCGCTGGTGGTGCATGCCACGAGCGCTCAGCACGAGCGGATGGCGGCGTTTGTCGACCTGCTGAACGGCGAGTGGTCGCAGCGCGAGTACGCGCTGTCGAAGGGCAAGTTGGACGATCTGGCCGCGCTGCTTTCGCTCGATGAGGTTCCGCTGCTGGTCTATCCGGGCGGAATGAAGCTCGGCGTGCGGGCGACGCAGCGCGAGCACGAGGTGGTCGGCGCGTTCGTGCGGCTGATCGAACCGGATGCGAAGGTTCCGGCCGGCGCGGCGGTCGGACGCTCGGGGCCGTCGGTTGCGGCGGCGCCGTCGCCGTTTGGCGGCGGCGCGGGAGGCGGGGGTCGCACGATGGCAGCGCCGCAGGCGATGGCCGAGTGGCGGCGGCAGGCGGAACAACAGGCTCAGGCGCCGCTGATGGCGAAGATTCGGCGCGGCGGGCGCGATCCGGTGGCGGCTTTGATTGCGCCGGGACAGGCGGATCAGAATGTTCGCGAACATGCAGCGCGTGTGCGCGCGATGACCGAAAAGTTGCGAGCGCAGGGCTCGGCGCGCGAGCAGATGGGCGAGCAGCTTCGCGAGCGAGCGGAGAAGCTGGCGGCGGAGGCGGATCGTCTGCGCGAGGCGGCCGAAGAGTTGCGCCAGAAGCTGGACGGCCTGCGCGAGCGCATTCAGGAATTGAAGGACAGCGAGCTGCGCGGCGAAGTCGATTCGGAGGCGTCGTCGCTGGCGGACGTGGCGAAGGCGATGGAGCAGCGCGCGGAGGAGATGCGGCTGCGATCCGAGCAATCGGAGCAGGAGGCGGACGCGGCGGCGAGCGACGCCGACACGCTCGATTCGCAGGCGGAGGAGTTGAGCAGCGTGCTGGAACGGTTGTCGGAATTGTCGGCGGAAAATCCGCTCGCTTATGTCACGTTCGACTCGTTTCCGCGGATGAATTGGATCGAGCACACGCCCGCGACGCCGGCCGCGCCCGAGGCGGAGGTGGAAGGCGCGGAGGTCGATGACGGCGACGAGGATTGGGATTGCGAAGAGAGCGGCGCCGCGACGGGCGGGCTGAGCAGCGGGCTGCGTCATCTGATGTCGAATCTGCGCGGATCGCTGAGCGGTGCGACAGCGCCGGTTGGGATCGCGCCGCGGACGCCCGCGCCGGCGGCGCCGCCGTCGCCGATCGCGGCGCCGGAGCGAGTCGCGCCGGTGTCGACGTTGGCGCCGCAGCCGACGCCTCCGGCTGCGCCGACGGCGGGACCGCGCTAAGGGATGGATTCGGCGATGGGACGGAAGGCGGACGCGGTGTCCGTCTTCCGTTTCGCGCTTTGCCGCGCAATGGGTTGCGGGCGGAATGCAGCCGAGGGCGGCTGCGGTCCACTCGTGGGCGCGGCTCTGAAAGACGGATTCGAACGCCGGCACGAATCGCTCGCGGCGCTCGCGACGTTGAATTGCGGTTGATCGACACGCCACTTCGGAATTGCCATGCGCCTCCGCGTGCGACTGTTTCTGATACTGATCGCATTCACATTCGTCGACTCCGGCCGTGCGCAGGATGCGGGCAAGGCCGGGGCTGCCGGCGAGACGGCGACGGATGCGGCGCTGCGTTCGTATCACGCGGCGAATGGATTGCTGCAGCGCGGGCTGCATGACCTGGCGGCTGCGGAGTATCGCACGTTTCTGGCGCAGCATGGCGAGCACGCGCGGGCGGGCGAGGCGCGTTATGGGCTGGCTGTGTGTCTGGCGCGGCTGAACAAGCCGGACGAGGCGATCGCCGAGCTTCGCCGGTTGCCGAACGGCAAGGAATTTGCGTTTGCGGTCGAGGGGCGGACGTTGCTGGGGCAACTGCTGCTCGGGCAGAAAAAGTACGCGGAGGCGGCGGAGGTTTTGAGCGCCGTGGCGCGCGACCATGCGGAACACGCGCTGGCGGACGATGCGGCGGCGCTCGGCGTGGAAGCGCAGTATCGAGCGGGCGAATTCGACGCGGCGGCGCGCGAAGCGCGCGAGTTCGAGAAACGCTGGCCGGAAAATGGCGGCGCCGAGCGCGTGCTGTATTTCGGCGGACTGGCGCTGGCGGAGCAGAAGCGGTGGCAGAACTCGGCCGAGATGCTGGCGGCGCTGCGGTCGCGATTTCCGAAGAGCCGGTTGGCGGCGCACGCGGGGCTGGTTTCGGCGCAGTGCCGGGAGCAGGCGGGCGCGCTCGACGCGGCGGCGGAAGAGTATCGCGCCGTGGCGGAATGCTCGGAAGCGGACGTGGCGGCGGAAGCGCGTTATGCGCTGGGGTTGCTCGAGCAGCGGCGCGGGCGGCTGGACGCGGCGGCCGAGGCGTTTGCGCGCTGCCGCGGAGAGAAAGTGGACGATGCGCGCGACCGCGATGCGGCGCTGCGCGTGGGGCAAATTCGGCTGGAGCAGAATCGGCTGGCGGATGCGGAGAGCGCGCTGCGGCCGGTAAGCGACGCGCGGGGCGAGGGCAGCGATCGGGCCGGGTGGCTGCTGGCGAAGTGTTTGCTGCGCGGCGAGAAGTCGGATGAGGCGGCGCGGCTGCTGTCTGAGACGATCGAGCGAAATCCGGCGAGTGCGCAGCTGGCCGAGATGCGATACGACCTGGCCGTGGCGCTGTCGCGCGCGGGGAAGGATGAGGAAGCGGCGGCGGCGGCGCGGGTTTTTGTGGAGAAGCACGGCGGGCACGCGCTGGCGGCGGATGCGTTGCACCTGGCGGCGGCGGCGGATCATCATCGCGGCCGGTATTCGGAGTGCGTGGCGGCGTGTGACGTTTTTCTGAAGGATTATCCGGCTCAAGCGCTGGCGGCGGAGATGTCGTTTCTGGCGGCGGAAAGCGAGTTGCTGGGCGGGCGCGAAGCGGAGGCGATCGCGCGGTATCGCGCGTTTGCGGAGCGATTTGGGTCGGATGCGCGCGCGCCACGGGCGCGGCTGCGTCTCGGGATGCTTCTGTTCAAAGCGGGCAAGCTGGACGAGGCGCGGGGCCTGCTGGAGGGGGCCGCGGCGCTGGCGCGGGAGGATGCGGCGCTGCGTGCGGGGCTGCTGGCGCTGGGCGACATATTGCTGGCGCGCGAAGAGTGGAAGCCGGCGGCGGAGCGGTTTTCGGAATATCTGGCGACGGGCGAGCGTGCAGCGCGCGACGAGGCGCTGTTGAAGCTGGGTCTGGCGCGGCTGCGGGCGGGCGAAGCGGGACCGGCGATTGAGGCGTTTGACCAATTGCTGAAGGAGAACGCGAAGGGGCCGCTGCGCGAGCAGGCGCTTTTCGAGCGCGGGCAGGCGCTGGTCGCGGCGGGCCGGGACGAAGATGCGCGACAGGCTTTTCGGCAGGTCGTGGAGGAGGCGGGGGAGTCGCGGTTTGCGGGGCACGCGCTGGTGCAACTGGCGGCGCTGGCGATGCGGGCGAAGGAGTATGAGAAGGCGGTTGAGCTGGCTGGGCGTGTGTCGAAACTAGGCGTCTGCGATGAGGCGGTGCGGGCCGATGCGCTGCTTTGTCGTGGCGAAGGGCTGGCGGTGTTGACGAAATATGCGGAGGCCGAGGCGGCGCTGCGCGAGTTTGCGTCGCGCTGGCCACAGCACGCGCGGGCTGTTCATGCGAGGGCGCGGCTGGCGACGATGCTTGTGCAGCAGGAAAAGGCGGCGGAGGCGCTGGGGGTGATCGAGGACTTGGAGCGGGTTGGCGGACTGGATGCGGGGGAAGCGGCGAATTTGCGCTATGAGAAGGCGTGGTGTCTGGGGCGAGCGGGGCGCGGCGAGGAGGCGGCGGCGGAGTACCGGCTGGTGGCCGACGGCGGCGCGGGACCGCAGCGCGCACATGCGTTGCTGGCGCTGGCGGAGCGGGAAGCGCGCGAGGGCCGCTGTGCGGGGGCGATCGCGCTGCTGGAGAAGCTGCTGAACGACGCGGGCGGGGCGGAGGTTGGGGACGATGTGCGCGCGGCGGCCGGGTATCGGCTGGGCGTTTGTCTGTTCGATACGAAATCGGACGCAGCGGCGCTGGAGAAGCTGGCGGGGTTTCTGGCGCAATTTCCGGGACACGCGCTGGCGGCTTCGGCGCGGTCGTTTGCGGGGGAGGCGGCGCTGCGGCTGAATCGCACCGCCGTCGCGGCGGAGCATTTTGAGCGGCTTGTCGCGGACTTTCCGAAGGCGGAGGGGCGCGCGGCGGCGCTGCTGCGACTGGGCGAGTGCCAGACGACGTTGCAGCAATGGGCGGCGGCGGAGAGGACGTTTGAGCGATTTCTGGCCGAGTTTGCGCGCGATGAACATGCGTGTGCCGCGAAATTCGGGCTGGGGTTCGCGCGAGAGGGACAGGGTCGGCATGACGAGGCGATTCGCGCGTATCGCGAGGCGCTGGAGGGCTGCGCCGCGGTCGCGCCGCGGGCGCAGTTTCAGATCGGCGAGTGTTTGTTTGCGCAGAAGAAGTTTGAAGAGGCGGCGGCGGAGTTGTTGAAGGTGGACATTCTTTATTCCGCGCCGGAGTGGGGCGCGGCGGCGCTGTTCGAGGCGGGGCGGTGTTTTGAGCAGCTTGCGCGGCCGGCGGAAGCGCGAAAGCAATATCTGGCCGTGGTGGAGAAGTACAAAGAGACGAAGTGGGCGGCGGGCGCGAAGGAGCGGATGGACGCGCTCGCGAAACAGGGCGCTCCGGGGCGACCATGATTGCGAATGCGGAATGACGAATGCTAAATGCTGAATGCTGAATTCAGGACGGCGCACCTGGCGAATTGGGATGTTTGCTGCGTTGGGCTGCTGAGGATGGATCATGATGGCATTGGGTGAGATGGCGATCGGCGCGGCGCAGGCCGGGCTCTCGCTTGCGCAGGCGGCGGGCGGGGCCGGGCGGGCGGTGACGGTGAATTCCATCTGGGATTTCTGCGTCAAGGGCGGGCCGGTGATGATACCGATCGGCCTGTGCTCGCTGGTGGCGCTGGCGGTGATTGTCGAGCGGCTGGTGTCGCTGCGACGGTCGAAGGTGATTCCCGCGAGTTTTCTGCCGGGGCTTACGGCAGCGCTGGCGGGCGCGGATGGGCGGGCTCGCGCGCTGGAATACTGCAATGCGAGCGGGAATCCGCTGGCGCGGATTTTTGCGACGGGGCTGCGGCGGCTGGGCGAATCGACGGAGTTGCTCGAAAAGCACATACAGGATGCGGGCGAGCGCGAGGTGATGAAGCTGCGGCGCTACCTGCGGCTGCTGGCCGTGATTGCGTCGATCAGCACGTTGCTCGGGCTGCTGGGGACGATTTTCGGGATGATCAACGCGTTTCAGACCGTTGCGGCGTCGGGCGAGGCGCTGGGGAAGACGGAGCTTCTGGCGCGGGGGATTTACGAGGCGCTGATTACGACGGCCGCGGGGCTGATTGTTTCGATTCCGACGTTGATTGCGTATCACGGGTTTGCGGCGCGGATTGATTCGCTGGTGCTGGAAATGGACGTGTTGACGGTGGATTTTCTGGAGACACATGCGGCGCCGCCGAAGCAGATGCGGGCGGCGGATGTGCGGCCGAAATCAGAAGTGGGAATGAAGAATTCAGAAAACGGGCCGATGGCGGAGTTGGTTGCGTAGAAGTTGGAAGTGGAAATGAAGAATTCAGAAGTGAAAGACAACCGTCGTCGAGTCGGTGGAAATGGTGATGGAGTGGGTGTTTTGTGTCGGAATGCAGCCGAGGGCGGCTGCGCCACATAAATGCAGCCGAGGGCGGCTGCGGTCCAGATGGGCGAAGTTGGAAGTGGGAATGAAGAATTCAGAAGT
>CAZHIE010000192.1:0-7889 GCA_964532435.1 uncultured Planctomycetales bacterium
GGCCTGGGCGTGGCGCCCGCCGGAGGGCGGCAGGAGCACGGCGGCTGTGGTATAGTGTCTCTCCACCGTTTCGGGACGGCCCGTCGCGCGCCGCGCGGTCGCTGCGCACGAGCCAGCCGCAGGGAGATGAGCATGAACGCACGCAGCGCCGTTCTCGACGCGCCCGTCGCCGGCGCGCCGCCCGTGCCGCCTTCGCCGGGGCTATTCGTCCCGGCCGAGCGCCCGCTGCGCGCCGTGGCCGAGCGGGCGCTGATCATCGGGCTGGACGGCGCGACGTTCGACGTGCTCAATCCGCTGATGCAGCAAGGCCGCATGCCGAATCTGCGGCGCTTCATCGAATCGGGCGTCTCGGGCATCCTGCATTCGACCCGTCCGCCGATCACGCCCGCCGCGTGGACGACGTTCATGACCGGCAAGGGCCCGGGGCAGCACGGCATCCTCGATTTCGAGAAATACGAAGCCACGACGCACACGCTGACGTTCAACAGCACGTACGAAATCCGCGAAAAGACGCTCTGGCAGTTGCTGAGCGAAAAGGGCCAGCGCGTCGGCAGCATCAACGTGCCGATGACCTACCCGCCCAAGCCGGTCAACGGCTTCATGATCAGCGGGTTCGAAACGCCCAGCATCGAGGCGCAATTCACCTGGCCGCCGGAGCTTAAGGAAGAAATCTTCCGCATCATCCCCAACTACAACTACCGCACGAACTGGCGCCGCCGCGCGCTGGGCGGCGAGGCCGTGCTGCGCGAAAACCTCGACTACATCAGCAGCAGCTTCGACCAGGGGCTCGAGCTGACGCGCTATTACGGCGAGCGCTTCGGCTGGGACGTGCTGATGGTCGTCTTCAAGCTCGTCGACAATCTCCAGCACAAAGCGTGGAAGTACCTCGACCCGCGCTACGCCAGCCGATTCCCGCGACAGGCCGAGCTGAGCGCCAAGGTGTTCGAGCATCTCGACAAGGTGCTCGGCGAGCTTTTCGAATACGCGCAGCGCCGCCGCGCGACCGTGCTGATCATGTCCGACCACGGCCACGGCAGCTTGGACGGCAAGGCGCAGCCCAATCTGCTGCTCCAGCAGTGGGGCTATCTAGCCATGCGCAGCCCCTGGGAACAGGCCGGCACGCGGGCCACGCACTGGCTCCGCCGTCTTACCAAGGGCAAGGCCACGCGCTTCGAGCAGGGCAGCCGCGGCATCGAGCGCGACCTGGCGCTCGACTGGAGCCGCACGCGCGCCTGCGTGATGCACGCCGGCATCTACGGCTTTTTGTACATCAACCTGAAAGGCCGCGGACCGCACGGCATCGTCGAGCCCGCCGATTACGAGCGCCTGCGCGACGAGTTGATCGAGCGTTTCCAGAACTTCACCACCGCCGGGCCGGACGGCCGCAGCGTCCGAGTGTTCCCCGAAGTTTTCAAGACCGAGCAGCTTTACAAGACCGGGCGCGAGCAGAATCCGAACCTGCCAGACCTGCTTCTCGCGCCGCAACCGGGGCTGGCCGTCATCCGCAAAATCCGCGGCCGTCGCCCGGTGCGCTGGTGCCCGCTCAACCGGATGGAAGGGACGCATCGGCAGGAGGGCGTGCTGGCGATGGGCGGGCCGGGCGTGCTGCGCGGCGCGACGGTCGAGGCGAACATCGTGGACATCACGCCGACTCTGCTCGCGGCGCTGGGGCTGCGCGTGCCGGTGGACATGGAAGGCCGCGTGCTGACCGAGTGCTTCTCCACGCAGCCGCGCATCGAACGCGAGCCGCCCGTCGGGCCGCAGCTCGAACAGACGGCCGACGTCTACTCGGAAAAGGACAAGCGCATCCTCGAACAGCGCCTCAGCGAACTGGGCTATCTCGAATAGCCACACCGGCGCGACCGCTGCGAGCGCCGGCTGATGCGGGAATCCGAGCGCGCCAAGGGGGCGGAGCGCACACGGATTCCCGCGACCCGACAGCGATAACCGAGCCGCGCGCACGTCCACCAACGATTTCTCGACGCATTTTCCCATCGGCTACGCGAAGAAACGCGCCCGCCCCGCGTCTTCTGTAACGCCGGCGGCCGATCAGCCTCCGGGCGGGCGGGTTGCCCGCCGCACCCAGCGAACAACCAGCGAAATTTCCTGCGGAGGAACACCCATGCGGGGTCACTGCACATGCCCGGCGATCGCGGCACTGGCGATCGCCCTTTCAACCGCACCGCTTGCACGGGCGCAGAATGGATTCGTTCACTGGGAAACGCCGCATGTCAGCCCCATCGCGCTGACCCCGGACGGATCGACGCTCCTGGCCGTCAATACGGCCGACAACCGGCTGGAAATCTTCGACGTCTCCGGCAGCGTGCCGGTGGCGGTCGCAGCGGTTCCGGTCGGTCTCGACCCGGTCTCGGTCCGCGCTCGCACGAACGACGAGGCATGGGTCGTCAACCACGTTTCCGACACGATCAGCGTGGTGGACCTGCCGACGCGGCGCGTCATCCGCACGATCTTCACCGGCGACGAGCCGACCGACGTGGTGTTCGCCGGCTCGCCGCAGCGCGCCTTCGTCAGCGTCTCGCAGCTCAACCAGGTGCGCGTGTGGGAAGTATCCAACCCGACCGCCGCGCCCGCGATCGTCAACATTCAGGGCGAAGATCCGCGCGCGCTGGCCGTCAGCGCCGACGGCACGCGCGTCTTCGCCGCGATCTTCGAATCCGGCAACCCGACCACCATCGTCCGCCAGCAGGACGTGAGCAATCCGAACGGTCCGTACGCCGGCCGGAACCCGCCGCCCAACTCGGGCACGCAATTCGATCCGCCCCTGACGCCCGGCTTGCCCCCCCCGCCGCCCGTGGCGCAGATCGTGCGGCGCGACGGCGCGGGCGCGTGGCGCGACGACAACGGGCGCAACTGGTCGCAATTCGTGGGGTGGAACCTGCACGATCACGACGTCGCGATCATCGACGCCGCGACGCTTGGCGTCACCTACGCCAGCGGAATGCTGACGACCGTCATGGGCATCGGCGTGCGGCCGGACGGCGCGGTGACCGTCGTCGGCACCGAGGCGCGCAACGAATTGCGTTTTGAGCCGAATGTGAAGAGCATTTTCGTGCAGGTCGAGATGGGCTGGTTCGCCCCCGCGGCGCCCGCGGCGACCAACGTCTTCGATCTGAATCCGCACCTGACCTACGCCGAGCGCAGCATCCCCCAGCCGCAACGCGACCTGTCGATCGGCGACCCGCGCGCAATCCTCTGGCGCGACAACGAGGTCGGCTACGTCGCCGGAATGGGCTCCGACGACGTTGCCATCATCGACGGCGAAGGCGCCCGCCTTGGCCTCATCCCCGTCGGCGAGGGACCGACCGGCCTGGCGCTCTCGGCCGACGGCACCTGCCTCTACGTCATGAACAAATTCGAAGCGTCGGTGTCGCTGATCGACACCGCGGCGGCCGCCGAGGTCGCGCGCGTCGCGTTTCATGACCCGACGCCCGCCGCCGTTCACGTCGGCCGCCCGCTGCTCTACAGCACGCACACGACCAGCGGCCTGGGCCAGCTTTCCTGCGCGTCGTGCCACATCGACGGGCGCACCGACGGTCTGGGCTGGGATCTGGGGAATCCGGCCGGCCAGATGGAGATATTCGACGAGACGTGCCGCCAGCCGGTCTGCCGCAACTGGCACCCGATGAAGGGCCCGATGGTTACGCAGTCATTGCAGGGGATCGTCGGAACCGAGCCATTCCACTGGCGCGGCGAGAAGGACGACCTGACCGAATTCGCCGTGGCGTTCACCGGCCTGCAGGGCGCCGATGCGGCGCCGAGCCAGTTGGAGATGCTGGCGATGGAGGACTTCCTCTCGACGATCAGCTATCCGCCCAATCCGAATCGCAACATCGACAACACGCTGCCCGCCAGCATCGCCGTCACGACCGGCACGGGCAACCCGAACACCGGACGGAATCACTACAACAACCTGCCGACGCTGGGCGGAGGGTCGTGCCGCGTATGTCACGGCCCGCTGCCGGGGACCGGAACGAACAGCACCATCGACGACCCGAATCTGCCGCTCGCGCCGCAGCCGCTCAAGATCGCACACCTTCGCAACCTGCACGAGAAGACCGGCTGGAACCGCGGCAGCCAGCAGAACAACCGCGGCTTCGGCTACAACCACCACAGCGAGCACGACAACATTTTCAATCTGCTTTTCGCGGGCTTCACGTTTGCCCCCGGCGAGACGGGCTTGCAGCAGCGCCGCGACGTCGAGGCGTTCATGCTCTGTTTCTCGACCGACACGCACGCCGGCGTCGGGCAGCAGGTCATGTTCGACGGCGTCAACGGCGGCGACGCCGCAACGCTGGCGCGATTCAACACGTTTCTGGCAATCGCGGGCGGCGGACAGGTCGGCATGATCGCGAAGGGCCGCGTCGGCGGCGAAGACCGCGGCTATCAGCTTGTCGCGGGCGGCGTGATGCAGTCGGACCGCGCCGTCGAGACGATCGCGGCGACGGCGCTGCGCGACGCCGCGGCGCCCGGCGGCGAAATTGCCTTTACGCTTGTGCCGATTGGCACGCAGCGGCGAATCGGCATCGACCGCGACGCCGACGGCTTCTTCGACGCGGACGAGACCGACGCGGGCAGCGATCCGACCGACCCGGCCTCTACGCCGGTGACGGCCGCGCGCGGCGACCTCAACTGCGACGGAACGGTCGACAACGGCGACATCGATTCGTTTGTGCTGGCGCTGCTCGACGGCGCGGCATACCGGGCCGCCTTCCCGAATTGCCAGATCGAGCGAGCCGACATGAACGGCGATGGCGAGCGCGACAACGGCGACATCGACGCGTTCGTCGCGCGACTGCTGAATTAGGCGCGGCCCCGACTACGGCTTCGCCGGAGGCGCCGTCGGCGCGCTCGCGGGCGCGCCCGGCGCCGCGCCCGCCGGCCCGCTGGCCGGCGCGCTGCTCGGGCGACTCGCCGGCGCCGAGGCCGGCGCGTCCAGCGTGCGGTCGATCAGCTCCACGCCCTCGGGCAGCTTGAATTGGAACAGCTCGAGCTTCACGTCGCCGTTGACCTGAATGTCGCTCAGGTTCAGCGCGACGATCTCGCGGTTTTCCTTGTCCCGCCCGATCGTGCGCACCGCAATGCCGACGTCCTGCCGGAAGTAGAACACAATGCTCGCGATCGGCCCCGGCGTCTCCGCCTTCGGCGTCGCCTCGATCACCCACACGTCGCGCCCGTCGATCTTCTCGCTGGGCAGCAGCTTCGCGTTGTATTCCGCGTGCAGGTTCTTGAACAGATCCTTGTCGAGAATCGGGTCGAGCCCCGGCTCCGGCCGGTTCTTGATCGCGTTCCGCTCGCCGTCCGTCTCGTCGAGCACATAGACGAACTCGCCGTCGGCCACGGTCAGCGACTTGCTCTCGCTCTTCTGCTCCTCGCCCTCAAACGTCGTGGACTCCGACGATTTCTGCTCAGCGCGGAAGTAGATCTTTTCGCCTTCGCGGCGATAGTGGACGATCGACTCGGTGGACTGCCGCATCTTGCGGCCCATGAATTCGACGTTCGCCAGTTCGGTCTGCTTGAATTCGAGCGCGCGGATCTGCTTCGCCGCGTCGAGAATCTTCTGTTCGACCTGTTCGAGCGTGTCTTCCGCGCGGACGGCCGTGGGAAGGCAGACAGCGAGAAGCGGGCACAGCCAGCGAAGTGCGCGGATCATGGGTTCGTTCCGTTGAATGCGACGCAGCGCCGTTCGGCGGGGCCTACGCGCCGCGCCGCGAATCTGCGGGAAAGGGGGACTTGTACGCGATTCGACCGCGGCGAACAAGCACCGATCAGGTGGCACGGGTTTCCAACCCGTGCGCGGGCGGCGCATTCGGTGCATGCTCGGCGCAGATGCGCCGGCGGACCGCACGGAAACCCGTGCCACCCGATGCGGAATGGCCGCTCAATGCCGATTCGGTCGGGCACCCGTCCGATAACCGCAAACTTGTTCCGCCCCGTCGCGCAAACTCGTCGCAGATTGTCATTGACCGTCGAGCGGCGCCGGACGATAATCCCACGTAGATTATCCATAGCCTCCTTCGCCGTATGTACAAGGAGACGCCCCGAAGCAGTACAACAACATCAGCCACGCACAGGGTCACCCCCCAACAATCATCCGCGTAATACGCTTTCCTGCCCGATCCGACCTTGTGAATGCTGAGGCGTGGAGAGTATGCCCACGCGCGGAGATCGCATGGAGCGGTATCAGTCAGCGGCCATCGCCTCGCTCGTCAGTCAACTCAAGCGCGGCCCGAAGAGGCTTCGCCTGCGCCAGTTGCTCAACATCGACTTCCTCATGTCGGTGATCGAGCCGGGCAAGAGCTACCCCTACGATTTCGTCTGCCACGCCCTCACCGGCTATCGCGCCCCCTCCAACGGTCGCGAGGCGCGCCTGATCGACGGCGACGGACTCGTGTGCGACCTCGTCAACGCGGCCGAGGATCTCAGCGCCGACGCGGACATCCCCATAACGGCCTGGCCCGGCGGGATCTACTCCGTCGCCGAGTTGGCCGCGCGATTCGACGTCAGCACCAAGACCATCTTCCGCTGGCGCCGCCGCGGGCTGGTCGGCTGGAAGTTCCGCTTTGCCGACCGGCGGCTGCGCGTGCTGTTTCCGGAGCGCTGCGTGCAGCGCTTCGTGTCGCAAAACGCCGGCCTCGTGCAGCGCGGCAGCACCTTCTCCCAGCTTTCCGAGTCCGAGCGAAACCGAATCATCGACCGCAGCCGAGAGTTGGTCGCCGCCGGCCAGCGCACAGTGAACGCCGTCGCGCGCACCATCTCCCTCGAAATCGGCCGCGCCGTCGAGACCATTCGCCTCGTCCTCAAGAGCTACGACCTGGAGCATCCGGCCGAGGGCGTGTTCAACCGCTCGGCCGTGCAGTCGGTTGGCGACGCGCTTCAGCTTGCGATCTGGGAAGCCTATGCCGACGGCCAGACGATCGAGGCGCTCGCCGAGCGCTTTGACCGGCCGGTGGCGTGGGTGTACGGCGTCGTTACGCGGATGCGCGCTCGCGAGATGAAGTCGCGCCGCATCGAGTTCGTGCCCAGCGCCGAGTTCGACCTGCCCGACGCGCTCGAACGCATCCAGCACGATCCGTCGGCCGCGGCGCTTCCGCCCACGACGGCGCAGCCGCCGGCGCGCGTGCCGGCCGATCTGCCGCCCTATTTGCAGCAGCTTTTCCGCTTCCCGCTGCTTACGCCGCAGCGCGAGGCGGCCCTCTTCCGCAAGTTCAATTTCCTGAAATTCCGGGCCGCCCAGGCGGCGGCGGCGATCGACGTCGACTCCGCGGCGCCGGCCGAGCTTGACCGCATCGAAGACCTGCTCGAACAGGCCGCCGTGGTGAAGAACCAGATCACGCAGGCCAACCTGCGGCTGGTCGTGAGCATCGCCAAGAAGCACACGTCGCCCGGCGTCGATCTCTTCGAGTTGATCAGCGACGGAAACGTCTCGCTGATGCGGGCCGTGGAGAAGTTCGACTACTCGCGCGGTTTCAAATTCAGCACGTACGCCTCGTGGGCGGTCATGAAGAACTTCGCCCGCTCCATCCCCGAGCAGCGCCAGCAGCTCGACCGCTACCAGACCGGCCGCGCCGAAGTCTTCGAGAGCGTTCCGGGCATCCTGCCCGACGATGCCGAGAGCGACCAGACGTCGGCCCTGCGCGGCGCGCTGGAGCGCATGCTCGCCGTGCTCAGCGCTCGCGAGCGCGAAATCCTCCGTCACCGCTTCGGCCTCGACGGCGCCGACGGGGCGCAGACGCTCGAACAGGTCGGCAAACGCGTCGGCGTCTCGAAAGAGCGCATCCGCCAACTCGAAGCCCGCGCCATGGCGCGCCTGCGCGACGAGTTTCAGGATGAGGCGCTGCGCCTGCTCGGCGCGTAACGCCGCATCCGAA
>CAZHIE010000193.1:0-7694 GCA_964532435.1 uncultured Planctomycetales bacterium
TCCTCAGGCGGGTCTTTCGCGCGGACGGAAGAGACCCGCGTGAGGACACGCGGGCCCGGACCACACAAATGAGCCCGCCTGTCCTCAGGCGGGTCTTTCGCGCGGACGGAAGAGACCCGCGTGAGGACACGCGGGCTCATTCACGCTCACCGCACGTTGAAATAGCGCGCCTGCGGATGATGCGACACGATCGCGCTCGTGCTTTGCTCCGGATCGAGCTGAAACTCGTCCGACAGCGTGACGCCGATCCGCTCCGGCCGCAGCAGTTTCATCAGCAGCGCCTGATCCTCCAGCCGCGGACATGCCGGATAGCCGAAACTGAACCGGCTGCCCTGGTATCCCTGCTGGAAAAGCCGCGGAATCTCGCGCGCGTCGCCGCCGCCGATGCCCAGCTCGGCGCGAATCTGCTTGTGGACGTATTCGGCCAGTCCCTCGGCCAACTCGACGCCGAGCCCGTGCAGAAACAGATATTGCTGATACTCGTTTCGCGCGAACCACTGCCGCGCGACTTCGCTGACCCGCCGCCCGGCCGTCACGATCTGAAACGCGACGACGTCGGGCGCGCTGGCCGAGCGCGGCCGCCAGAAATCGGCCAGGCACCAGTGCGGGCTGCGCGACTGCCGCGGAAACGTGAATCGCGCGATTTCCGTAAGCGCCGGAGCGGCGTGCGGCGCGCCATCGCGCCGCCGCACGGTCGTGCCGGCGCCGCCATGTGCGAGCATCGGCTCGCCCACGGGCGCATCGGCCGGCGCGCCGTCGGCGCCCGGCGGGGCGTACACGATCAGGTCGTCGCCTTCGCTGTGGCAAGGCCAATAGCCGTAGATCGCCTGCGGCTGGAGGATGTCCTCCTGCTCGCAGCGGGCGAGCAACTCGCGCAGGATCGGCCGCACGTCGCGATCGACATAGCGCTTGAATTCCGCGGCCGATCGCCCGCGCTTGCGGAATTGCCACTGCACCTGGAAGAGCATGACTTCATTCACGTAGCCGAGCGCCGCCCGCGGAGCGATGCGCTCCACCACTCGCGCGCCCCAGAACGGCGGCGCGGGAATCGGCTGATCCGTCGCGATGCCGGAGCGCGCGTGAACGGCCGGATGCGCGGTCGCGGCGGCGGGCTCGGCCGGTGCGGTGAGGGGGGTTTCGTCGTCGGTTTCCTCGGTCTCGCCGATTTCGCGCAGGCCGTAGCGCTGCTCGATTTCGACGTCGAGCTTCTGCGCGCTGCGCCGTGCCGCCGGCTGGGCGGCGGTCGCCGACTGCGCTGTTGTCTTCGTCGCGACGCGCGGTTCCGCGGCTGTGGCAGCGGGCGTCGCTGTGTCGACAAACGTCGTTTGCGGCGCGCGGCCTTCGACGATGTCGGCCATGAGCCGCAGGCCGTCGAACGCATCCTTCGCGTAGAAGAGCGTTCCGCGATAGACCTGTCGCAGGTCGTGCTCGACGTACCCGCGCGTCAGCGCCGCGCCGCCCAGAATCACCGGCACGCCGATGTCCTGCTCATTGAGCACGAACAGGTCGTCGCGCATCACGAGCGTGCTCTTGACCAGCAGCCCCGAAAGCCCGATCGCGTCGGCCTTGTGCTCATGCAGCGCGGCGATGACGTTGGCGATCGGCTGCTTGATGCCCAGGTTGTACACCGTGTAGCCGTTGTTCGTGAGGATGATGTCCACGAGATTCTTGCCGATGTCGTGAACGTCGCCCCGCACGGTCGCCAGCACGATGCGGCCGCGCGTCGCCCCGGCCGCCCGCTCCATTTTCGGTTCGAGATAGGACACCGCCGCCTTCATGCATTCGGCGCTCTTGAGCACGAAGGGGAGCTGCATCTGCCCGCTGCCGAACAGCTCGCCGACCGTCTTCATCCCGTCGAGCAGCAGCGTGTTGATGATCTCCAGCGGCGCGTAGCGCGCCAGCGCCTCGTCGAGATCGGCGTCGAGCCCGCCGCGCGCCCCGTCGATGATCCGCCGCCGCAGGCGATCTTCCACAGAAAGATCGGCCAGCTTGGCCTTTGGGGCCAGCGCTTCGCCCGCCGCGAACAGCGCGATGAACTTTTCGAGCGGGTCGCCATCATCGCGCCGGTCGTGGATCAGGTCGAGCGCGGCGTTCCAGCGCTCGTCGCTGATTTGTGTGCGCGGCAGGATTTTGCCCGGATGCACGATCGCCGCGGTCAGGCCGCGCTGCCGCGCTTCGCTCAAGAACGCCGAGTTGAGCACCACGCGCGCCGCGGGCTGAAGCCCGAAGCTGACGTTCGACACGCCCAGGATGGACTGGCAGCGCGGGAAGCGCGCCATGACGCGCGCGATGCCGTCGAGCGTCTCCAGCGCCAGCCGCCGGTCCGCCTCGTTGCCCGTCGTGATCGGAAACGTCAGGCAATCCCAGAAAATGTCCTCTTCGTTCATTCCGTGCCGCTCGACCAGCAGGCGGTGAATCCGCTCGGCGATCGACAGCTTGCGATCCGCGGTCTTGGCCATCGCCTCGACCGGATCCTCGTCGATGGTCAGCGCCACAACGGCCGCGCCATATTGCCGGCAGAGCCGCGCGATCTTTCCGAGCTTCTCTTCGCCGTCCTCGAGATTGACGGAATTGATGATGCACTTGCCGCCCGCCAGCTTCAGGCCGGCCTCGACCACGTCGACCTGCGTGCTGTCGAGCATGAGCGGGGCGGTCACCTCGCGCGCGAACCGATCGATGACGCGCTGCATGTCGGGCACGCCGTCGCGGCCGACGTAATCGACGCATACGTCGAGCACGTGCGCCCCTTCGTCGCGCACCTGCTCGATCGCCATCTGCACGCAGCCTTCGTGATCGCCGGCCTCGATCAGTTGCTTGAATTTCTTGGAACCGTTCGTGTTGCAGCGCTCGCCGACGATCAGGAACGAATTGTCCTGCCGATACGGCACGGCCTGGTACAGCGACGTGCAGGCCGCTTCGTGCGCCGGCTGCCGCTGCGGCGCCGGTCGGCCGGCCAGCGCCGCGACGACGGCCGCCAGGTGCGCGGGCGTCGTCCCGCAACAGCCGCCGACGATGTTCACGCCGTCGGCTTCGACAAACTCGCGCAGCCAGCGGGCCAGCTCGGCCGGCGAGAGCGGAAAGTGCGGCTGGCCGTTCACAAGCTGCGGCAGCCCGGCGTTGGGCATCACGCTAATCCGCCGCGAGCAGAAGCGCGACAGGTGCCGCACGTATTCGCTCATCTCCTGCGGCCCGGTCGCGCAGTTCAGCCCGATGACGTCGACTTCGGGGTACGTCTCCAGCGCCGCCAGCGCCGCGGCGACGTCCGTGCCCACGAGCATCGTGCCGGTCGTCTCCATCGTGACCGAGACGGCCAGCGGGGTGCGCCGGCCCGTTCGCTCGAACGCGCGGCGACAGGCTTCGATCACGGTCTTGGCTTGCAGCAGATCCTGGCACGTTTCGATCAGCAGCAGATCGACGCCGCCGTCGAGCAGCGCCCGGGCCGCCTCGGCGTAGCTCTCGCACAGCGCGTCGTAGCCGATCTGTCGCAGGCTGACGAGCTTCGTGCCCGGCCCGAGCGAGCCGGCGACGAAGCGCGGCTGCTGCGGCGTGGAGCAGGCGTCGGCGGCCCGGCGGGCGATTCGGGCCGCGGCCAGGTTCAGCTCGTAGCAGCGATCTTCGAGGCCGAATTCGGCCAGCACGTGCCGCATTCCGCCGAACGTGTTGGTCTCGACCGCGTTGCAGCCGACGTCGAGGAAGCTGCGGTGGATGCGCTCAATCGCGTCGGGTCGCGTGGCGTTCAGGATCTCGTTGCAGTTTTCCAGCCCGTCATAGTCGGACAAGGGCAGATCGAGCGCGTGGATGCTTGTGCCCATCGCGCCGTCGAATACGAGCACGCGCCGATCGACCTGATTGAGGAATGCGGAATCTTTCACGCGGTTCACCGGTTGCGGAGTTCTGATGTTCGGGGGCGCGGCCGGGCGGGGAGCAGCCGCCGGATGGGGGAATCCGGTCGCCCGCCGAGCTTGCGCAGGGCCCTGTGGCGCACGCGGGCCACTTGCCAGCGGCGCGCGCCCGGATAGTATAACGGTTTCCGGGCGGATTTCCGGGGCGGGGGCGGGCCGCAAGCGCGCCCGCGCCATGTGCCGGAGTCGCCGACCTGAGGGAGATCGTCGCCGATGGTGGAAACTTCCGATCTGTCGCTGCTGTTCGACCAGAGCGCGTTTGACCCGCTCAAGTATGAAAAATCCGCCGACGCGGCTTATGCCTCGTTCCAAGCCTATGAGAAGTTCGAGCAGCTCGTTCGCGAGCAGCGCGCCAAGGCGGAAGCCGGCGACGGCGACGCGTTCAAGGTCGCGCTGGGTCTGCTGATTCTCGGAAAATACAGCGAAGCGCTGGAGTGGTTCGGCCGCGGCGGTCCCGCCAAGGCCCGCCACTATTACATGGGCGAGACCTATGCGGCGCTCGGCCGGTTCGACAAGGCGATCGACGAGTATCAGAAGGCGTCCGGCGCCGGCTGGGACGCGTTGCAGGCCGACCTGCGCGCCGCCGCGACGCACCTGCGCGCGGGAGACGCCGGCGCGGCGGAGAAAATTCTGACCCGCCACAAGCACGCCGGCCAGGATCGCGCCGAGTGGCATTATGTCCGCGGCCTGCTGCACGAGAACCAGGAGCAGCGCGTCGAGGCGGCCGAAGAGTACGAAAAGGCGCTGACGCTCGACCCCGATCACGCCGCCGCGACGTTCCGCTGCGCCTGGCTGTACGACATCTGCGGCGACGACGAGGCCGCGATCGAGCTGTACAAGCGGCTCGCCTATCAGCCGCGCGCCCACGTCAACGCCCTGATCAATCTCGCGGTCGTCTATGAGGATCTGGGCCGCTTCGACGATGCGGCCGACTGCCTGCGCCGCGTGCTGCGGGCGTTTCCGCGCCACGCGCGCGCCCGTCTGTTCCTCAAGGACGTGGAAAGCTGCCGCGAAATGGTGATCCACGAGGGCGCTGCGGAGAAGGTGGACCCGCGCAAGAAGCTGCTCGAAACGCCGATCAGCGAATTCGAGCTATCGGCCCGGGCGCGCAACTGTCTCAAGAAGATGAAGATCAACACGCTCGGCGAGCTGATCAAGCTTAGCGACGCCGAATTGCTGGCCTTCAAGAATTTCGGCGAAACGTCGCTGAATGAGATTCGCGCCCTGCTCCAGAAAAAGGGGCTGCACCTCGGCCAGATTCCCGAAGAGATCGACGTCGTTACGTTGCAGGAAGCGGTCGCGGCCGCCCCGCCGCCGCCGCCCCGCCCGGCGATTCCTCCCGGGCGCGAAGGCGTGCTGGTCAAGCCCGTCACCGAATTGGAGCTGTCGGTCCGCGCGCGGCGCTGCTTGCAGCGCCTGAACGTCGGGTCCATCGGCGACCTGATTCAGCTCAGCGAGGGCGAACTGCTTCAGACGCGAAACTTCGGCGTGACCTCGCTGAACGAAATCAAGGCCAAGCTGACCGAGATGGGCTTGTCGCTTGCGACGCGGCCGGGCGAATAGACGGCGTAGCGCTGGTTTGCTTCTGCGTGCTCGCCGCTTTTCAGTTGCCCATCAGACCAAGCTTGTCGAGGAAGACTGCGGCCTCGGAAGTCTCTTCCGGAGTGACGCGCCAACCGAATTTTGAAGCCAATCGCGCCAACTCATCCTCTGACGGGCGCACGCCGGTTTGGCCGAGGAGAAAATACGTTTTTGCGGCGACAGAGAGCTTCATGTAGTTGACGTTGCCGGCGCGATTGAGCCGATCCGCGACACGCTGCAACTCAGTCGAAAGGATCCGGTTGGCCGCGGCCTTCGATTTCGCGACGCGCGTTCCCGCATCGGTAAGGTGATAATCGTAACGGCACCGCTCGAAGCCCGCGGCATCCGACGATCCGGCCGATCGAATCTGCTGTTCGACATATCCGATGGTTCGCAGTTCCTGCACCGCCTGCGCAACGTCATCCGAATAGGGTCCATAGAAATGGGGGCGATACCCGAGCTGATTGAGCATGTCCGTAAACACGCCAAGAAAGTAGACCTTTTTCTGTAGCATCGTCTTGCCTTGGATCTCGCCGCCGAGCGCGTGTAGGGAGAGATGAACGAAATCCGCGGGTGTCATGACTTAGCCTCCCCTCCGCATGTGCATTCGATGCAGCTCCGGATGGGTACATAGAGCCGTTCTCTCATTCGCTTTCGGTCGGTCGCGGTCTCCCAGGTGACCGGAGCGTAAACTTCGACGAATCCCTCTGTATATCCCTCATTGATGGACCGGAAGAGCGCCGATTCTTCCTCGAAAGGCACCGGCGTCTGCCCGACGCGAGCAACCATGATGCTCGCCTCGTCGTTGCGAGATGATACCCGCACGGATTTGATCGTGTACACGTGAATGATGAGAAGTCGTGGGTCGATTTTCTGGCGAATGACCTTCTCGATCTCCTTGGCGATCGCGCACTCAAGCTCGCCGCGATCGGTCGCGCGAGCCTTAGTTTCGACCTTCGTCAGCGCCTCGCGAAGTTCGGGCCTGGCGAAGTCGCCGAGTTTTTCGCCAAACACCCGCTTCAACAGCCGTCGCTTGCGCAACCGGTCAACCAGCTCGCGACACGCCGAGACGGGCCCGGTGCCGTAGGTGCTCAGGAAGCGTGCGTCATCCCAACCTCGGTAGTTCTCAAAGAATTCGTCGGATCCGTCGAATCTATAGAGTCTGGTAAGTTCCGCATCGCCTTCTTCATCGATTCCCAGACGAATCGCGCGGATCAGCATCTGATCGGTGATGAGCCGGACCCGGTGGCGGTAGACGTTCGTTGTGAGATAGTATTTCGCAAGGACGTACTGTTCGACGGCATGCACGCCGTCGGGATCGATCATCAGTTCTTTCTCGTGATCCGGTCCCGAGAGCACCAGTGAGCGATGGAACTGATGGATGTCGAACAGACCGTACGTCACGCCGCAGAAGTAGCTGTCTCGCAGGAGATAGTCCTGCTTGTCTGCGTCGAGTGGCCCGGAAACGATCGCTCGCAGCGCCGGCTGTCCGTGCCCCTCGGCAAGAAGCCTGACCACCTGATCCCGCCGTTCGTCGCTTACCAGTCGTTTGATGTCGGGATCGTTGCGAATGTAGTAGGCTGTGATCAGCTCGTGGATTTTTTCGCGCTTCTGGTTCGGCTTGAAGAGCTCGGCGACGACGTACCAGTCAAGAAGACTCTCGGAAACGTGGCTGAAGGGTCCGTGTCCAATGTCATGAAGCAGCGCGGCGAGGCGCACGAGCTCGACCTCATCGTCGGAAAGACCCACGTGCTCGGCCAGCAAGCCCGCGACATGGCAGACGCCGAGACTGTGATCGAATCTCGTATGCAGCGCGCCGGGATAAACCAGGCTGGCGAGCGCCAACTGCCGGATGGCGCGGAGCCTCTGGTACAACGGCGCGGCGATCAGCTTCACCTCGATCTCACGCAGCTGAATAAAGTCATGCACAGGATCTCGGAGGCGGAATTCGCGTCCCATGGCGCACATCCTAACTTAATCCGAATATCAAGACAAGGCCTCGCAGATCGCGCGGCGGGCCGTCAGGATTCGTTTTAATGAAGCCTCTGGCAGCGCCAGTGAGTCTGAACATCGTCGCCTCCGACGGCCGCGCTCGCCGCGGCCGGCTCCGTACGCCGCATGGCGATATAGACACGCCGGCTTTCATGCCGGTGGGCACGCGCGCGGCGCTAAAGGGGCTCACGCCCGAACAGGTCGCCTCGACCGGGACGC
>CAZHIE010000194.1:0-7682 GCA_964532435.1 uncultured Planctomycetales bacterium
AAGCAAGAAAGCCATCGGCCGCCGCGCGAAGGCGACAGACCGAGCGCGGGACGTCGCGCTCGCTTACGCTCGCGGCTCCGAAACTCGCTCTTCGCTACTCGCTCTTCGCTACTCGCTCTTCGCTACTCGCTCTTCGCTACTCACTACTCATCGATCGCCGCCCCGCGCCAAGTACGCAAGCGTTGCGCCCGTGCTAGAATGAGCCGGCGTCACGGCAACGGGCCCGCGGCGCCCGGCCCAGCGTCAAAACGAGGTGCAGCCAATGCGTATTCTCCTGCTGCTCGGCGCGGCGATCGTAGCGGGGCTGATGGCCGGCGGGTGCCCGCAGGCGGACGACGGCAACCTTACCATCACCGCGCGCGATCACGTGCTCGGCAGCGCCAGCGCCGCAATCACGGTGATCGAGTACGGCGATTTCGAGTGTCCCGTCTGCGGACGATTCGCGGCCGAGACGTTTCCAACGATCCGTCGCGACTTCATCGACACGGGCAAAGTGCGCTGGGTCTTCCGCCACTTCCCGCTGCAATCGGTGCATCCGCACGCCCGCGCGGCGGCCGCCGCGGCGCAGTGCGCGGGCGAGCAGGGACAATTCTGGGAATACCACGATCTGCTGTTCGCGAATCAGGATGCGCTCGAATCGGCCGATCTGCGCGGCTACGCGGGCGACCTGTCGCTCGATCTGACGACGTTCGACGCCTGCACCGCGGGGAGCGGCGCGGCCGGCGCGGTCGACGAAGACATCTCGACGGGCGCGGCGCTGGGGGTGAGCGGCACGCCGACGTTCTTCATACAGGGGACGAAGGTCGTCGGGTTTCGCGATGCCGAGACGTTCGCGGCGCTGCTCGACGCGGCTCTCGCGAACGGCAACGCAGCGCCCTGAGGCCGACTCGAATAGCGAATAGCGAATTGCGAATAACGAATTACGGACTTACCCGGACGATCGCGCTTTCCGCAATTCGTTCTTCGCTATTCGCCATTCGACATTGTCTCGTACCTATCCCCGAATCACCGGCAGCGGCGCGAACCCCTTGCCGAGCACCTGATCCGGCTTGGCGCCCAGCCAGCTTTGCAGAATCGTCGAGTACACGCGCCGGAAATCGCAGCCGAACGTCAGGTCGCCGCGGTGCAGGTTTTCCAGGTCCGGGTGCTTCTCGTGAACGCCCGCCTTCACCTTTGACCCGAGCAGGAACAGCGGCGCCGCCTCGCCGTGGTCCGTGCCGCCGCTCGCGTTTTCCTGCACGCGCCGGCCGAATTCGGAGAACGTCAGCACCAGCACGCGATCGAGCAGCCCGTCGTCCTCCAGCCGATCGAGAAACTCGACCATCGCGTCGCCGAATTGCGCCAGCAGTTGCTGATGTCGCCCGATCTGCCCGCTGTGCGTGTCGAAGCCGCCCATGCTGACGTAATAGATGCGCGTCGGCAGGCCCGCGCGGATCATCCGCGCGACCATCTGCAATTGCTGGCCGAACTGCCCCGCGCGTCCGCCGCCGCGGCGCCTTCCGCCGCCGGCCGACTCGCCCGCCGCGCGGCGGATCGTGTCCGCGCCGACCTGTGCTTCGAGCGCCGCGCGCTGCAGCCACTGCGCCACTTCGTTTTCTCCCGCCGGTGCGGCCGCGGCGCCCTCGTTGTTCAGCTTGCGCAGCACGCTCGCCGCGGCGTCGTCGCCCGGCGCGCCGCGCCACGCAAGCTGCGCCGCGTCGTTGAACGAAAGCGGGATGAAATCCTCCCCCTGCATCGCCAGCGGCGACTCCTGCATCAGCGCCACGCCGTTGATCGGCTGCGGGCCCGGATCGTCGCCCTTGCAGCAGTTGTCGAAATACCGCCCGATCCAGCCGTCGTGCTTTCGCAGCGACGGATCGGCCGTCTGCCAGATGTCCATGCTGGTGAAATGGCTGCGGTTGGGGTTCGGGTATCCGACGCCCTGCACAATGGCGAGCTTGCCCTCGTCGAAGAGGTCTTTGAGCCCGACCGCGGACGGATGCAGCCCGATGCCGTCGACCAGCTTGAGCGCGTCCTTCTTCGGAATCGCGAGCTGCCGCCGATACTTGTAGTAGGGGTCCATCCCCCACGGAATCACGGTGTTCAGGCCGTCGTTCCCGCCCGCCAGTTGGCACACGACGAGAATGCGCGACGCATCGTCCTTTCGCTTCTTCGACTGCGGCGACGGGCCGGCCAGCGCATGGGCCGTACGGCCGAGAAAGACGGGCAGCGTCGCGCAGGCGCTGAGCAGCGCCATGCTGCCGGTCAGGAAATCGCGCCGCGTCGTGAAAAGTGGTTCATTCGTCATCGGTCACCTGTAACGATTTCGCATTCCATGAGCGCCGCCTCGTGGGGCTGACTGCCGGCGGCGCCTTGCGTTCGTGCGTCGGTCCGGCCGCGCGAGGGCGCGGGCCGCTACGAGCGCGAGCCGGCGCCTCAATACACCTGAAACTCCGGCGTGCTGCACATCAGGTGGATCATCGCGCGAATCTTCGCGCCGGCGCCGCGCGCCGTCACGTCGAATTCACCCTCGCCGCTCAGAAACTCCACCAGCAGCCCGCGCTTTTCCGCCGACAGCGGCGCGCTCAGCAACTGCTGCATGTAAAAGTCCACGATTTCCTCGGCCGACTTCAGCCCGCGCGATTCCATGACGGGAACCGGATCGTACGACGGCTGCGCGCCCTGTTGCCGCAGGCGCGATTTCGCTTCCATCGGCCCGCTCATCTTCATCGACGTCTCCGGCCCGCCGTCGTCGAGCGCTTCGTTGCCGACGTCGGCCCGCCCGAATTGCCGCCGCCGCTCGACCGGCGCCGAACCCAGCAGCTCGCCGCAGACGTTGTACCGGCTGTACAGAGTCGCCGTGTTGATCCACTTCTCGCCGCCGTCCCAGCCCTTCACGTTCGGCGGCTGCATCAGCTCCTGCCCGAGGTTCGCCAGCGCGCGTTCCGCCGCCGTCAGGTTCGCGATCGGCTGTCCCAGCCGCCGCGCCGTCCCGACAATCACATCTACGGGAGATTTGATCAGCCGCGCCCGCGAATCCGCGTGATAAAACGCCTGGCTCGCCAGCAACGTCTTCATCACCGGCTTGAGTTCATAGTTCTGCTTGCGAATCTCGGCCGCCAGCGCCTCGACCAGCGGCTTCTCCGGCGCCGGCCGCACGAAATACTCCAGCAGCGTGCGGGCCAGAAACCGCGAACAGGCCGGCTGCTTCAAGATGATGTCGATGACATCATCGCCGTCCCAATTTCCGCTCTGGCCCAGAAACGTCTTGACGCCCGCGTCGTGGTTCATGCGCCGAAACACGAAGCCGTCGCGGTCGTATGTCCAGCCGGTGAACGCCCGCGCCGCGGCCTTGATGTCGTCCTCGGAGTAGTTGCCCACGCCGAGGCTGAAAAGCTCCATCAGCTCGCGGGCGTAATTCTCGTTCGGCCGCGACTTGTTGCTGTTCGCGTTGTCGAGATAGACGAGCATGGCCCGGTCGCGGCTGATGCCGCGCAGCAGCTCGCCGAACGAATCGAGCGCGTGCGAGCGCAGAAACTCGTTCTGCTCTTTCATGAACAGGCAGCGCCGCACTTCGCGCGCCCCGCTGGTGAAATGCCCGTGCCAGAAGAGCGTCATGCGCTCCTCGAACGGCCGCGGCGAGCGAATCATCCGCTCCAGCCACCACAGCCGCAGCTCTTCGTGCCCGCGCCGCTCCGCCATCTGCCGCTGCTGCTGATATTTCTGGCGCTCTTCCTGCGTCATCGTGCGCAGCTCGCCGCGATCGGGCGCTTCGAGCACCAGCTCGTTCATCGCCGGCGGCGCGATGGCAAACGGCACGTCGTCGAACTCGACCAGCCAGTTCACCGCCCCGCCGACGCCCAGTCGCACAAGCTGATCCACTTCGTCCGGAGTGCCGCCAAAGCCGGCCCGCCCCAGAAGGTGCGACGCCAGCTCGCGATTCCACTCCGAATCGGGCAGCGGTTTCAGCGAGTTGCGGCCCTTGTCGGCGGCGAGCGACGGCGCCGCCGCCCAGGCGAGCGCGACGGCGACCGGCAGAAATGCTGCACGAGGGCACAATGCGCGGTTCACGGCGATCCTCCCGGGCGGCCCGCCGGCCAGAGCGAGCCGCATGTCAGGCTTAACGCTTTCGCGCGGGGGGCTATTGCCGCGGCCGGCCCCTGCCGCCGCGGAACTCCGGGGCCGACATCATATTACATCGTCCACGCAACCCGATTTCGCCGCGTTGCCTCCAAAAAGACGCCGACGCGCAAATGCCGTCCGCCGGCCCGGCCTTTGACATGCCGCGCCGCAAAACTAGAATCGCACACCGACCCGCCGCGGGCGGGCGGCAAGGCGCGCGTCCCGGCCGGCAACGGCCGCGACGCAGAAAGGGAGAATCCGATGGCGGGTGCGAACACGCTCCACTTCACGTCCGAGAACTTTTCGACCGAAGTGCTCCAGTCGAGCGTTCCCGTGCTGGTCGATTTCTGGGCGGAATGGTGCGCCCCCTGCGTCGCGCTCGGCCCGACCATCGATCAACTCGCCGACGAGTACAAGGGCAAGGTCAAGGTCGGCAAGCTGAACGTCAGCGAGGAGGAGCGCCTCGCCGCCCAGTACGGCGTCCACAGCATCCCGACCGTGCTGCTGTTCCGCGACGGCCAACCCGTGCAGCGCGTGGTCGGTCAGCGGCAGAAGCCGGACTACAAGAAGATCCTCGACGCCACGCTGACGACCGTGTAGCACCGCCTTCCAGGCGGTGCGGAAAACGCGTGTCCATCCCGGCACGCGAGCGGCGCGACGAATCGACGAGTGTCGCGTTGCCGAATACCGCCCGGAAGGCGGTGCGACCCATTGCATCGCCGAACACCGACTGGAAGGCGGTGCTACCAGCAAGCGCCCCAATCCCGCCCCCCGATCCTGCGCAACCGCTTCCCGTCGGCAACTCCAATCTTCCGCAGCCGGCTTTCCACTTCGCCCGTCCATGCGATACGCTGACTCACGCGCGGACGCAGCCGCGGCCGCACCTTCGACTGGGATGGCCCTCAATGAATGAAGCATCGGTTCGTCCACACTCGCGCGCCCGTATCGGCCTGACCATCGGCATCCTCGCCGCGCTCGGGCTCGCGCTCGCGGCGCCGCGCGGATGGGCGCAATCGCCCGCCACACGGGCCGCATCCACCGCCCCCACAGGCCCGCGCATCGAAGTCGTATTCGACAAGTCGGTGCGGTCGACGCCGTATACCGGTCGCGTGTTCGTCGCGACGACCAAGCGCCCCGGCGGCGAACCGAAACGCGGCCCAAACTGGTTCAACCCCGAGCCGTTCTTCGCCATCGACGTAACCGACTGGCGCCCCGGCGAGCCGCTCGCGTTCGACCCCGACAAGGCGCTCGGCCATCCCGTCGCGCTGCGCGACCTGCCCGCCGGCAAGCGCACGTTTCAGGCCATCCTCCCGCTCAACGAATGGTCGCACGACCTCTGGTCGGCCCCCGGCGACGCCATCAGCCCGCCGCTGAGCGTGGAATTCGACCCCGCGTCGCCCGAGCCGATCCGCCTCAACATCCAGTCGAAAAACGATGAGCCGAAGCTCGACGGCGACAAGAGCGTCCGGTTCGTCAAGCTCCGCAGCAAGCTGCTGTCCGCCTTTTATCGAAAGGATTGCGACGTCCAGGCGGCGATCCGCCTGCCGGGCGATTACGACGACGAAAAGGACCGGCGATTCGCGGCGCTCTACATCGTTTCCGGCTTCGGCGGGACGATCCAAGACGCGCCGAGCTACTTCGCCATGTACGACTCGCTCATGTCCGGCGCGACCGCCGATCTCGCGCTGGTCTATCTCGACGCCGACTGCCCCACCGGGCATCACGTCTTCGCGGACTCCGCCAACAACGGGCCGCGCGGCCGGTCGCTGATCGAGGAAATCATCCCGCAACTGGAGCGCGAGTACCGGCTGATCGCCGAGCCGAAGGGGCGCTTCGTCACGGGAGTTTCGTCGGGCGGCTGGAGCAGCCTCTGGCTTCAGGTCGCGTATCCGGACACGTTCGGCGGCACGTGGTCCATGTCGCCCGATCCGGTCGCCTTCTCCGCGTTTCAGACAATCGACATCCACGATCCGGCGCAGAATTTCTTCACGATGCCCGACGGAGCCGATCGCCCGATTTCGCGCGGAGCGCGCCGCTTCATCACCTGCCGCGGATTCTCCGACATGGAAGTCGTGCTCGGCCGCGGCGGGCAGCTATGTTCCTTCGAAGCCGTCTTCAGCCCGCGCGGCGCCGATGGGCAACCCGCGATGCTGTGGGATCGAAAGAGCGGGAAGCTCGACCCCGCCGTCGCGGAGTCGTGGCGCAAGTACGACATCGTGGCGAAACTGCGGAGCGAATGGCCGTCACTCGGCCCGAGGCTGCGCGGAAAACTGCACCTTTTCTGCGGCGACGCCGACACGTTCTTCCTCGAAGCCGCCTTCTACAAGCTGCGCGACGCGCTGAAGGAACTCGGCAGCGACGCCTACGTCGAAGTCGTGCCCGGCGCGGGGCACGGGCTGCCGCCGCCGGTCTGGCGCCGCGCCGCCGACCAGATTCAGACCGCCGTCGATGCCCTGAAGTGAGCCGCCGCGCCGCGGCGGGCCGGCCGGATCCATCGAATGCCGCACACGCATGACTTTTCGCGCGAGCACACCGACACGCTGGCCGGCGCGCTGCCCGCGCTGGCGGTCGATCGGCAGCGCATCGTGCGCTGCGCCGCGTTCCGCCGCCTCGGGCACAAGACGCAGGCGTTTCACACGCGGGCCGGCGATCATCTGCGCTCGCGCCTGACGCACACGATGGAGGTCGCACACCTGGCGCGCTGCATCGCCGACGCGCTCGGTCTGCGCGCCGACCTGGCCGAAGTCGTCGCGCTGGCGCACGACCTCGGACATCCTCCGTTCGGCCATGCCGGCGAGCGGGCCCTGGCGGCCTGCATGGCGAACGCGGGCGGCTTCGAGCACAACGCACAATCGCTGCGCGTCGTCGAATACCTGGAGCACCCCTACCCCGAGTTTCGCGGGCTGAATCTGACGCGCGCGGTTCGATCGTGCCTTGCGTCGCACAGCACGCGCTACGATCGCGCAGACGGCGGCGGCGCCCCGAGCGCCCCCGCCCGGCTCGCCCCCGCGCCGGAGTCGCGGGCCGTCGCGCTGGCCGATCGCTTCACGTACACGCTGCACGACCTGGCCGACTCCATCCACGCCGAGTTGATCGGCCCGGCCGACCTGGCGGCGCTGGAGCTGTGGCGGCGGGCCTTCGCCGGCGCGCCGCGCCCGGCTGATGCGGAATTGCGGGCCGGACTGCGACCCGCGCTGGACCGCGTGCAGGGGCTGCTGATGGCCGACCTGGTCGGGCAATTCGAGCAGAGCGGCCGCGTGGGGTTGTCGGAGGAGGTCGAGCGCCTCACGTGCGAGGTCGAGGAGCTTCTCCTGGCGCGGGTCTATCGCTCCGCCGCGGTGGAGCGCATGGATCGCACGGCCGAGAAGACGATTCGCGTGCTGTTCGATGAGTACGTGGCGAAGCCGGACCTGCTTCCGCCGCGCTTCGCGGAGCGCGTCGCGGCGCAGGGCGCTGCGCGCGTGGTGGCGGATTACATCGCGGGGATGACGGATCGGTATCTGCTGGATCGCTACGCGAGTTTTCTCGATCCGACGGTGTAATCGCGCCACCGGCACTGCGAGCGAGAGCGCACAAGGGCG
>CAZHIE010000195.1:0-7681 GCA_964532435.1 uncultured Planctomycetales bacterium
ACCGGCGGGACGCCGATGCTCCCCATTCGCGCGCCCGTAGTGTTTGAGGAAAATCGGAATTGCGGGGAGCATCGGCCTCTGGCCGGTGCGAACGCCTCTGGCCGTTGCGAACGCGATTTTCATACCGGCGGGACGCCGATGCTCCCCATTCGTGCGGGTATCCCTTCCCGCATCACCGTTGCGGCGCCGCAGCGAAAAAAACGGACGTGCATCGCCTCATCCCGCGCGTGTATCATTGAGTCTTTGCATCCGCCGGCACCGGCGCTTCGCGGCGCCGCAGGAGGCTTCGCGCATGACGACAACGCATCGAATCCTCGCGCTGACGGGTGCCCTCGCCGCGCCTCTGCTGTCCGCCGCGCCGGTGCTCGCCGACGCCGACGTGCAGGTCTTCAACGTCATCGGCGTCACCAAGTGGGGGTCGGCCGGCGGCATTACGGCGTACAGCTTCGGCTCCGACATGTGCAACGCCGGCGACGCCGATCTGCCGTTCGAAGCCACGTCGCAGCACCATCCCCTCATCGTCGAAAACCTCTACCGCGCCCGCGACGGCCGCTTCGAGCAGATCGGCATGAGCTGGGCCTGGCACAGCTTCTCCGCCCTCGCGCAGGGCGCGTGCGGATCGTGCAATGGCCACTCCGGCTCGGTGCTCGGCGCGGGTTGCAACAGCTCCGACACCGCCAGCGCCATCGGGCAACAGGCGATGCTCGGACCACGCTCCGAAGTCGACGGCTTCTCCGGCCTGTTTGCCTATCCCTTTGCGACGCGCGGCCAGAGCGGGCCGGTGCTCTTCAAGCGGCTGCAAGTCGTCAACGAGGACTTGAACCCCGCGACGAATCCCGGCGCGACGTACTACGCCGAGATTCTGGTCGTCACGCCCGACGACGCGGGTACGCTGCACAGCGCGAACAACGCGGGCGCGCGGCGCGTCGTCGTCGGCCCGCTTTCCGGCGGCGGTTACACGCTGACGACGAGCGGGGCCACGTCCGTCGGAATTCCCGCGATCGTCGCGTGGGCCGCGGCGGATGCGAGTGTCGCGCTGCACACGATCGACGTGCCCGGCGATGGGCGCTTCTACGTCGTTTCTCACGTCGCCGACCTCGGCGCCGGCCGCTGGCGCTACGATTATGCGGTGTTCAATCACAATTCGTCGCGCGCGGCGGCGGCGCTGCGCTTGCCCGCTCCCGGCGCCGTGCTGAGCGACATACGCTTTCACGACGTCGCGTATCACAGCGGCGAGCTGTACTCCGATCTCGACTGGCTGGCGACATTTTCCGGCGGCGAGCTGGCCTGGCGGGCGCAGGCGATCGAGCCGGCCGAGCTTGGCAACGCGCTGCGCTGGGCCACGGCGTACAGCTTCTCGTTCATCGCCGACCGCCCGCCGACGCGCGGCCCGGTCGCGCTCGATCTCTTCGCGGCGGGAGACCCTGCTTCCGTCTCGGCCGATGGCTTCGACGTTCCCGCGCCGCGCTACGTTTCCGGCGACGCGAACTGCGACGGGCTGGTCGACAACGGCGACATCGACGCGTTCGTCCTCGCCATTTCCGATGCGGGGCAGTACGAGATCGCCTACCCCGCCTGCCGGCTGGCGAACGCCGACACGAATCGGGACGGCCTGGTCGACAACGGCGACATCGACGCCTTCGTCGCCTGCCTGATCGGCGGCGGCTGCGACTAATCTTGCGCGTGACCGGCCTGCCGGGCGCCGCCGGCCTGGCGTGCGGGCGATTCGCGCGAAATCCCTTGCACGAATGCAAACCCCCTCTGGCGGACGATAGAATCACCGGGCATTCGCCGGCCGCCGCCCACGGGCGGGCCGGCATTTTGGAGGCCGTATGCGCCGTCGCCATGCGCTATCCCTGATGTCGCTCGCCGCCCTGTTCATCATTCTGGCCGCCGCGCTGAATTTCGCGCAGGACGCGCCGCAGCCGCCCGCGTCGGCGCCGGCCTCGGCGCCCGCGTCTGCGCCCGGCGAGCGCCAATCCATCCGCGCCGTCGTCGTCGGCGTCTCCGGCGACTGCCAGTATTCGGGTTTCGACCCCGTCAACTGGCAGCCCGTGCGCAAGGGAATCGAACTCGACGAGCGCACACAGATTCGCACCGGCATCGACTCGGCCGTGAAGCTGCGCCTCGGCGCCGAAGAGCCCTACGCCGTCGCCATCGTCGAGCCGATGAGCCTCGTTGCCATGAGCGAATTGTGGAAGAACCGCGACACGAAGCGCGTCCGGCTCGAAGTGGGCTACGGCAAGATTCGCGCCGGCGTGGCCGAAGGCGGCCTGCGCAGCGACTTCACCGTCGATTCGCCGGTCGCGACGCTCTCCAAGAAGGGCACGTGGGATTTCGGAATGAGCTACGATCGCGGAACCGACCGCTTCGAGATCTTCGTCGCCGATCGCGGGCTGGTCAGCGCGCTGCGCTCCGACACTGGCGAACGCCGCGAGATCCGCGGCGGCGAGCAGGTCACCCAGGCGATGCTCCGCTGGCTTGACCAGGCGCAGTTCCGCAACGTTCCGCTGGTGGACGTGCTCGGACAGGGCGATGCGCAGGTCGCGTTCAATCGCCTGCGCCAGGACGGCCTGCGCGTGGTCGATCCGCAGGGCGGCGTGGGTCAGCTCATCAACCTGTCCGACAAGGGCGATCGATCCGCGTTCAGCAACACGCTCCGAAACCCCGCCGCCGTCCTGCCCGGCTCCGCCACCGGCCCACTCCTTCGGCCGGAAGGGTTCTTTGGGTCCGGCCGCGGCGACGATCTGCTGGAGTTCATCATCGACTCGGCCAATCCGCTGTCGAAGCGCGGCCTGGCCCGGCCGGGGCGCTACCTGATTCGGAGATCGGCCGTGGATCACTGGCTGCGATGAATTCAGAAGTTGGAATTCAGAATTCAGAAGTAAGTCGATGCACCGCCGTCGCGCTTCCGGAATCAGAGTTCCTTACAGCAGGGAGCCGAGTGTCCGACGTTCAGATGGCACGGCGTTTTCCGAGGTCGGAAGACGGTCTTGGTCCTTACTTCTGATTTCTGACTTCTGACTTCTGACTTCTGTTTCATAGGTTTCCATGTCGCTCGCCTTCATCAAGATGCACGGCCTCGGCAACGACTACGTGTACATCGAGACGTTTTCGCAGCGCGTCGACGACGCCGCGCGCCTCGCGCGGGCGGTGAGCGATCGCCATCGCGGCGTCGGCGGAGACGGGCTGATTCTCGTCGCCCCGCCCGACGTGCCGGGCGCCGACGTCCGCATGATCATGTACAACGCCGACGGCTCGCGGGCGCAGATGTGCGGCAACGGCATCCGCTGCGTGGCCAAGTTCGCGTATGAGCGCGCCCTCGCGCGGCGCAATCCGATGTTTGTGCAGACCGACCGCGGCGTGCTGCGTCTGGAGCTGCACGTGTCGGCCGACGGCAAGGTCGAAACGGTTCGCGTGGACATGGGCGAGCCGCTGCTCGAGGCGGCGCGGATTCCGACGCGGCTTCCGGGGCCGCGCGTGGTCGAACATCCGCTGGAGCTTGGCGAGCGATCATTGCGGGTGACGTGCGTGTCGATGGGCAATCCGCACGCGGTGATCTACGTGGAGCGCGTCGAGGACGTGCCGCTGCGCGAGTGGGGTCCGCAGATCGAAAATCATGCGGCGTTTCCCGAGCGCATTAACGTTCATTTTGTGCGCGTGCAGCGCCCCGACTTCGTCGAGATGATCACCTGGGAGCGCGGCACGGGGCCGACGCAGGCGTGCGGCACGGGCGCGTCGGCCGTCTGCGTCGCGGGCGTGCTGACCGGCCGCAGCGACCGGCGCATCACGGCGCGCCTGCCGGGCGGCGAGTTGCTGCTCGAATGGGACGAGTCGAGCGGGCACGTCTTCAAAACCGGCCCCGCCACCGAAGTATTCCAGGGATCCTGGCCCACGGAATGATGCCGATCGGCGAGCGCCGCGCGTGCGCGGCCCCGCGGGCCGGAGGATCGTCGTCGCTCCGGCCGCGCGGGCCGCTAGTCCGCCCGCACGGCGTCGGGCTGTGGGCTGTCGATCAAGAATGAGGGGAAGCCGGCCCGGCAGCGAAGGGCTTCCCGGAAACCGCCGATCCGGCGCAGCGCGCCGGCTATTCTTCCTTGCTGCCGCTGTTCGGATCCTGCTCCAGCATCTTGCGAAGATAGGTATTCTCGCGGCGAGTCGCCTCGAGATCGAAGAGCAGGTATTTGATGCCCAACCGCAGAAAATCTATGCTTTCCTGCAGGCTGCGCACGCTGTTCTTGATGTCCTCGTGCCGCTGTCGCGTTTCGTTGGCGAGCTGACGCAAGCGCTGACGCTCGCTTTCCGGCAAAGTCTCGATCTCGGCCACGAGCTCCGCCAGCTTTTTCTGGAAAATCGCCTCGTCCATGCTTCTTTCCCTCCTCAGGAGTCTAGCACGGCGCTGGGACGCGACTCAATGATTGTGTGGCACGGGCCAATGGCGCGTGCCCGCACATTCCATCGAAGTTGCGGCCCGGACGCTCCGGCATGCGTCACCGCTCGGCCGATTCTAGACCCGCCCGTCGGCGCGCCGCCCGGTGGGCGAACCGCGCGATCTCGGCATTCGTATGAGGAAGCGAGCCACCCGCGCGGACGCCCGCGCATGTCCCGCGTTTATGAGCGCTTGCGTGATCGGCGGGCTCGCGCCGCGACCTGCAATTGTCGACGGTTCCGAATAGGCGCGCGGGCGCACCGCGAATTGCGGCCGATAATTCACGAATCTTGAGAGGATGTGAGCCGTAGCAGCCGATCCCGGCTCGCTCGTCACTTGGCCGGCGGCGCCCCGATCGCAAGAAGCGCGGACCGCGTGCGGAAGAAGAGCACGCCGTCGGAGATCGCCGGCGTCGCCATGCACTCGTCGTCCAGCGAGTTGACCGCCACCAGCTCAAACGCCGGGCCGGCCTTCACGATCGACACGTCGCCCGACTCGCTCGTGTAATAGAGGTTGCCGCCGGACGCCACCGGCGACGCGGTAAAGCCGGTCGATCCCGTGCCGAGCCGCTGACGATATTTCTGCTCGCCGGTGCGGGCGTCGAGGCACGTCAGCACGCCGTTGTCCAGGCACAGATAGAGCAGATCGCCCAGCACGATCGGCGTCTGCATGTAATTCCCGCCGCGCCCCCGCGACCACGCGACGTGCTCGCCGGAAGACTTGTTGGACGGTAGCGTAATGTCGCCCGCCGCGCCCGCCCGAATCGCGAAGATCGGCGCGAACATCCCGTGCGCGTTGGTGATGTAGAACAGGTCGTGCGCCACGATCGGCGTCGGCACGGGAATGTCGCCGCCGCCCTTCATCTTCCAAAGCTCTTTGCCCGTGTCGAAGTCGTATCCCGCGATGGTCTTGTAGCCGTTCACGATGATTTGTCGCCGGCCGCCCGCGCTGGCGACGGTCGGCGTGCTCCAGGTTGGAACCTCTTCGCGCGGGGTCCGCCAGATCTCGCGGCCGTCCTTCGCGTCAAACGCCGCGAGAAACGAGCCGCGCTGCACGTCGCATTGCACGATCACGCGCCCGTCGGCGACGATCGGCGAGCTGCCGAATCCCCACTGCGCCGCGGGCACGACGTAGTAGCCCGAATCGAGCGTGCCGAGGTCTTTCTTCCACAGCGGCTTGCCGTCGAGGTCGAAGGCGTGCAGCCCCTCGCTGCCGAACAGCGCGACGACGACGTTTCCGTCGGTCGCGGGCGTGCTGTTGGCGTGCGTGGACTTGGGATGGCGCTTGATCGCCGGCGTGCCCGCATGCGCCTCGCGCTCCCAGAGCAGCTTCCCGTCGCGCTTGTCGTAGCACTGCACGACCCAGCGAAATTTTCCGCTCTCGTCGATCGGCTCGATGTCGCCATATAGGCCGGTCTTCAGCTCCGGCTTGTCGTTCTCGCCGATCGCGGTCGTCAGCATCACGCGATCGCCCCAGACAATCGGGCTGCTGTGCCCCAGCCCCGGCACTTTCGCGCTCCATCGCACGTTCGTGCGCTTGCTGACGCTCCAATCCGTCGGCGCCGCCGGGCCGGCCGCCACGCCCGCCGCATCGCGCCCGCGAAAGGACGGCCAGTTGGCGTCCGGCGCGGGCGACTCGCCGCGCAGGGGCGCGGCGATGGCGAGCAGGGCGGCCAGTCGCATGAGTCCGGCAATTCGTGTCGGCGCAGGCATGACGACGCTCTCCACAGCAAGAGGTTTTCCGCCGAATCCGTACCGTATCGGGACCGGCCCGCGAGAACAGCGCCGATAATGTCGCGCGCCAACGACGCCGCGAACAGCCCGCGGGCGACAAGTCTCGACGATTTCTTTCGCCGAACAAGCGGGCCGACAAACGGAGACGGCGATGCGCGCCATGCGGCGCACCCGCCGCGCGGACAGTCGGACCGGGCGCGCATCGCGCGCGTCGCGGCGAAAGGATTTCTCATGCGAAGCCGAGTTCTCGACGGTACCCGCCCGCTCAGGAATTGGCGCGGACAGCTCTGGTGGCTTTGCGGCCTCGCCATTGTGCTGGCGGCGCCGAGCGCCACCGGCGGCGGCGATCACGCGCCGGACGCTTCCGCGCCGCCCGCCGCGGCGGGCGAGGCGCAGGAAGACGCGGTGCAGAAGCTCCTGATCGGGAATGCGCGCTTCCTGTGCGGAAAACCCGATCGGCCGCATCTCGACGCGGCGCGGCGCAGCGAGACGTTTTCGGATGGTCAGCATCCGTTCGCGGCGATCGTGGCGTGCGCCGATTCGCGCGTCCCGGTCGAAGTGCTGTTCGACCAGGGCGTCGGCGATTTGTTCGTCGTGCGGGTTGCGGGCAACGTGATCGACAAGCACCAGGCCGGCTCGCTCGAATACGCGGTCGAACATCTCAAGGTTCCGACGATCGTCGTGCTCGGGCATCGCGGCTGCGGCGCGGTTGCCGCGGCGCTGGGCGGCGGCGAGGCGCATGGCAACGTCGCGTCGCTGGTTGAAAGCATCGCGCCGGCGGTCGAGCGCGTCCGCGCCGAGCATCCGGAGTACGCCGGCGAGCAGTTGCTCGCCGAGGCCGTGAAGCAGAACGTGTTCCTCTCGATCCGCGAACTGATCGAGACCAGTCCGGCGCTGGCCGACGCGGCCCGCGCCCGCAAGCTGCGGCTGGTAGGGGCGGTGTACGACATCGAGACGGCAGTCGTCACGTGGCTCGGCCCGCACCCGGACGAGGCGCGACTGCTCGGCGGCGGCGCGGGGCGCGCGGCGTCGGCGAAGGAGGCCAGCCGTCCGGAGCTTACGTCTGTTCGCGCGAAGGGCGCGCTCGACGGCGACGAGGCGAACGAAGAGCGCGCTCCGTCCCGCCGGAGCGATGGCTCGCCGAAAGGCGAAGCCGCGGGCAAGGGCGACGCGGGGAAAGGCGATGGCGCCGGCAAGGGCGACGCGGGGAGAGGCGAAGGAACCGGCAAGGGCGACGCGGGGCGGGGCGAGGGCGCAGGCAAGGGCGAATCCAAGCCAGCCGGCAAGGATGAGCCGAAGGCCAAGCCGAAACCCGACTCGCATCATCCGTAGGCGAACCCGAGACCTGACTCGCATCATCCCTATGCCGAGTCGAAGCCCGACACTCATCATCCGTAGGCCAGATTGGGCCGACGGCTTCCAACGTCCCGCCGCGGCCGATGCCGCGGCGGGGCGTCTTCTCGATTCGCGCCGCGACCGCCGGCGAGCGCCACGCCTTTCGATCCGAGCCGCGAGCGTC
>CAZHIE010000196.1:0-6270 GCA_964532435.1 uncultured Planctomycetales bacterium
CGGACGATGCGCCGCACCGGCTGCGCGGCGACCAGTCGCGGCCGTGTCGAGTCCGCCACCGCCTGAATGTCGAGGTTCGCGAGCCGGGCCGCCGCCTCGTCGATGCGCTGCGCCGGCCACGGCTCGATCGGGTCGAGCGGCGCGTCGATCGGCCAGCGTCCCGCCGCTTCGAGCAGCGGCGTCAGCGAGCGGTCAAGCGCCTGACAAGCGAAAGCGCGCTGGTCGGGCGTGCCGTCGCGCGCGATGGGCAGGATGTCGCCAAGCGCCGACATGTCGCCCACCTCGAGCCGGCCGATCGCCATGCCCAGGCGGTCCCAGGCGTCGTCGCGCGGCGGCGCGGCGGCGAGCAGCGCTTTGAAGCGCGCCCCGTCGAGCCGCGCGGCGGCGACCCACGCCTGCGCCCGCACGAAACCGCTGGGTTCGTTCCAGGTGCGCTGCTCGACCGCGGCGAAGAACTCTTGAAAGCCGCAGCGCCCCAGCGCGTAGACGTAGCTCTCGCGCACGTCGGCGACTTCCTCGCGATCCTGATCGAGCTGGCTGGCCATGAATTCGGCGGCGCGCAGAATTCGCCGATCGGAAGTCGCCCATGCGCCGTGCTTGCGCTGCTCCGCGTCGTTCGATTGCAGCATCGCGAGGATGTGGCGCTCCGGCAGCCGCCGCAGCCAGAGCCAGCCGAGCGCGCCGGCGGGAATGGCCGCCGCGGCGCAGAGCGCCAGCGCCAGCGCGATGCGCATTCGTCGCGGCGTTGTGCTTGCGGCGGCGCCCATCAGAACTTCGGACCGGCGTCGAACTGCTGCGCGCAGAAATCCCAGTTCACGACGTTCCACCAGGCGGCGATGTAGTCCGCACGGCGGTTCTGGTAGTTCAGGTAATACGCATGCTCCCAGACGTCGATGCCGAGAATCGGCTTGTGTCCGTCCATGTAGGGCGAGTCCTGGTTCGGGCGGCTGTAAAGCTGGAGCTTGCCGCCGGCGTCGAGCACCAGCCACGCCCAGCCGCTGCCGAAGCGCGTCATGGCCGCCTGCGCGAATTGCTCCTTGAACTTGTCGAATCCGCCGAACGTGCTCGCGATCGCGTCGCCGAGCTTGCCGCGCGGCGGGCCGCCCTTGCCGGGGCCCATCATCCGCCAGAAAAGCGCGTGGTTCGCGTGGCCGCCGCCATTGTTGATGATCGTCTGGCGCACGCTGTCCGGCGCGTTCTTGACGTGCGCGAGCAATTCGGTGATCGGCAGGGCGGCCAGTTGCGGGGCGCCCTCCAGCGCCTTGTTGAGATTCGTGATGTACGCCTGGTGATGCTTGCCGTGATGGATTTCCATCGTTCGGGCGTCGATGTGCGGTTCGAGCGCGCTGGCCGGATACGGCAGCGGCGCGAGTTCGTGCGGCATGAATGTTCTCCTGGTCCCCGCAAAGTGCCTTCGGTCCCGTGCCGGAATTATCTTAGGCCTCTGCGGCCGGGTCAAATCACGAGCGGCGCGGGGCGCGAGCGTACCGCTTCCTCCACCCAACGTTCTTCGCCCGTCAGGGCGCACGATAGTTGCCAGGGACTTCAGTCCCTGGACAAGCGCCTCCTTTCGCTCTCTTCCGTGCGCTCGATTGATTTGCCCTGCGCAGGCCCCTATCCTAGCCTCGCCGCCGGAGGATTCGGTCGTGATCGACCCGGAGTTGCTGCGACTGCTGGCGTGCGCGACGCCGACGTGCCGCGGAGCGCTTGTCGAGCTGGACGGCTGCCTGGTCTGTCAGCGCTGCGGCCTGCGCTACCGGATCGAGGAGAAATGGCCCGTCCTGATCCCCGAGGAAGCTCAGCCGCCGGCGACCGCCGCAGCGCAACCCCGCCATGGCCAATAAAACATTCGCGATCATCAGCGACATACACTCGAATCTGGAAGCGCTTGAGGCGGTTCTGGCGGACATCGCGCGGCGCGAGATCACCGAGATCGTCTGCCTGGGCGACGTGATCGGCTATGGCCCGAACCCCAAAGAGTGCCTCGACCTGGTGCGGGCCAAGTGCCGGCTTTGCCTGATGGGCAACCACGACCACGCGGTGATGTACGAACCCGTGAATTTCAACATGCCGGCCGAGCGGGCGTGCTACTGGACGCGGCAGTTGCTGGAGGATGAGCCGGACGATGCGCTGCGCGCGGCGCGCTGGCGCTTTCTCGGCACGTTGCCGGTGCGGATGAAAGAGCGCGACGTGCTGCTCGTGCATGCTTCGCCGCGTCGGCCGATCAACGAGTACATCTTCCCGGAGGATGTGTTCACGAACCCGCAGAAGGTGCTGGCGAATTTCGAGCGGCTCGACGCGCGCATCTGTTTCGTCGGCCACACGCATCAGCCGGGCGTGTTTCTCGACGACCCCTATTTCGACCCGCCCAACGAGCTGCCCGACTCGCCGTATTACGAGATCGAGGAAGAGCGCGCCATTGTCAACGTCGGCAGCGTGGGGCAGCCGCGCGACCGCGACCCGCGGGCCAGCTATGTCGTCGTGCATCGCAGCGACGAGGAATTCGACGACGGCGTCGATTCGCTCGTGGCCGCGGCGCTGAGTTGCAGCCTGGAGCAGATCGAATTCGTGCGCATTACGTACGACGTCGAGGCGACGGTGCGCAAGATTCTCGCGGAGAGCGCGCTGGACGACGTGCTGGGGACGCGGCTGTACGAGGGGCGGTAGTATGGACCGCAGCCGCCGCCGGCTGGCGGCCGGCGTTCGGATTTCCCTGTTCCCTCCCGCCGGCCCCTCACTGGCGTGAGGGGTTCGGATTGTCTTACTTCAGCATTCAGCATTCAGCATTCAGCATTCCGGCTGGCCCCTCTCCACCCGATCCGGGAGCGGTCCCGGACTTTCGTAACCGCTGCGCAACGCATCGTTACACAAATGTTACAGCCGGCAGATTGTGGATGGTGTATCTATTTGGCTATAAGCGGAGGCGGAGCGAACGGAGCGCGCTGCGCTAGGGGGCGGTCGGCGGGCGCGGAGTCTGGCGCCACGCTGAGCGCTGGTCGCTCAAGGGTCCAAACGCTGGGACGGATGCACTTTCCGCCCGAACACGGGAGTCTGGGATGAATCGACGAATCGTTGCGGTGAGTGGTCTGATCCTGGCCGGGTTGGCGCTCTGCGCATCCGCCGCGGCGCAAGAGGGCGGCGTGCCGCGCATCGTCCTGTCGCAGACCGACTGGGACTTCGGCACGATCTGGCACGGCGAGAAGCCCTCGATGAAGCTTCAGATCCGCAACGAGGGCTCGGGCGTGCTCAAGCTCGTGCGCGTCCATCCGAGCTGCGGCTGCACGACGGCCGAGCCGAGCAAGAGCGAGATTCCGCCGGGAGATTTCTCCGAGGTGACGGTCAGCTACGACAGCAACGGCAAATTCGGCGCGCAGACGTCGAGCGTCGCGATCTTCAGCACCGATCCGGTGAATGGACAGCTCACGTTCAACATCCGCGGCACGGTGAAGCGCGCGTTCATGATCGACCCGGTCGGCGGCGTCGTGATCCGATCGATCGACGGCTCGGCCGGCCTGACCGGCGTGTGCAAGATCGTGAACCAGGAAGCGGAGCCGATGAAAGTCGCGATCCGCAGCACGTCGGCCAAGGACTTCGAGGTCGAGATCAAGGAGACGGTCCCCGGCAAGGAGTTCGAGATTCTCGGCCGGACGACGAAGCAGCTTCCGGTCGGCACGGCACGGGGCGTGATCGTGGTTTCGACGGGGCTGTCGCGCGAGCCGACTGTGGCGATCCACCTTCAGGCGAACATTCTGCCGCGCGTCGAGGCGATTCCGCCGGCGATCCTGCTGCACGCGACGATGGACAAGCCGACGAACCGCATCGTGAACGTTCAGTATTACGGGAACGATCCGGGCTTCGCGATCAACGGCGTGCAGTGCAAGAACCCGAGCGTGAAGGCGACGGCCGGTCCGGTGGGCGACCCGCGTCCCGATCTGCTCCGGCTGAATCCGCCGCCGACGAAGGTGGTGAACATTTCGGTTGCGCTTCCGCCCGCCGCGGAAATTCAGGGGGAGAGCGAAATCGTCGAGATCCTCACGTCCGACCCGCAGTATCCGAAACTCGAAGTTCTGATCACGAAAGACGCGGCCAAGTTCCGCGAGAAGATGTACGGCGAGAAGCCTGGGCAGGCGCCGCCGGCGAAACCGCCGGCGGGCGGCGGGGCGGGGCCGGGGCCGATCGCGGCGCCGGCGCTGCAACCCGCGCCGCAGCCTCAGCCGAAACCGGCAGACAAGAAACCCTGAGCGCCGAACGTGCGCCGGGCGGTTTGGAAGAACGCGAAACACCGATATTCCGCAACCAACCATTTTGGAGAACCTGAGACTATGACGCGCAGCTTTTGGAAATTGACCCTGTCGTCGCTCGCGATCCTCGGGCTGTGCCAGCTTTCGCTGGCGCAGAACCCGACGCCGGGCAATGAACCCAGCAAGCAGCCCACCCCGACCCCGACGCCGACCCCGACGCCGACACCGGCGCAGCCGCAGGCTCAGCCCCAGGGTCAGCCGCCCGCCGGCGCGCTGCCCGCTTCGGGCGCGCCAAAGCTGGAGGTCAGCGAGAAGGAGTGGAACTTCGGCGACGTGTGGCAGGGCGAGCCGCTCACGCACACCGTGACGGTCAAGAACTCCGGCAACGCGCCGATGACGATCGAAGTCCGCACGTCGTGCGGCTGCACCGCGCCGAGCAAGCCGAAAAGCCCGCTGGGCCCCGGCGAGGACGACAAGCTCACGATTACGTACGCGGCCGACAAGAAGAAGGGCAACGTCAGCCAGGTCGTGACGATCGTCACCAACGACCCGACGACGCCGAATTTCCAGTTCAACGTCAAGGGCAACGTCAAGGCCGTCTACGAGACGACGCCGCCCGACGGAATGGTCTTCGGCCAGCTTTTCAAGGACTCGGCCGAAGTCAAGAAGGTCACGATCGAGAACAAGTACACCGAGAAGATGTTCCTGAAGCTCAAGGACGGGCAGGATTTCGGCTCGTTCAACGTCGAGCTCAAGGAGATCGAAGCCGGCAACAAGTACGAGCTGACGGCGACGACCAAGCCGCCGCTGGCCGAAGGCATGGCCCGCATCGAGGTCGTGCTTCAGACCGGCGTGTCGCGCATGCCCGAGGTGAAGATTCCCGTCTACGGCATCGTCCAGGCGCCGGTGGCGCTGCGCCCGAACAAGATCTTCTGGCCGCGGAACTCGGCCGCGCCGATCGAGCGCAAGATCCACATTTCGTATTCGCCGAAGATGCCGATCAAGATCACCGAAGTGAAATGCACGAACGACACGATCAAGGTCGCGGTGGCCGAGCGGAAGAATGATCCGGCCGACGCGAAGCTGGCGTACTGGGAGATCAATGTGACGCTGCCGCCGGGCAAGGATCTGCCGGCGGGTGCGACGGTCGCGCCGGTTGTCGAGATCACGACGGACTCGACCGATCCGGCCTATCAGAAGTTCAGCGTGCCGATCCAGGTTCTGGAGCAGCCCGCGACGCCGCCGGTGGTTCAGCCGGGCGGCGCGAAGCCGGGCGCCAAGCCGGGCGCGACGGGCACGACGCCGACGCCGCCGGTGGGCGGAGTGACGCCGGGCAAGACGCCCCCGACCAAGCCGGAGACGGGCTCGGAGAAGCCGGCCACGCCGCCGGCCAATCCGCCTGCGAATCCGCCGAAGTCGGAAAAGCCGTAATTTCGCGAGAGATTCGCCGCGGCCGTGTCGTCGGGTGCGCCGTGCATCCGGCCGCACGGCCGCGGTTGTCTCAACGCCGTGGAGGGATGGTGCGATGCTGCTCATGCTGCTGCGATTCGTGGGGATCGTGGCTGTGTCGTCGGGCATCGGCCTGATCCACGCGCTGGCGATCCACGGCCTGCCTTTGTACGTGACGCGCGAGTCGCTGGAAGCGGACAAGCATTGGCGCGAGGCGCGGTCGATCTCGCTGGAGGAGTTTTGGCCGCTGGCGCAGGTCGGCGCGATGCTCGTGGTGGATGCGCGGCATCGCGAGCAGTTTGCGGAGGGGCATCTCGACGCTCCGCTGATCGTGAACATTCCGGAAGGCGAAGTGACGGCCGAGGCGGCGGACCAGCTTCGCCGGACGGGCCTGCCGATCGTGATCTACTGCTCATCGCTGGTTTGCGACATGGGCGACAACGTGTACAAGGATCTGTTGCGGCTGGGGCTGAGCGAGAGCGAGATGAAGCTGTACCTGCCCGGCTGGGACGACGGCATCGTGAAGAACAATCTGCCCACGCGCAGCGGCGCCGCGGCGGATCTGGAGTCGGAGCTGAAC
>CAZHIE010000196.1:6370-7647 GCA_964532435.1 uncultured Planctomycetales bacterium
CCGGACGTGTTTCCAGCGCTATCGCCTTGAAATCGGAGACGACGTGGCAAGCCTTGCTCGACTGTCGCAGTGCGCTCGCAGCCCGCGCTGGTGGCTTATCGATTTTCTGCCGCGCCTGCTGGTTTCATCGGTGTTCGTGATGGCCGGGCTGGGCAAGATGTGGGATCGCAAGCACATCGAGGAGTTCGCCAAGGAGATTCGCGCCTATGGGATGGTCGCTCCCGAGGCCAGCAATCCGATGGCGTACATTCTCCCGTGGCTGGAGGTGACGGCCGCGGTGTTGCTTGTGGCCGGCGTGCTGCGGCGCGAGGCGCGGCTTCTGATCGGCGGAATGCTGGTTGTGTTTCTCGTGGCGAAGGGCTACGTGGCGTACCTGGGGCTGAAGATCGATTGCGGCTGCGTGCCGAAGGACAGCATTTTGTACCCGCTGTTCAACGGTCCGTGGGGCTTTGTCGTCAACAGCGTCATGCTCGCGCTGCTAATCTGGGATTGGTGGATTTGTGCGCGGGCGCGAAAGCAGGCAGCGAACCCCGAATGGCGCGCAGCGCGTCGCGGAGAGGTCGCGGCGCCAGCACGCGACAGGGGGAATGCGATCGGATTGCCGACCGCCAGGGAAGGTCCGGCTGTGAGCGGCGAGTAGCGAATGTCGTCTGGCGATGAGCCTGGTGAAAATTAGCGCACGGGCCTGCGCGCTGCGCATTTCCGGGCCGCGAGCGTAAGCGCGCGCGACGTCCGGTTGTGAGTCCTGTGAAATCATCGCGCGGGCCTGCGCGCGATTTCGACATCATCCAGGTACGCGCGCTTCGCTCGCCGACGCGCGCGGCTCGGATCGGAATCTCTCGCTGACGCGCGCGGCTCGGATCGGAATCTCTCGCTGACGCTCGCGGCGCTGAACGGAGCGCGCGGGCCAGCGGGCTGTTTCACGGGCGATCGGACTTGGCCGGCTGCGTCGCGGGGGGACGAGCCGGCTCTCGCGTGGGCGCGGCCGCTGCCGCGGCGGACCGCTGCGCCGCGGTCGGAATTCGCTCCAGCCGCGGTTTGAGCTGCTTCTCGAAGATGTCGCGCAACGGCTGGTGAAGCTGCGTGAGCGCGTTTTCCGATTCGCGGATCGCCGGCGCGGCTGCGCCGCTCGCGCGCAGCTCCGACAATCGACGCTCCCATCTCGCGAAGTCGTCCGCCTTTCGCGTCAAGTAATCGTTCCCCTGCCGCTGACAATCCGCGAGGATCTGAATCGCCTTCTCCATCTGGTCGCGGTTCAGCGCGAAGCGCTGGATGAA
>CAZHIE010000197.1:0-2549 GCA_964532435.1 uncultured Planctomycetales bacterium
ATTCAGCATTCAGCATTCGCATTTAGCATTTAGCATTCGCGCTTACTGCTCCAACCGTTCGAAATGCCGCGCCCCGGCCGCGAGGCTCAGCAGCGCGACGACCACGCTGATCGCGAGCAGCAGCGGAACCAGCCACACGCCCGCTTCCGGCACCGGCATCATCGTCATTTCCGCCCCAAACTCGCGCAGGCCGAGATACGCCACGCCGAGCATCTCGATCGCGACGAAGATCATGCTCGCAATCAGGTTGAACGTCCCGCCGAAGCCCGACGCGATGCGGGCCGGGTTGCGCTGTCCAAACACCGGAAAGCGCGCCCCCAGCCCGACCGACAGCCCGCACAGCCCGACGCAGATGCCCATCGCGATCGCGACGTGCAGCCGCGCCCACGCCGGCGGCAGGTCGAGCGCGTAGACCGACAGGCCCATCACGATCGCGGCCGACAGGCCCGTGATCGTCAGCGCGAATAGGAACTTGGCGACGAGCAGCGTCGTGCGGCGCATCGGCAACAGTCCGATCAGCCAAAGCTGCTGCCCTTCGAGCGAGAGAAGCGGATAGACGAACCGGCTCGTGAACGTCGCGAGAATCAGGCTGATCGTCGTCAGGTTGAGAAACGCGATCAGTGCGCGAATGGTCGGATTGCTCAGGTCGACCGGCAGGCGCTTGAGGTTCACGGCATAAATCACCAGCAGGCCGAGCATGATGACCATCTGCGTCCATTGCGTCGCGTCGCGCGCGAAGCCGCGCAGATCCTTGAGCATCAGCTCGCGCATCTTTTTGGGCAGGTAGAAGAACAGCAGAAAGCAGCAGACCGCGGTGAACCAGCCGTCCTCGATCACCGGCCGATAGCGACCCTGCCGCGCGCGGCTGTACGCCTCGCTCCAGGTCGAGCCGAGAATGTTGACGGTCGCCCATGCGAAGAACGCCGCGTTCGCCGCGGTCACGCCCAGGTAAAAGAGGCTGGTCTCGACGTGTCCTTCGAGCGCCGCGACGATGCCGCGCGCGGTCCACGTGCTCGGCAGCAGCGGCTGACGCGCGATGCTGAGCTGCGCGAAAAGCACCTCCAGCCACTGATCCGATTCCTCCGCCCGCCGCGCGAGGCGCCAGAGCCAGATGCCCACGGCGGCGACGATCAGCCCCGCGCCCCAGAACGCGATCACCAGCGGACGGCGCGGTGCGTACATCGCCACGGCGCAGGCGGCCAGCAGACCGAGCGTCGATGGAATGAGAATGAAGCCGGCGAAATGCCCGATGAACAGCGGGTAATAGTACCAATCGACCTGCGCATTGCGCGCCACCGCCAGCATCAGCGGCACGCCCAGCAGCATGAACGACCAGCTTGAAAGCAGCATCCCCTCCAGCCATTTCACGCAGATGATCTGGCGCGCGCTGGCCGGCATCGCGAGCAGATGCCCCGCCTCGCTGCGGCCATACAGGCTGCTGAACGCGAGAATCGCGTTGGAGAACGCGAGCATGATGGCCAGCACGAGGAAGAAGTGCGTGAAGATCTGGAGATGCGCGACGATCGAGACCCACTCCCAGCGATTGACCTGCCGCAGGATCGTGTCGAGCAGGAGGTAGAGCGCGGCCCAGATGACGAACAGCAGAATGATGATGACCAGCAGGCGCCACGGCGCGTCGCGAAGCTGCTGATCAAGCGCGTTACGCGCCTGCAGGGCGCGACAGCGCAGCAGCGTGGCCATCGCGGACGGGCGCTTCGGTGTGGCGTTGGCGGACATCGGCGGCGGCTCCGATCGGCGGCTGCGGCGCGACGCCGGCCGCGCGGCAAGTGTATCCCCGCGCGGCGGTCGCGTGCGAGCGGGCGGCGCCGCTGCGAAGCGCGATCGCCCGCGATGTCAGATGACGCGGCGCGAATCGAGCAGGATGCAGATCGGCCCGTCGTTGACGCTCGACACAAGCATGTGCGCCGCGAAGCGGCCGGTCTCGACGCGCAAGCCCGCCGTTCGCAGCGCCGCGGCAAGCTGCTCGATCAGCGGCTCGGCGATCGCCCCGGGCGCGGCGCCGTCGAGCGACGGCCGCCGGCCCTTCCGCGCGTCGGCCAGCACGGTGAATGCGCTGATCAGCAACACGCCCGGCGCGGCGGAGGGATCGGCCAGGTCGGCGGCCGCGGCGCACAGGTCCAGCAACGAGCGGTTGAGCTTGCCCGCCTCGTCCACGAACACGCGCAGGTTGGCGATCTTGTCGGCGGTGTACGCGACGTCGTCGGCGGCGTCATCCGGCGCGGCGACCGCGTACACGAGCAGCCCCGCGGCCACGCGCCCCACGACGGCGCCGTCCACCTGCACATCGGCCCGGCTGACACGCTGCACGACCGCCCGCATCGCGGCTCCTCGCTGCACGGCGAGCGGGCAGTCTATCGCGCCCGGTCTTTCCGAGCCCGCGTGTCCTCACGCGGGTCTTCTTCGTGGTCGCCGGGAAGACCCGCCTGAGGACAGGCGGGCTCCTGCGCGCGTCGCCGCGCGTTTCTCCAAATTTGCGTGTCCTCACGCGGGTCTTCTTCGTGGTCGCCGGGAAGACCCGCCTGAGGACA
>CAZHIE010000197.1:2649-7624 GCA_964532435.1 uncultured Planctomycetales bacterium
CACGCGGGTCTTCTTCGTGGTCGCCGGGAAGACCCGCCTGAGGACAGGCGGGCTCATTGCCTGCCCCCGCAATTCTCGGATGCCCGCGTCGCGCCCGCTTGCTGGCGACGGCGGCCGATCGGCCGTATTCTGCGCGGCTCATGGGCACACCTTGCACCGATGCTGCCTCTGTGGCCGTCGCCGGCGAGCGGTTTGCGCCGGCCGATCCCCGACGGGGTGCGCGAATGCGCGTCGCCGAAGACTGGTCGGAGTGGCTTGAGCGGAATCGCCGGCTCGTCGATGACGCGCTGGCGGAGCACATTTCGACGGTCAAATCGACGCTTGCGTCGCACTCGCGGCTGCCCGACGCCGTAGAGTATTCCGTGCGGGTGGGTGGAAAACGGGTTCGGCCGGTACTGGTTCTCGAAACGTGCCGGGTTTGCGGGGGAACGCCCGATAGCGCGATTCCGGCGGCGGTGGCGGTTGAGCTGATCCACACGTTTTCGCTGATCCACGACGACCTGCCAGCGATGGACGACGACGCTCTGCGGCGCGGAAAGCCAACGAACCACAAGGTTTACGGCGAAGCGCAGGCGATTCTGGCGGGGGATTGGCTCGCGACGCACGCGCTGGCGCTCCTGGCAAGCGACCGGTATGAGCCGAGGCTGGCGCTGGAGTTGATCCGCGTGCTGGCCGACGGCACGCTGGCCATGATCGAGGGGCAGGGGGCCGATATAGATGGAGAGGGCGCGGCGCCGTCGGCCGCGCTGGTGGAGTTCATCCACGCTGCCAAGACGGCCCGGCTGATCGAGGCCTGCTGCCGGATGGGCGCGATGTGCGCCGGCGCGCCGTCGGCGGCCATCTCGGCAATGGCGCAGTTCGGCCGGCATCTGGGGCAGGCGTTTCAGATTACGGACGACCTGCTTGACGTGACGGGTTCGGCCGAGCGGACGGGCAAGGAAGTGGGCAAGGACGCGGATGTGTCGAAGCAGACGTATCCCGCGGTGTTCGGGATCGAGGAGAGCCGGGAGCGCGCCGCTCGCGAAGTGGAGGCGGCGCTGGCGGCGCTGGAGAACTTCGGCCCGCGGGCGGATCGGCTGCGCGACGTGGCGCGGTATACGATCGCGCGCGACCGATGAGAAGGAATTGCGAATTTCGAATTGCGAATAACGAATGACGGAGTTGCCGTCGGCTGTCTCCGCACATCGTTCGCGATTCGCAGATTGAGGACGAGAATGTCGAAGCTGTTGCAGAACCTGACCGGGCCGGCCGACCTGCGGCGCATGTCGATCGAGCAGATGGAGCAGCTCGCCGAAGAGATTCGCCAGCGCATTATCGAAGTCGTCGTGCGCAGCGGCGGACATCTCGCCAGCAATCTCGGCGTTACCGAACTTACGATGGCGCTGCACCGCGTCTTCGATTTCCGCAACGACCGGCTCATCTGGGACGTCGGCCATCAGGCGTATGTTCACAAGCTGCTGACCGGCCGCAACGAGTTGTTCGATCAGCTGCGGCAGTCGGGCGGCGTCAGCGGGTTTCCCAGCCCGGCCGAAAGCCCTTATGACCTGTTCTACGTCGGGCACGCGGGCACGGCGATCGCAACGGCCGTCGGCATGGCGCGCGGCGATCAGGCGCTTCAGGCGGATTCTCGAGTCGTGGCGCTGGTCGGCGACGCGAGCATCGTGAATGGCGTGGCATTTGAAGGGCTGAACCAGGCCGGCACGCTGAATCGGCAATTCCTGGTCGTTCTGAACGACAACAGTATGGGCATCGCCCGGACGCAGGGCGGGCTGGCGACGTACCTGGCGCGCTTCCGCGTGAGCCACCTGTACGAAGACGTGAAGCGGCAGGTCGCGAACCTGCTGCCGCGCGTGCCGGTCGTGGGCAAGAGCGTGTTCGACGCGCTCGAACATCTCAAGGAAGGCATCAAGGCGACGGTCTCGCCACACCAGATTTTCGAGCAGATGGGCTTTGTATACGTCGGGCCGGTCGATGGGCACGATCTCAAGCACATGATCGAGCTGCTGGAATTGCTCAAGGATGTTCCGCGCCCGGTTCTGCTGCATGTTCACACGGTGAAGGGCCGCGGGTGCGACTGGGCGACGAACGATCCGTGCGCGTTTCACAGCCCGGGCAAGCTGAAGGTGGAAGGCGATACGGTCACGGTGGTCAAAAGCGCGCGCAAGAGCTGGACCGCCGCGTTCGCCGACGCCTGCATCGACCTGATGAAAGAAGACGAGCGGGTTCACGCGCTGACGGCGGCGATGCCCGACGGCACGGGCGTGGACAAGGTGCGCAAGGCGTTTCCGGAGCGAAGCTGGGATTGCGGGATCGCCGAAAGCTGCACGGTGGACGTCGCGGCGGGGATGGCCCGCAGCGGGCTGAAGCCGATCGCGTGCATTTACTCGACGTTCCTGCAGCGCGCGTTCGACCAGGTGTTTCAGGAGGTCGTCCTGCAGGGGCTGCCGGTCGGATTCTGCATCGATCGCGCCGGGCTGGTCGGCGACGACGGCGCGGTGCATCACGGCTATCTCGATCTCTCGTATCTGCGCATCTTTCAGAAGATGGTCGTCATGGCGCCGGCCGACGAGCCGGAACTGCGGGCCGCGATGCGGCTGGGGCTGTCGCTCGACCGGCCGTGGGCGCTGCGCTATCCGCGCGACACGGTGCCGGAGCCGCTGGGGGAGACGCCGGCGTTCGAGCTGGGCAGGTCGCGCGTGATGCGCGAAGGTCCGGACGCGACGATTCTTGCGTATGGAAGCGAAGTGGCGTTCGCGCTGGAGGCGGCGCGGACGCTGGCGCACGAGGACATCTTTGTCGGCGTGGTGAACGCGCGTTTTGTGAAGCCGATCGACGAAGCGATGCTGCGCGACGTGCTCTCGCGCGGTACGCCGGTGTTCACGGTCGAGGATCACTCGGTCGCGGGCGGGTTCGGCAGCGCCGTGCTCGAAGCGGCCAACCGGCTCGGCCTGTCGAGCGAGGGCGTCGCACGTCTGGGCCTGGCCGAGGACAAGTTCTACGCCTTTGCCTCGCGCGCCGGACAGCTCAGCGACGCGGGGCTGGACGCGGCCGGCATCGCCGCATCCGTGCGGCGCGGCGTGCAGGCGTATCGTGCGGCGCGGCGCGACGAGTCGGCCGCGGACACGGCGTTCGACGCCGCCCGCGTCGCCGGGCAGCTTCGCCGCGCGGCCCAGGCTACGAAGGAGGAGAGCGCGATAAGCTGAGTCGCCGCGGCCTGCGGCGACGCCACTGCGTGGCAGTGCCGTCCGCGCCCGTAGCGTCGGACCTCCGCGTCCGACGACCTGGCGTAGCGTCGGACCTCCGCGTCCGACGGTGCATCACTCCAACAGCGCCGCCGCGCGTCTTCTCATTGGTTCTTCGCCATTCGCAATTCGTCATTCGAGGAGCGCTGCCACAAACCCGTCAATGTCGCCGTTGTCGAATGCGCCGTCTTCGTTCATGTCGCCGATGAAGCGGTACGGCACGCCGGGGTAGAGCGATTCGTAGACTTCCGGTGCGGTGAGCGCGAGGACGAATGCGTCGATGTCGCCGTTGTCCACAACGCGGTCATAATTCATGTCGCCGGGGTCGAAGGGCTTCAGATGGCTGAGGTAACGCGGGTCGAGGCCATCCGGGCCGTTGCCGTACGCCGCCGCCCATAGCACCCAGATTGTACCGTCGTCCTCGTAAGCAATCGGTTGATCAATCTCAAAGAAGTCGTGCAGACTGTAAGTCTCATCAAGCACCACATCCACCGGCGGACCGGCCGGCGCGCCGCCGGGCAGAAATAACTGAATGGAGGGATCGATGCCCGCACGAACATCGGCGATGACGAAACTACCATCACGCCGTGCGCAGACGCCGTCGTAGAGCCCACCAATGGCAACAGGCTCGTTGAGCGGATTGCCATCCACATCGAAAAGGCGCATCCGTCCCCCCGTCGGGTAATCATGCTTGTAGTATGTCACCAGCAGTGTCCCATCATCCAGGGCCTTGATGTATGGCTGAAATGCGTCGTCCGTTGTCAGCGATATGGATGGCCCGACTGAATGATCTGCGAAGACGCGCTGCATATTAATCGATCCACGGGGATATCGCTGGTAATTGTATACCACCATCCATGTGCCGTCGGCAAGACCCGTCACGGCTCCTTCCCACACCCGTAATGCGCTCGAATTGGTCTCGCGCACCGTAATGGGATCGCAAAGCGGTTCGCCCTCGCGCGAATAGACTCGCACTTGCACAGAATGCAGCGGATACGGAAAACGATCGCCCGCGACGAGCAAGGCTACCGAATCCTCGTCGGCGGCGATGAAGTAATTCACGAACGAGAAGTAGTCATCGGCGAACGCGACAAATACATCGCTTACCGGCGCAAAAGAAATGTCGAACACGGCCGCTTCCGTTCCTCTCGTATCGCGCACGACCCACGTCAACGGCCCATCTCGCAGCACGGCGTTCACGTCCGCGTAGCGCGCCGCGGGCGGCATCGCCGCGAAAGACGGGCCACGCGGAGTGTATCCATCAAATACCCGCACACGCGTGACCGGCGAGTCATAGGCTACAAATGCATATGCGCATACGCCGTGGTCCGCATGAATCGCGTGCGCGGACTTGGTTACGTCGGGATATGCGTCCGCGTTCACCTGCGTGAGGACATAGCGCTGCTCGCCGATCCTCACGAGAGCCTGCTCGGCCGCCGCGAGCGGCGCGAATGCCAGGCCCAGGACGGCGGCCAGCCACGCAGCTGCAACCACCGGGATTGTCGAGTGCCAGCGGTGTTGCATCGTGAGTCACTCCACTTCGCAGTAGTCGTGCAGGAATGCCACGACGTCCCAGAAATGCAGCCATGCATCGATTGCGCCATCACCCTCCGGCGCGCTCGGTCCGTCGATGCCGCCGCAGTCGGAGTGACTCAGAACCAGATCGACAAATGCATCAATGTCGCCGTTGTCGAACATGCCGTCGTTGTTGCAGTCGCCGACTCCGATCGGAT
>CAZHIE010000198.1:0-7424 GCA_964532435.1 uncultured Planctomycetales bacterium
TACGCACGGCGCGTTCGGGCGGGCGGCTGATCCTCCGTGAGCGGCGCTGGCTGTTGTGCGCCGCTCCGGCCGCGCGGGGGCGCGGGCCGCTACACGCGCGGGGCGCCGCTCCGGCCGCGCTGCGCGCGGGCCGCTACGCCATGCTCGCCAGGTCGAGCCGCAGCGCTTCGTCCAGCGAGTGCAGTCGAAACTCCGGCAAGGCAGCCCACAGACGATCGGATCGCAGCGACAGGTCGGCCGGACGCGGCTCGGCCGCGGGGATGTCGTTTCGCGATATGGAGACCAGCCCGGCCTCGGACACGCCGAGCGCGGCGGCGGCGCGGGCGATCAGCTCATAGCGCGAGACGCGCCGCGGACCCGGCACGTGAACGACGCCGCGAAGCGTGCCATTCGCCAGGCCGGCGAGCGCGCCGGCCGCGTCGGGGAGCCAGATCGGCGTGCGAAATTCGTCGGCAAACAGCCGCAACGGCTCGCCGCGGCGGAGCGCGTCGATCTGCTGGACAAACGTGGTGCGGCGCGGCCCGGCCGGCGAACCGAAGAGCAGCGGCACGCGGACGATCAGGCAATCGCCTCCCGCGCGCTCCAACAGGCCGCGCTCGGCATCGGCCTTTGTGCGCCCGTAACGACTCAGCGGGCGCGTTGGGCTGGCTTCGCCATACGGCGCGTCGTCTCCGGCAAAGACCATGTCGGTCGAGCAGAAGAGAAACCGCGCGCCGCGGCGCGCCGCGGCGTCGGCCAGCACGAGCGTCGCGTCGGTGTTGACGCGCTTCGCCGCGGCGGGATCGGCGTGCGCGTCGGCGACGGACGTCATGGCGGCCAGATGCAGGATGTGCGTCGGGCGGGCGCGTTCGACCGCGGCCGCGAGCGCGTCCAGCTCGCACAGGTCCGCGAGCACGCCATTCGAGGTCGGCGAGCCTCCGGCGCCTGGGCGAAGGAGCGTCACGATTTCGGCGGCGGGCCAGTCGCGCCGCACAGCGCGCAGCACGTGTCCGCCGAGTTGTCCCGCGGCGCCGGTGACGAGGAGTCTTGCGGGTGTCATGCGCGCTAGTTTACGCGGCGAGAATGCGGAAGGCCGAAGGCTGAATCCGGAATGCCGAAGGCTCGTTGCGTACGCTATCCTGTTGGCGGCGCGACGGGCGCCGGGCCGGCGCGGCCGGTCGCAGCCCAGGAAGGGAGCCTCGGCATGAATCCGTTTCGTGGCACGTACACCGCGCTGGTGACGCCGTTTCGCGGGGGCGAGCTTGATTTGCCGGCGCTGGAGCGCCTGGTGGAGCGGCAGATCGCGGGCGGAGTGGACGGACTTGTGCCGTGCGGCACGACCGGCGAATCACCCACGCTCTCGACCGAAGAGCAGCGCCGCGTGGTCGAGTGCGTCGCGCGGATCAACGCGGGCAGCCGGAAGGTTCTTGCCGGCGCGGGCAGCAACGACACGCGCCACGCCGTGCATCTGGCGAAGCAGGCCGCCGCGGCCGGCGCCGACGGTCTGCTGGTCGTGGCGCCATACTACAACCGCCCGTCGCAGGAGGGTCTTTACCAGCACTTCGCGAGCGTGGCGCGCGCGGTGGAGCTGCCGATCATGCTCTACAACATTCCCGGCCGCTGCGGCGTGGAAATTTCGATCGACACGATCTGCCGGCTGGCGCGGGACTTCTCGAACATCGTCTCGGTCAAGCACGCGACCGGCAGCGTGGGCGGGGCGGCCGACCTGCACGCGGTTTGCGACATCGCGGTGCTTTCGGGCGACGATCCGATCACTCTTCCGCTGATGAGCCTCGGCGCGGTCGGCGTCGTGAGCGTGTTATCGAACCTCGCGCCGAAGGGCGTTCACCGCCTGACCAGCGCCGCGCTATCGGGCGATTTTTCCACCGCCCTGACGGCGCATCGCGCGCTGCACAAGCTCGGCCGGGCCCTGCTGTCGCTCGACACGAATCCGGTTCCGATCAAGACCGCGCTGGCGATGCACGATCTGTGTGCCGAGGAGTTCCGCCTGCCGCTGACGCCGCTATCGCCCGAGAATCGCGCCCGGCTCGCCGAGTTGCTGGCCGACAACCCGACCGGCTGAGTTCGCGGGCGGAGCGCGCCCCGGCCGCCGCGTCGGGAATTGTCGGGCGCGGCGCGGGCGAATTTGCGGGTGGGGCGGAGTTTCGTGCCGCCATATAATGCTGCTGGGTCGATGGGCCATGAGAACGGCCCGGCTGGCTGACGTACCGCACACTGCCGAAAGGACCGCACATATGCCGATTCGTCGCACGCATCCGTGGCTCGCGCTGGTCGCCCTGCTCGCCGTTCTTCCCGCGCTGGCCGCGCCGCCGGAGGATCTCAGCTCCGCGTACACGGCCATTCTGCGCGGGGACTACGACGCGGGGTCGAAGGTCCTGCAGCAACTCTCGACGCACGGCGGCGGCGCCGACGTCGCGGCGGCGGGCCAGTGGCTCGACTCGTATCGCACGACGGTCTCGTCGCGGGAAGAGCTGCGCAGCAAGTCGTTCGACTGGAACATGGAGCACGCGCGCCAGGCGCTTGGCGCGGACAAGCTCTTCCTGGCGCTGAGCTTCACGGCGCAGGCCGCGCCGTATGCCGAAGACGCCGGGAAGTTTGTGGCCGACCCGTGGGTCGCCGCGCTTCTGGACAAGGTGGAAGCGACGGCGAAGGACTTCGAGAAAGCGGACAAGTGGTCGAAGGCGCTGGCGTACTACAACGGCCTGTCGCGCATTCGCACGGACGACCCGCGCATCAAGGCTCTGCGCGAAGAGGCGGTCCGCCACGCCCGGCTGGAGCTGACCTACAAGAAGAAGGACGACATCGCCGAGCGCATCCGCGGCGTGGACAAGGATCTGCTCAAGAACGCCATCCGCCGCATTAACAGCTACTACTACCGCGAGCCGGATTTCCGCGCGCTGGCGGAGGGCGGGCTGCAGAACCTGCTTTCACTCTGCAACGCGGCGAAGATGCGCGAGCTGCTCGACGGCGTGGGCAATCCGGCTTTGCGGGCGCGCTTCGCCGAGCGGCTGCAAGCCGCGCTCGACGGGCTCAAGACGCGCGAACAATTCGACTACAAGGATCTCATTCGCGTTTTCAACGACGCCGCCACGGCGAACAAGGACACGGTCGAGATTCCCGACGGCCTGCTGGTCGTCGAGTTTCTGGAAGGCGCGCTGCAGCACCTCGATGAATACTCCGCGATGATCTGGCCGGCCGACGCGGTCGAATTCGACAAGGTGATGATGGGCGGATTCGAGGGCGTCGGAATTCAGCTTGGCCTCGACGAGTTGACCGGCCGGCTGAAAGTGGTGACGCCGCTGGAGGATTCGCCCGCGCTGGAGGCGGGGATTCAGCCCGACGACCTGATCGTCGACGTCAACGGCGAGACGACGAAAGGCTGGACGACGGAGGACGCCGTTCGCAAGATCATGGGGCCGTCCGGCACGCCGGTCGAGCTCGCCATTTTCCGGCCGTCGGAGGCCGAGCGCGTCTGTTACAAGCTGACCCGCCGCAAGATCACGCTGCGCACCGTGCGCGGCGTGGAGCGCGAGAAAGAGGGCGGCGACCACTGGAACTTCATGCTCGACAAGGACGCCGGCGTCGCCTACATCCGGCTGGACGGCTTCCACGCCGACTCGGACCGCGAATTGCACCGCGCGCTGGAAAGCGCCGCGGGGCAGGGAATGAAAGGCCTGGTGCTCGACCTGCGGAACAATCCCGGCGGCCTGCTCGACGTCGCAATCGAAGTCGTCAGCGAATTCGTCAAGAAGGGCGCGGTCGTCTCGACCCGCGGCCGCGTCGAAGAGGAAACCCGCGCCGACGTCACGGGCGACGCGGCGTTTGGCGATCTGCCGCTGGTGGTGCTTGTCAACGACGGCAGCGCCAGCGCGTCGGAAATTCTGAGCGGCGCGTTGCAGGACCACGCCCGCGCGATCGTGCTCGGCGAGCGCACATTCGGCAAGGGCAGCGTGCAGCGCGTGCTGCCGCTGGACAACAACGCCCGGCTGAAGCTGACGACCGCGCTGTATTACCTGCCGAGCGGCCGCTCGCCGCACAAGGCGCTGAGCGCGACGGATTGGGGCGTCGATCCGAACCTGCACGTAAAGCTGATGCCGAAGGAATTTCGCCGCATCATCCTGAAGCAGCGCGACACGGCGATCATCCACAACGATCGCCCGGCCGCGCACAAGGAGCTGACCGAGGACGAGCGCAAGGCGAAGCTGGACGAGCTGAAGTCGAAAACGAGCGACGACGAGGACGCCGACCTGGTGATGCTGTCCGACGAGGACATCAAGCTGCTCGAGTCTGACCCGAGCGAGGCGCCCGACGCCGATCCGCAACTGGCCACGGCGCTGCTCCAGCTCCGCGTAAAGCTCGCGGCGAATCTCCCCTGGCCGGGCAAGCTCGCCGCGGCCAATTCGGGCAGCAGCGACAAGCGTTAACGCAGTGTGGCACGGGCGCAGCGCGGCGCGGGCCACTAGCCCGTGCCAGACAACGCGGGCGCCGCGCCCTCACGCCTCGTCGGCCAGCGCGGCTTCCTTCTCCGCGCTGAGCGGTGCGGCGGCCTTGCAATAGTCCAGGTATTCCCGCACGACGGGCTCGGGGTCGCCGTTCTGCTCGATGCGGCCGTTTCGCATCCACACGACGCGCGTGCAATGCTTGAGGATGAACGAGGTCGCGTGCGAGACGATCATGATCGCGCGCGCCTCGCGCATCAGGCCGTCGAGCCGCGTCTCGGCCTTTCGCCGGAACGACTCGTCGCCGGAGCTGAGCGATTCGTCGATCAGCAGAATCTCGGGCTTGAGCGTGGCGGCGGTCGCGAAGGCCAGGCGGGCGCGCATGCCGGTGGAGTAAAACCGGATCGGCAGATCGATGAAGTCGCCCAACTCGGTGAATTCCAATATCTCGGGCACGCCGGCGCGAATCTCGCGCTCGCTCAGCCCCAGCACCGCGCCGCTGAGATAAATGTTGTCGCGGCCGGAGAGATCCTGCCGGAACCCGGCGCCGGGATGCAGCGCCGTAACGCGCCCATCGGCCCAGACGCTGCCGCGGTCGGGCTCGATCACGCCGGAGATTGTCCGCAGAAACGTGCTCTTGCCCGCGCCGTTGCGGCCGATCAGCCCGACGCTTTCGCCTTCGCAGACATCGAGCGACACGCCGTCGACGGCCCAGAACGCCTGTCCGCGCTCGGCCCGCCCCAGGACGGCCCGCGCGAAGTTCCGCAGTGTCAGGCCCTCGGCGCTGCGCTTCACAAACCGCACGCCGACGTCGCGCGCCCGGATCACGACGCGCCGGTCGGCGGAGGGCGCGGCCGGCATCACAGCACCCTCGCTACGCGGCCTTCGAGCCGCATGAAGACGGCCAGCCCGCCTTGAAGCAGCAGGAGACCGATCGCCGTCCACACAGCGAGCGGGAGCAGATCGGGCACGCGATGATGCATGAGCACGTCGCGATAGGCCGGCAGGTAGGCGGCGAACGGGTTGAGCATCATCCACCCGCGGAATTCAGCGGGAATCCGATTCAGCTCGTACAGCGCCGGCGACAGGAAATACCACGCGCGCAGCACCGGATCGAGCACCTTCTCGACGTCGCGCACGAAGACGTTGAACACCGCCAGGAACAGCGCCAGCCCGAGCGTGAGAATCGCCTGCGAGATCATCAGCAGCGGGACGAGCACCACGTGCCACGTCGGCGGCTCGTAGATCAGCGGCATCACCGCCGTCAGCAGCAGCATGGCGACCGCGGCGTGGATCGCGTTGGTCAGGATCGGCGTAAGCGTCAGGATCGAGCGCGGAAAGTTGACCGCGCGGATCAACCCCGACGCCCGCACGAGCGATTGCGCCCCCTGCTGCATCGCCTTGGCGAACCAGTGCCACGGCAGCAGCCCGGACAAAATGAACACAGCGTAATTGGGCTGACCATGCCGCAGGATCGCCCCGAGCAGCAGGACGTAGATGGCCATCGAGAGGACCGGTTCGAGCAGCCACCAAAGCTCGCCCAGCACGGTATTGACGTGTTTTGACTTGAGCTCGGCCTTCAGCTCGTAGCGCAGCAGCGGTCCGTGCGTGCGCAGCGCGCGGACGAATCGGACGACCGCCAGGCCGCGCGGCCGGCGCGGCGGGTCGGGCGTTGCGGCTGCGCGGGGCGCCGCGGCGTCGGCTCGCGGCTGGGAGACGGTTGCGTCCGGCATCGTGCTCACGGGGCGCAGCGTACCCGCCCGCGGGCGGCGGCGGGAGTGCGCGGGTCGCGCGGGCATCTTGTCCGCGTGCGTGGTGCGGGCATCGCGCCCGCGTGCGTGGTGCGGGCATCCTGCCCGCCCGAGCGAGCACGAAGATCGTTCGACGCCGACACGGAATTAGAAGTCGCGCCGGTTGAAGCGCCACGCCGCGATCGCGACGAGAACAAACTCGAACGCGAGCGAGCTGCCGATCGACACGAGCGGGCTGGCGCGGAACATTTCGTCGTCGGCGCGCTGGGCCGCGTCCCATTGGGCGCGCTCGGTCGGCGACGCGTCCGCCGGCACGTCTCCGAATATGCGGTTGAGCCCGCGCGACGTGCCGGCCGAGCGGGCGGCCAGATAGGCGATGTCCGCGGTTTTGGGCGGAATCCAGCGGGCCGCGTCGGCCAGGCGATACCACGTGTTCGCGCGATCGACGCCGAAGCCGTCCATCGTCTGCTTCACGGTCTGGGGCACGGTGAACACGAACCACGCGGCGATGGTGATGAGAATCGCCGCCAGGGTGCTGCGCGTCGTCACCGCGACGAGCGCCGACACGCAATACAGATAGCTGAACAGCAGCACGGCCAGCGGCACGACGATGAGGAAGCGCGGCGCCCACACGCCCCAGCGCAGTCCCATGACGAGGAAGACCAGCGCCGCGAAGATCGACGCCTGAAGCAGGACAAAGACCATCGCGGCCGCGTACTTGTAGAGGAACAGCCGCGTCCGGCCGATGGGCTTGGCCAGCACGACGTCGATCGCGCCGCGTTCGAGCATGGTGGGCAGGAACCCGGCCGTCGCGACGAGGATCAGCAGCATTCCGATCCAATTGAGCACGACGTCGGTGACGAGCCGGATGACGATGTCGAGGATGTTTCCGCGGCCTTCGACCGTTTGCGGATTGAACTCCGTCGTCATGGTTTGCAGCTTGCCGAAGATGCTGATGTGGTCGGGCGCGAAGCCGATCGAGGCCATCGCGGCGGCGACGATGGCGCTGATGAGCAGGAGCGCCCAGAAGACTTTGCGATCGAGCGATTCGCGCAGGCTGTCGAGCAGAATGGCGCGGAATTGCAAGCGTCGATCCTCGCAGGGGTGGTGAATGATAGCGGTAGGAGGAGCGGGCAGGGAACGCGCTGGGCGCGCGGAGGAAGGGCGGATTCGGCGCGGAGAGCGCGCGGAATGGGCGCGGAAAGTGATCGCGGGTTCGCGTGCCGCCCGATCG
>CAZHIE010000199.1:0-7341 GCA_964532435.1 uncultured Planctomycetales bacterium
TTTGTCGGGTGAGCTCCCTGGTTCAACCCGCGCGAAGCGAGCGTTCTGGTTCAATGCCCGCGCGCTGGCGCTTGGGGTTCGGATCCGGGCGAATGCAGCCGAGGGCGGCTGCGGTCCATTGAAGGCGAACCCGCGTGAGCACGCGCGGGTTCGGTTCGAAATGCGCTTCTTCCTGAGTGACGAAGAAACCCGCGTGTCAACAAGCGGCCCCGTTTTCATTCAGCATTCAGCATTCAGCCTTCATACTTCCGGTCTACCCCCACACCACCATCCCGCGGTCATACCGGTCGATCGTGTCCTCGTGCTTGGGGACAACGCGCACCGAGTAGCCGTGCCGCCCGCTGCTGGAGCACGGGATGCTGCCGGTGAAGACGTGCGAGCCATTCGATTCCTGCTGCGCCAGCGTCATGGCCGTGGCCTGCCCGCGCGTGATTTCCGTACCGGTGTGGATCTGCCCGAAGTAGACCTCGACAGACACGTCGTCCGGCGAAATCGAGCCGAGATGCACGCGCGCGGACAGCGGCAGCGCGTCGCCCACCTTCACGACGTCCTGCGCGACCGTCTTCACGTCGATGATGTGAACCTGGTGCCAGTCGCGCCGCAGGCGCTCCTTCCACGCCGCCAGCGTGCGGGCCAGCGCGCACTCGGCCGCGCTGACACGCTCGATTCGCCCCAGCGTCGGCACGTACATCTCGGACGCGTATTCGCGAACCATGCGCGTCGTGCTGTACATCGGCACGATCGTCTTCATCGACTCCTTGACGCGCGCCACCCAGCGGCGCGGCAGGTTGTCGGCCGTGCGATCGTAATACAACGGCACAATCTCGCGTTCGAGCAGGTTGTAGAGCGACTCCGACTCGACGTGATCCTGATAGGCGAGATCGTCGTAGATGCGGCCGTCGCCGATCACCCAGCCGTTTTCGCCGTTGTAGGCTTCCGGCCACCAGCCGTCGAGGCAGGAGAGGTGCAGCCCGCCGTTGGCGGGAACCTTCATGCCGCTGGTTCCGCTGGCTTCGTGCAGGCGCAGCGGGTTGTTGAGCCAGACGTCGACGCCCTGCACCAGCACGCGCGCCAGGCTGATGTCGTAATTCTCCATGAAGACGATCTTTCGGCGTGTTTCCGGCCGGTTGCAGAACGCCGCGACGTTCTTGATCAGCTCCTTGCCGGCCCCGTCGTTCGGGTGCGCCTTGCCGGCGAAGATGAACTGCACCGGACGATCGCGCGAGGCGAGCAGCGCCGCCAGCCGCTCGAAATTGCGGAACAGCAGCGTGGCGCGCTTGTACGGCGCGAAGCGCCGGGCAAAGCCGATCGTCAGCGCCTCCGGGTCGAGCACTTCCTCGGCCGCCTTGGTCTCCGCCGGCGGCGCGCCGCGGCCCTTGAGCTGATCGCGCATGCGGCGGCGGACGGCGGCGATCATCCACTCGCGCCGCCGGACGTGAACGCGCCACAGTTCGGCGTCGGGAATCTCGTCGATGCGATCCCACAGGGCGTCGCCCGGCGGCGCATCGGCCCAGCCGGGGCCGAGGTACTGGTCGAAAAGCTCGCCCATCGCCGGGTTCATCCACGAGCGCGTGTGAATGCCGTTGGTGATGTGCGCGATCGGAATTTCCTCTTTCGGCACGCCCGGCCAGCAGTTCTGCCACATGCCGCGCGCGACCTCGGCGTGCAGCCGGCTGACGCCGTTGCTGCGGTACGACGTGCGCAGCGCCAGGATCGGCATGACGAACGAGTCGTCGGCCGATCCGTGATTCTCCAGCCCCAGGTGCATCATTTCGTCGAACGAGACGCCCAGCTCGCCGGCCATCCAGCCGAGGTGCGACTCGACCAGCTTGCGCTCGAAACGGTCGATGCCGGCGGGCACCGGCGTATGCGTGGTGAAGATGTTGCCGCTGATGACCAGCTCGCGCGCTTCGCGGAAGTTGAGCTTGTTTTCGTGGATCGCCTGCCGCATGCGCTCCAGCGAGAGAAACGCGGCGTGCCCCTCGTTCATGTGAAAGATGCGCGGCTGGATGCCCATCGCCCGCAGCGCCCGCAATCCGCCGATGCCGAGCAGCATCTCCTGGCGGATGCGCATGCGCGAATCTCCGCCATAGAGCCGCGCGGTCACAGTGCGCAGCTCGGGCGGATTCTCCGGCAGATCGGCGTCGAGCAGATATAGCCGGACGCGGCCCACGTTCACGAGCCAGACGTGCGCGCGCAGCGACTGCGAGCCGAGCGACACTTCGATCGCGATCGGGTTTCCGTCGGCGCCGAGCACGAGCGTGGCGGGCCACTGATGAACGTCGTAGACCGGGTAACTTTCGAGCTGCCAGCCGTCCTCGGTGAGCTGCTGCGTGAAATAACCCTGGCGATACAGCAACCCGACGCCGACCAGCGGAATGCCCAGGTCGGAGGCGGACTTCAGGTGATCGCCCGCCAGCACGCCCAGACCGCCGGAGTAAACCGGCATGCATTCGTGCAACCCAAACTCGGCCGAGAAATAGGCGATCGTCTGCTCGCGGTGCTTCGGGTGGCTTTCGTCAAACCAGGCGCGGCGATTCGTGTAGACGTAGAAGGCGTCCAGCACGCGGCAGAGCTGCGCAATGTAGGCGTCGTCGCGGGCGGCCTGTTCGAGGCGCTGCTGGCTGACCTGCCAGAGCATCGCGACCGGGTTGTGCCCGACGCGCTGCCACAGGTCCACGTCCAGCCGGCGAAACAGCTCCATCGCCGGCGGGTTCCACACCCACCAGAGGTTGTAGGCGAGCTGGCGCAGCGGTTCGAGCGACTCGGGCAGTGCGGGCACGACGACGTAAGTTCGCACAATGGGCATTCCGGCGGTTCCTGTCCCGGCTGGCTCCGCGCAGGCAATGCGCTACCCGAGCGCGACCGGGCGCCTGCGGAGCTTATCGGCGGTGCGACCGGCGCGCTGAATGTAGCGGCGCGCGGCGCAGCGCGAAAGCCGGCCGCGCCACCCCGCCTACAGCCCCGACGCAGCCCGAACGCGGCCGACCAGCGCCTCCGCGCCGGCCGGCGAGGTCGCCTCGCCGATGATGCGCACGATTGGCTCGGTGTTCGACGCGCGCAGATGCACCCATCCGTCCGCGAAGTCGATGCGCACGCCATCCGACGTGTTCAAGCGCTCTCGCGACATGGCGGCGATGACCGCGCGCACGGCCTGCTCAATCCGCTCGCGCGAGCACTCGAATTTCTCCTTGATCGCCGCATAGCGCGGCAGCTCGCCGACCAGGCCGCTGACCGCTTTGCCCGTCGACGCCATGAGCTGAAGCACGAGACTCGCCGCCGACAGGCTGTCCCGCACCCAGCAGATGCGCGGGTCGATCACGCCGCCGTTGCCCTCGCCGCCGATCGCCGCGTTCGCCGAGCGCATCGCCCGCGCGACGTGCGACTCGCCGACCGGCGTGCGCAGCACCGACGCGCCGAACCGCGCGGCAATGTCGTCGATCATCCGCGACGTGCTCAGATTGGCCGCGACCGCGCCCTTGCGGCGCGCCAGCACGCTCCACACCGACAGCGCGAGCGTGAATTCCTCGCCGATGTACTCGCCGCGCTCGTCGACGATGGCGAGCCGATCCGCGTCCGGATCCTGTGCAAAGCCGATCGCGGCGCCGGATTGCCGCACCGCGTCGCACAGTTGCGAGAGGTTTTCGCGGATCGGCTCCGGGCGATGGGCGAAAAGGCCGGTCGGCTCGCCGTTCAGGTGAATCACTTCGCAGCCGAGCGATCGCAGGAAGCCCGGCGTGTCCGCGCAGCCCGCCCCGTTCACGCTGTCGAGCACGACGCGGGTCCCGCGCAGCGGCGCAAGGTCGACCTCGACGGCCGCGCGGACCGCTTCGGCGTGCCGCGCCCCGGCCTGCGCGTCGAGCTGAATCGCAGCAAATCCCGACGTGCGCAGGCGGAACGCGCCGGACGCTTGCGTCTCGGCCAGCTTTCTCGCAAATTCGGGATCCGGCGCGACGCCCATGTCGTCGAAGAATTTCAGCCCGTTCCACTCGCCGGGGTTGTGGCTGGCCGTGACGCTCGCGCCGCCGCGATAGCCGCCGTCGCGAATCGCGCGGCCGACCGTCGGCGTCATCGCGACGCCGAGCTCCGTGACCTGGCACCCGCTCGCGATCAGGCCCGCCGCCGCCGCCGACGCGAACATCTCGCCGCTCGGGCGCGTGTCACGCGCGAGCACGACCCGCCCGCCGCCCAGCAGCGTGCCGTAGGCCTGCGCGAATTCGAGCGCGACCTGCGGCGTGAGCGTCTGCCCGACCAGACCGCGAATTCCCGAGACTCCGACCATCAGCGCCATTCGCAATGCTCCACGTGCTCTCGAAAAAGCGCGGCTGCGCGGCGCGCGGCCGCCCGCGCTTGTTGCCTGCTATACTTCGGTTGGCCGGGGTCTGCAATGTCGCGGAAGTAACGCCCGCCGGCCCGCGCCCGTTTCGGCGGCGCGGGCGGCCGGCCAACCCAGGAGGATTTCCGATGAAGCGAATTTCCCGAGCGATTCCGCTGCTCGCGTCCGTGGCGATTCTGGCGCTGGCGCACGGTTGCGGCGTGATCGTCCTTCCCAATCAGGTGCGGGTCGAAGTGTTCAACGACACGGATTTCGACGTCGATCCCGGCATTCGATTTGACGCCGACACGGGCCTGCTCGACCAGATTTTCGGCCTCGACGAGCTGGACACCGGGACGTTGCGGCCGGGCGAGGTCGTGTCGTTCCTTTTCGACTGCGACGAGTTGGGACTCATCGGCAGCTTCGGCGCACGGCAGTTCATCGACGACGTCGAGGTCGAGGCGGATGATTCGGAAGTGCTGGAGCGCGAGCGGGATTTCGACTGCGGCCAGGTGATCCGGTTCCAGTTCGTCGGCGAGGGGGACACGTTCGGCGTCTTGATTTCGGTGAATGGGCAGGTTGTCGACTGAGGCGTGTGTGGCACAGGCCGTGTGTGGCACAGGCTAATAGCCTGCGCTTCGCAGCGACGATTTGCGAGGCACGGCCAGGGGCGGGTATCCTGCGCGATTCCTGCGCCGCGCCAGCGGGCGGCGCGACGGCCGCGGCGGTCTCGCGGCCGGCAGGCGAAGGCGTTTCACGTAGCGCCGGGCTTTTGCGTCCGGCGGCAAAATAAAAGCGAAGGACCGACCGTCATGTTCGAATTCAAGCTGCCCGACCTGGGCGAGGGCATCCACGAAGGCCAGATCGTCAACGTGCTGGTGAAGGAAGGCGAGACGATCGCCGAATACCAGCCGATGCTCGAAGTCGAGACCGACAAGGCCGCGGTCGAGATTCCCTCCCCGCGCAGCGGCGTCGTCTCAAAGGTCAACGTCAAGCCCGGCCAGGTCGTGAAGGTCGGCGAGGTGATGCTCGTCATCGGCGACGGCGGCGCATCGGCCGCCAAGGCGACGCCCGCCGCCCGGAGCGCGGCGGCGGAGACGGCGCCCGCAGCAGCGCCGGCCGCGACGCCGGCCCGCGAGCCCGCGCCGGCCGTGGCGCATCGCGCCAGCGAATCGGCCGCCGCGCGGCCGCCCGCGCAGAGCGTGGCCGTCGCTGCCGCCCCCGTGGACCGCGATGGTCCGGTTCCCGCTGCGCCGGCGGTTCGGAAGCTGGCTCGCGAGATGGGGGTCGATCTGAATCTGGTCGAAGGCAGCGGGCCGCACGGCCGCGTCGTCCGCGAGGATGTCGAGCGCTTCTCGCTGGGGCACCGCCCAGGCGTCGCGGCGCGGGCGGCGGGCGCCTCGGGCGATGGCGCTGCCAGTGGCGGCGGCATCGCGATTCCCTCGGAAGAGCTGCCCGATTTCAGCCAGTGGGGACCGGTGCGGCGCGAGCCCGCGTCGCAGATTCGCAAGACCATCGCGCGGCAGATGACACGCGCGTGGCTGAATGTCCCGCGCGTCACGCACGGCGACATCTCCGACATCACCGAGCTCGAGCGCAACCGCCGCCGCTTCAACGAAAACCTGCGCCAGGGCCAGTCGAAGCTGACCATGACCGCCATCGTCGCGAAAGCCGTCGCGGCCGCCCTGCGCGACTTCCCCTATCTGAATTGCAGCTTCGACGCGGCCCGCGGCGAAGTGATCTTCAAGGATTACATCCACCTCGGCGTAGCGGTCGACACGCCGCGCGGCCTGGTGGTGCCCGTGCTGCGCGACGTGGACAGGAAGGGCCTTCCGCAGATCTCGAAGGAGCTGAATGAGTTGGCCGACCGGACGCGCGCCGGCAAGTTCGAGATCAGCGAGCTGCGCGGCGCGACGTTCACGGTGACGAATGTCGGCTCGATTGGCGGAAATTTCGCGACGCCGATGGTGAACTTCCCCGAGGCCGGAATTCTCGGGCTGGGCAAGGCCGAGCAGCAGGCTCGCGTCGTGGATGGGCAGATCGTCGCGCGCCTGATGATGCCGCTCTACCTGTCCTTCGATCACCGCATGGTCGATGGGGCCGACGCGGCTCGCTTCACGCGCGAGGTCGTGAATTCTCTCGAAAACCCGCTTCGCCTCATCAGCATGTAACCCGCGCCGCCGCGCCGCGGCACGCCTCGCCCGATGGGGCGCGCGCCGCGCGGCCGGCCCTCGTGGTGAACCGATGCGCGCTTCGCACGCCGACGCTCTCCTCGCCGTCGATATCGGCAACACGCGCATCGGCCTGGCCGTCTGGGACGCCGACGGCCTGCACGACGCGAGCCGCGTTTCGCGCGGCGACCCGACGGCGTGGGAGGAGCAGTTCGCCCGCGCCTGGGAGGCGACCCGCGGAATCACCCATCGCGCCGTCGTCCTCGCCAGCGTTCATCCACAAACAACGCCCGGCGTGGCCGACGCGCTCTTGCGCGTGACCGGCCAGGAAGCGCTGCGCATTCGCGACGACGTCCCGTTGCCCATGCCGCTCGACATCGACGACGAAAGCGAAGTCGGCGTCGACCGCGTGTGCGCCGCGGCGGCGGCGCACGAGCGCGTCGGCGGGGCATGCGCGGTGGCGTCGTTTGGCACGGCCATCACGATCGACTGCGTCTCCGCCGAGGGCGTCTACCTCGGCGGTACGATTCTGCCCGGTCTGGACATGAGCTGCCGCGCGCTGCACGAGCACACCGCCCAGCTTCCGCGCGTGCATCCGCATGCCGCGGCCGGTCCATTCGGGCGAAACACGCTGGCGGCGATCAACAGCGGGGTGCTGTACGCCGCGGTGGGGGCGCTGCGCGAGATCGTCGAGCGCTTCGCGACGACGTTGAATCAGTGGCCGCCGCTGCTGGTGACGGGAGGCGACGCGAATCTGATCCGGTCGGAGGCGGATTTCATCGACGCCGTCGTGCCGGACCTGTGCCTGATGGGCGTCGCCCTGGCCTATCGTCGCGCCGCGGGTCAGGCGTAGCG
>CAZHIE010000200.1:0-7295 GCA_964532435.1 uncultured Planctomycetales bacterium
CCGAGCGCCAGCGTACGAATCCGCCCCGCACGCTCGCGACGGCGCGAGCCGTTACGAGCCCGCCCGTCCCCAGGCGGGTTTCTTTCCGTATCGAAGAGACCCGCATGACGACACGCGGGCTCGGTTCGCGCGCCACTCCGTCCGCGCGGGGGCGCGGACCGCTACGCCACGCGCGACTCCGACGACGCGGCACGATCCCTCGCGTCGCCATCGCCTTCCGCCGCGCTGCCCGCGCGCGGTTCCCCATGCGGTCCACGCCGCTCGAACAGCAACCGCAGCGCCAGAATCCCCACGCCGATCACCAGCAGCGTGTCCGCCACGTTGAAAACCCACGGCCACAAGTCGCGCTCGCCGAAAATCTTCGTCGGAATCTTGATGAAATCGCGGACGAACCCCACCTCCGGCGGCGGCGTCGACATGACGCGCGACTCGCCCGGCCGATCGGGCGGAAACTCGCGCAGCACCATCGCGCCGTGCTCATTCGGCCCGGCGCGGTAGAAATAGCGCCAGCCGTTCGGCGTCGGCAACGGCTTCTCCGTCAGACGCACAAACGCCCGGTCGTACATGTTGCCCAGCGCCCCGGCCAGGATCGCCGCCAGCGCGATGTGCAGCACCCAGCGGCGCGAACCGCTCTGCGCGAACATCCACAGCACCAGGCCCAGCGCCACGAGCGACGCGGCCAAAAAAAGCTCGGTCTGTCCACGGCCGATGCCGAAGAGCGCGCCGGGGTTGAGCATGGTCTGAAACTCGAGCAGGCGCGGAACGACCGGCTGCTGCGCCAGTTGCCCCATCGTGCGAAAAGCCCAGTCCTTCGACCACAGGTCGAGCGCCAAACCGCCGCCGGCGACAACCCAGAAGAGCAGGTGTGACGGAATGCTCAGCAGCGCCGATCGGTCGGGCCGCGCCGCGACCGCCGCCGCACAATGCCCAACGGCGCCAGACGACGTCACGTCGCCGCGCGCGCCGTCGAGCGGCGGTGCGTCCTCTCGGCGCGCCGCGGACGCCGGCGGAGCGCCGAGCGATTCGTCGGGTTCGGGGGTTCTCGATTCGATCAAGGAAATCAGAGCCTGTGCGAGCGCCCGCGCTCCTGCGCCAGCGTGTATTCGTAGCAATACTTCGCCCACGGCTTCGCCCGCAGCCGCGCCTTGCCGATCGGCTTGCCCGTGGCCATGCAGACGCCGTACGTTCCCGCGCGCATCCGCTCCAGTGCGTCGTCGATTTCGTTCAGAACGGCCCGCTCCCCTTCCAGCAGGCCGAACGTCAGCTCCATCTCAAAATTGTCCGACCCGAGATCGGCCATGTGAATCGGCATGCTCGACAGGTCGCCCGCCGCCTCGCGACGGGTCGATTCGGCCGACTCCCCGCGCAGGCCGCTCAGATCGCCGTTAATCTGCGCCCGCTTGGCGAGCAGGATGTCCTTGAACTGCCGCATCTCTTCTTTGGTCAGGCCGCTCGCGTTTTTGCCGATTCGGATAACTTCGGGGGCGTCGGCCGCGGGTGCGCTCACGGCCGCGAGCTTCCCATTCGACTTGACCGAAGCGCCCGGAGCGGACTTCGACCCGGCCGCGATATGCGGAGCGGCCGGCTTGCGGGGCGCGCCGGGTCGCTTGGAGGCGGATCGCGCGGCGGCCGGTTTCTCGGCACGGGCCGCGGCGCGCTTGCCGCCGCCCGAAGCGGGCCGGCCGGTCCGTTGCGCACGTTTGGCCGATGCGGCCTTGTCGGTCCCCTTCTTGGCCACCGAATCCCTCGATTGCGGCGCGTCGCGCCGTCGCCGTAAGTCCAGTTGCAGCCACAACCTGCATAACGCATCTATAGCTTGGTCAGTATAGTCCTGCCCCGTCTGCGATGTCAACCGCGCGGCCGGAATCGTACAGGATTGTATACCGGTCCGACGGCAAAGGTAGGTTAGGGGCAGAATGCAGCCGAGGGCGGCTGCGGTCCCCACTTCTGAACGCAACCGAGGGCGGCTGCGGTCCGCTCTTGTGGACTCTTCTCGGCCTGGGGCGAACGGCGGACGGTCACGCCCGTCGGCGCAGGCCGTGCGCGCATCTCACGTCGTGGATCAGCGAATCGAGGATCAGGTCGAGGCGGATGTCGACGTCGTACGCCCCCGCGGCGATGGCCTTTCGTATCGCGAGCACCTTCCGAGGCGGCACAAACCGCACAATCCGCCGAACGCCCACGCCATTGCGCGCCGGGCGCGGCGATCCATCGCCCCGTGGGTGCGTATGTCGAGTCACGGCTATCCTCGCCAACCGGCCTTTGCCCCCGGACAGCGCGCCGCGATCGGAACGCGCGCGCTCCATCGCCTTTTATCGGCGACCCGACGCGCAATCCTGCATCGAAATGGTCCGGGTTTGGCCCACTGCGCAGATTCTGCCGTGGGGGTGTTGCGCCGTTCGGTCAACGTTGCGCTCGGGGAAGGTACGGCGTAGCCGGGCGATCGCGCAAGGGGAGGCGTAAGGCCCGCCCTGCACCGGGCGGCCCGCTCGCTGCGAGTGGGCGGCCCTTCCGAACCCCAAGCGCCAGCGCGCGAGCATTGCGCGCGGTGAGCCTGCGGGGACCAATTCGGCCGGGCGAGCGTGCTGGATTAACTCCCACGCGCTGGCGCTTGGGGTTCTGAATGACAGCCGGGGGCGACTAATCCGCCGTCGCACGGCTCGGCCGGGCCGGGGTCTGACGCCCCTTGGAGAGCTTGAACTCGCCCACCGGCGCCACCTGGCGATACCCGAGGTACATCAGCACGTCGAGGACTTCGGTCAGCGTCGGAAAGGGGCGATTGTTTACGCGCCGATATTCGTCCATGGCCATCAGAAACTCGAGCTGAAACTCGTTCATGTGGCCTTCTTCGGCGGCCTTGCGCTCTTCCGTGCGCCGGCGGCCGGGGCCACGTCGTCGATCGAATCCGGAGCGGCGCTCCACCTCGCCGCGGCGGTCCGCGTCGCGGCGATCGCCCGAGCGGCGGTCGTATTCCACGGCCGGGGCGGGCTCGGCGCCGGCGACAACCTCTGCGGCGTCGGCGACAACTATGGGCTCGGGAATGCTGACCGCGGCGGGCTTGCTTTGCACCGTTCTCATGCAGACCGCTATCGGCCCCCGCGCGCGGCGGCCTGAACCGCGCCGGCCCCGCGAGCCGCCCTGCCCGCGCAGGCAAGTGCGCAGGCGCACGCGCTGCGCCCCGCGCGGCACGAAGCCGCGCGCGACGAGTCAATCCTCGTCGTCGTCGTCGAAGCCCTTTTCGTCGTCGTCGTCGCCGAATTCGCTGTCGTCGTCGAAATCCTCTTCCTCCTCGAACTCCTCTTCATCGTCGTCGTCGTCGGCCTCCTCGTCATCCGCCTCGTCGGCTTCGCCTTCTTCCTCTTCGCCTTCGGCCTCCTCGTCCTCGTCGTCCGTGCGACGCCGGCCGTCCGCGCGCAGCCCCAGCGCGCCGCGAAGATCCAGCTCATTCTCGTCGAGTTCTGCGGCGTCCGGATCGTCCGCCCGGACGTCCGGCGCTTCCTCCTCGACAATGCCGACCGCGCCCGCGACCGGCCACAGCGCCGCATCCCAATCCCGCAACTGAACCATGAATCTGCTCCTTGGGCGAATCGCGTCCAAGCGCCCGCGCGCGGTTTATTACGTGCGCCCCGGCATTCGTCAAGTCCCATCCCGCGAGAGTCCCCGACGGGCGCCGCCGCTCGCCGCTCGCGCCGCGGACGCATATACTGGCAGAGTGCGGACGCGGGCGCCCGCCACACCGCGCCGCGCCCGCAACGATTGCACGAAAGTCCCGTTGGGCCGGGCTCGCCGGAGGTCGAATTCGTGGACAAGTTCATGGACAGATTCACGCAGAAACAGGCGCGCGACCGACTCGCCAAGCAGGGCGCCACGACCGAGGAACAGCCGCCCGACGACACGCCCGTCGAACAGGCCCGCACCGCCCGCGTCGTCGGGCGGAACGACATGTGCCCCTGCGGCTCAGGAAAAAAACACAAAAAATGCTGCGGGAAACCGGCGTGAGCCGCGACCGCGACCTGCCCGAGCCAACCCGCGCCGCCGCGCCAGGCCGAGCCCGTACGCGCCCGCCCGCCGCGCCCACGCAGCCCGCCGAGCCCGCCGACGCGCCGGCGCCGTGGTATGCCGACGGATTGCGATTCGGCTGCACGCAATGCGGCCGCTGCTGTGGCGGCGCCCCGGGCTACGTCTGGGTCACCGACGAGGAAATCGAGCGAATCGCGGCCCGGCTTCAGCTTTCGGCCGATGAATTCCGCGAGCGGCACACCCGCAAGGCCGCCGGCTGGCGCCGCAGCCTGCTCGAACTCCGCAACGGCGATTGCGAATTCCTCGCGCGCGACGACGCCGGAAAGGCGCGCTGCACCATTTACGAAGACCGCCCCGTGCAGTGCCGCACGTGGCCGTTCTGGAAATCCAATGTCGAATCCCTTGCCGACTGGCAAACCGCCGCCAAAGGCTGCCCGGGTATCGGAAAGGGCGAGCAGCACCCGCTGCCCGTGATCGAAGCGGCCCTGCTGAGAAACGGGTCGTTGCCGCTCTAGGGCCGCCGCGAGCGCGAAATGGCGCAGCGCGCCGCGGATGCCGTTTCGCAGGCTCTTGTGCGTCGGCGCAGGCAACCAGCAACGTTGAGGTTCCGATATCCATCGCGCACACGACGAAATCCGGCCCGCCGAGCGAGAGCCGTCCACGCTTTCTGGCGGTCTGCCGCCGCCCGAGCCGGCCGCCGCGCCGCCCCCACCCGAGACGTGCGCCGAGCCACACCCGTCACCCGCGCTGCCAGCCGAAGCGCCGCACGCCGATCAGCATGGCGCGCAGCGTCGCGGCCGGGCGCGCCGCGCGATCGAGCCGGCCCAGACCGTCCTGACCGCGCTGATTCTCGCGTTCGTCTTCCGCGCGTTTCTCGTCGAGGCGTTCATCATCCCCACCGGCTCGATGGCCGAGACGCTGCTCGGCGCGCACGCGACCGTCATCTGCCCGGCCTGCGGCTGGCAATACGACGTCGGGCTGCCCAGCACGCCGAGCGGCGGCGTTCGGCCGGGCGCGATGGTCCGCGAAACGCTCTGCCCCAACTGCCACACGCATAGTGACGTTCCGGCGGGGGGGCTGCTTCCCAAGGCGGGCGATCGGATTCTCGTTCACAAGTGGCCGTTCGAGATCGGCGGCATCTTTCGCCCGCAGCGCTGGGACGTGATCGTCTTTCGCGACCCGGCCGACCCGGAGACGAATTACATCAAACGCCTGGTCGCGCTGCCGGGCGAGTCGGTCGAGCTGCTCGACGGCGATCTGTACATCAACGGGCGGATCGAGCGCAAGCCGCCGCAGATTCAACGCCAACTCTGGCTCGTCGTTTTCGACCAGGGCCATTTCCCAAGTTCGGAGAGCGAAGCGGCCAAGCTGCCGCGCTGGCAGCCCGACGGCAGCAACCAGGCCGGCGTCGGTTGGAGCGGCAAGTACGCCCGGACGCTGCGCTACGACGGACTCGACGCGCGCGAGCGCGGCATCACGTTCAGCGCCGATTCGGGCCGCGAGTATTTCACCGACGTCTACGCGTACAACCGCCGCTCGTCCGGTACGTACATCGGCGACGTGCGCATCGCCGGAGATCTGCGCCTGACCGACGGCGACGGCACGCTGGCCATCGAGCTAACCCGCCCGCCCCACCACTTCCGCGCGGAGATTCATGCCGACGGGCTCGTCCGCCTGACGATCCAGTTTCCCGAGCCGGAAGCGCCGCGCCAGATCGAGCGCCGCACCGAGCCGCTGCCGCGCGGGACCGCCGCCCACGTCGAATTCGCGCACGTCGATCAACGCGTCTACGTCGCGATCGACGGCCGCGAAGTCCTTTCGACAACCGACGCGGAATACTCGCCGGACATCCCGCAACTGCGCATGCGCTGCGGCATTCGCCCGATCGACATGCGACTGGCCGCCACGGGACTGCGCTTCGAGCTCGATCATCTGCGCGTCGATCGCGACGTGCATTACACGCAGACGAACGGGCGGACGGAGCGCGCCTTCGCCGGCCGGCCCTTCACGCTCTACGATGGCGAATACTTCGTCCTCGGCGACAACAGCCCCGACAGCCATGACAGCCGCGAATGGGAAACCGCCGGCGAGCACCTCGTCAAAGACCTCGTCGCCGGCACGTACCACCTCGGCACGGTGCGGGTCGATCAAATTGTCGGGCGGGCCGCGTTCGTGTATCTTCCCGGCCCGGTTCCGTGGAACGGGCGCGGCACGTGGTATCTACCGGACCTCGGCCGAATGCGATTCATTCGCTGAACGTTGTGGTTGATGCGCGCCGCGGCGGAGTTGTCAACATCCCGCGACCGGGAGTTGCGCAGCGCTTTCCAGGCGCGTCGTGCCGGCCGGGTTGTGCGGGCCGGCAAGACGGGATTCCGGGCGAGAATCGTGCGAATCGAGCGAATGCAACTCATTGCAATACAAAGCCGGAATCGCTCCCAGGCATCCGGGCCAAGCACCCGGCCGCGCGTTTCCACGCCGAACCGCAGCCGCGTGCGCACATGCTCAAGATTCGTCGGCACTTGCGCGTGTTTTCACAGGTTGTCAACAGCCGCGGCGGCCCCCCTCGTGCGATGAGGCGCTATGCTCCTTGAGGCCGAACATCTTGTAAAGGCCTACAACGGCCGAACCGTCGTCGATCGCGTCAGCTATCAGGTCGACGAGCGCGAAGTCGTCGGGCTGCTCGGCGCGAACGGCGCGGGCAAAACCACCTCATTTCGCATCACCGTCGGCATGATTACGCCCGAAGGCGGGCGCGTGCGCTTCGCCGGGCAGGACATCACGCATCTGCCAATGTACAAGCGCGCCCGGCGCGGCATCGGCTACCTCTCTCAGGAACCGAGCGTCTTCACGCGGCTTACGGTCGAGCAGAATCTGATGGCGATCTGCGAGACGATGCGCTGGAGGCGGCCGCAGCGACAGCAGATGGTCGAGCACCTGCTCGAGCAATTCGGCCTGACCAAGGTGCGCCGCAATCTTTCGCGGCAGGTCTCGGGCGGGGAGCGGCGGAAACTCGAGATCGCGCGGGCGCTGATCACCAGCCCCAAGCTGATCCTGCTCGACGAGCCGTTCAGCGGCGTCGACCCGAAAGCGGTCGAGGATCTGCGCGTCGAGATCAACCGGCTGCGCGACGCCGGCATCGCGATTCTGCTCACCGACCACAACGTGCATGAGACGCTGCGCGTGACCGACCGCAGCTACGTCATTCACCAGGGCCGCGTCATCAGTTCGGGCACGCCCAGCCAGCTCATCAACGACGCCGAAGTGCGGCGCACGTA